>JAJFUA010000299.1 GCA_021372635.1 Desulfobacteraceae bacterium | reverse complement strand
CACCTGGCCTAAGAACATGTCCCACGCCGAATCCGGAGCCGACTTCGAAGCCGCGATGCTCAAGATTTTCAACGACATCCTGGTCCGGTCCTCCTCCGGAACCGCCGCATCCCTCGTCACGTCGTCGGAAAGCGGCGAAGGTCAGATGTACCAGGCCTATTACGAACCGCTCCGCTACGCCACGGACGGCCTTACCAGCGCGTCATGGATGGGTTTCATGCACTCCCTCTGGGTCGACGCCTACGGAAACATCCGGGAGGACACCGGGCAGAGCCAATCGCTCGTGCTCTCCCAGAACAAGATCGTCAAGATCCGTTTCGATACGGACTCCAGCACCACCGTCGTAGACCGTTATTCCGACGCCAACGGAGACGGCGTCCCCGACACGGCCTTACCGGAGTCCACTGTCGCCCTGTCGGAGATCAAGCCGCTATGGGAGGCTGCGAAACAGCTCGGCCAGAAAACCACGGCCAACCGCGTGCTCAAGACTTTTATCGACAAGAACCTCGACGGAACCGTAGACTCCGGCGAGTTCATCGAGTTCAACCTGACCAACAAGGCGTCGATCGGGCCTTTTCTGCAGGCCGCCTCCACCACGGAGCGGGACAACATCATCACCTACATCCGGGGCAACGAGGTAACGGGGTTCAGAAACCGGGTGCTCGACGGCACACATTACCTCCTCGGCGACATCGTCCACTCGAGCCCGACGCCCGTCTCCAAACCCCTGGAGAACTACGACCTCATCTACGGCGACAAGACCTACATGGCCTACTACAACAAATACAAGGCCCGTCCGACCTACGTGTACGCGGGAGCCAACGACGGCATGCTCCACGCCTTCTACGGCGGAATCCTGCACACGGGAGACAATCCCTCCACTACCGACGTTGTGGAGGACGCATGGGTCGAAGTCGAAACGGGGAAGACCCTCGGCGAAGAGGCCTGGGCTTACATTCCCAACAACGTCCTGCCTCACCTCAAATGGCTGACGTGTCCGGGTTACCCGCACGTCTATTACGTGGACGCCAAACCGAAGATCATCGATGCCAGGATCTTCAGCACGGAATACAACAGTCCCTCCGGCACCCATCCGTACGGCTGGGGGACCATCCTGATCTGCGGCATGGGGTTCGGCGGTCCGCCCATATCGTTCACCGCGACCTTCAACGGCACAAACAAGGCCACGCAAACGTTCAAGTCGGCCTTCTTCGCCATCGA
Organism: Desulfobacteraceae bacterium; assembly: GCA_021372635.1. Lineage (GTDB taxonomy): Bacteria > Desulfobacterota > Syntrophobacteria > Syntrophobacterales > Syntrophobacteraceae > JAJFUA01. Next base: position 11,099 of record JAJFUA010000299.1, on the reverse strand, counting down.
CATCACCGATCCCGCCAACCCGCAACTGCTCTGGGAGAAGCGCTTCGACCAGATGGGCTACACCCTCAACTACCCGACGGTGCTCCGAGTTCAAAACGGCGACGCCGGCCCGGACGCCGTGGCCTACGCCAATCAGAGATGGTCGATCGCCCTGGGCAACGGTCCTTACGACCTGAACGGCGACCCGGCCGGAGAGGGCTACGTATACATCGTGGATCTGCTGACGGGGGCGGTGCAGAGAACCTTTACCGCGCCGAGTCCCGGGGGAAGCGCCACCCAGTTCATGGGGTCCCCCTCGGCCATCGACTCGGATGACGACGGCGATCCGAACTACGACGTCGACGCGATCTACATCGGCAGCGTCATCAAGTCGAGCGGGAGCTATCTCGGGAAGATGTATCGCATCGCCACGGACAGCAACGATGCGGAAGACGATCCCGATTGGGACGTCAACAACTGGTCCATCAGCACGCTCGTCGACGTGGGCAAACCGATCACGGCGGCGCCCTCTCTGGCGCAGATCGAAGAAAAGGTGTGGGTCTATTTCGGCACCGGACGCTATCTCGCCACCCAGGACAAAACCAACGGCGATCAGCAGGCTTTTTACGGAATCAAGGACCCCTGCAGCTTCCTCTGGGGGACGTGCTCCTCGGCGGTGACGGCAAGCACCGACCTCGTCGACGTATCGAACGTCAACGTCTACGAAACGGGATACGTGACCGGGCTTCCCGACTCGAGCCAGCACCTGTGGGCCAACCTGGTCGACCAGTTCGACTCCAAGTCCGGTTTCGTGCGGAACCTCACCACAACCACGGGGTATCCCAGCGAGCGCGTGCTGGTCAAACCGGCCATAATCGGCGGTCTGACCATCTTTACGTCTTTCACGCCGAACTCCGACATCTGCGGCTTTTCCGGAAGCAGCAGCCTTTACGCCCTGTATTACCAGACGGGAACGGCCTACCAGAGCAGCATCATCGGCACAAATTCGAACACCGTGACAGTCGACGGAAAAACGCTGAAGCAGCTCAACGCAAAAGTCGACATAGGCGTCGGACTGCCCTCCCAGGTCGCCATTCACGTGGGCAAGGAATCGGGAGGCAAAACCTTCACGCAGATGAGTACGAGTTCCATCTTCGAAGTCAGCTTCAGCCCCGCCCAGGCGATGAGAAGCGGCATCGTCTCCTGGAGGGAATTGACGAAGTAACCGGCAATGTCCCGAAACGCTTTGTGCCCGGAGGAGCATTCCCCCGGGCACAAAGCGTACAAGGGCACAGTCTTACCTTTCCCACCCCTGTTGCATCACGGTTGCCTTCCCTGCGTGGATATTGTCGCCCGGCAGGAAAACCGGGAGGGGAGCCGTGCCCGGCTCAGGCAAAGCTCCATTCGATTGTAGATCGGCTCAAAATCGACCTGGAAATCAATTGAAGATCAACTTGAACAGTGAAAACTTCAAGGCATCCTCGTTGGACACCACCGGACCGGCATCCGGGGTCGTGGAAGTCACGGTGAGGGTCACGATGTCGGTGGACGCGTAGGAATAGATCTTTTTCTGGGCTATCACCTTGAACTTGTTCGTCCCTGTATTGCCCTGATCCACGCTGATCACATACTTGCTCGGGGTCGTCGCGCTGTTCACATTCCCCGACGGCCCGAAGGAGGCCAATTTTTTGATGGTGGAGGCGTAGCGGTTGTTTTCCGCCCAGAAGCTTTCCTGGTCCATCTTGGCTCGCAGCAGGGCTTCGACGGCTTCGCCCTGAATGGCCCTGTTCTTGTAATTGATGTAGGCAGGCGTGGCCACCGCCCCCAGTATTCCAAGGATGGCTACGCACACCAGCATCTCCACGAGGGTAAAGCCGTTTTCCCGCTTCATCGGAATTGTATCCTCCTTCCTGTCTCAGCCGCCCCCTTCACTCCGGAACCACACTCCGGGCTGAAGGAAGAACCAGTCCTTTCATCGTCATGGATACGGCAAGGCACCTTCGCACGGTGCGGACGAAATCCCCCACTGCAAATTTATACACATTCCATGCCAAGTTCATCGCGCCAGGAGGGGGAAAATACCGGCAAAACGGACGCGATCCCGGCCGGGCGAACGGCCTCCGCCCGCGGAAGGTCAGGGAGGCGGGGACGCGGGGGGCGATCCCGTAATCGGAAAGGTGATGCGAAAAGTCGCGCCCTCCCCGGGGGCGTTTCCCACTTCGATATCGGCGCCGTGCCGTTCCAGGATCTGCCGGACGATGCTCAAGCCCAGGCCGGTGCCTTCGGGCTTCCTCGTAAAAAAGGGATCGAAGATCCGCACCTTGTCCTCTTCCAGTATCCCCGGGCCGGTATCGCTCATTTCCAGCACGATCGCCCTGCTCTCCTCGACGTGCCTCGTCGATATGTCGATCCTGCCGCCGTTCGGCATGGCCTCGATGGAGTTGATGACGAGGTTCATGACCACCTGGCTGATCTGGTTGAAGTCCATGACCAGGAGGGGCAGTTCCTTTTTGAGATCCAGGACGACCTCCACGTTGGCCTTGCGCAGGGAAACCTTCGCGAGGTCGTTGCAGTACCGGACGACCTCGTTGAGCCGGTTGGGCAGGAACTGGGGGTCCTTGGGCCGCGCGAAATGGAGCACCTGCTGGACGATCCGGTCGATTTTTCTGATCTCCTGGGCCATGTCCTCGAACATCTGCTGCTGCGCCGGGTCCAGGGCGAGTTCGCGCATCAGCATCTGGCTGTTGAAGTTGATCGTCGCCAGCGGGTTTCTTATTTCGTGCGCAATGCCGGCGGCAAGCGTCCCCAGGGACTTCAGGCGCTCGCTCTGCTGCAGGCGCTGCTCCAGCTTCCGGGCTTCCGTAATGTCCTTCTCATAGTAGACCACCCGGTCCAGCCGCCCGTCGGTGTTGAAAACAGGAAAGGCATAGTAGCCATAGTAGCCCCCCCACCGGGGATGAGCGCCCTCGCACTGCACCGGTTGCCCGCCCCAGAGGCATGCCCAGATGGGGCATTCCGCGTGGGGCTGCTCCTGCAGGTAGAGAATGCTCGGGTACTTTTTCCCCACCAGGTCCTTCCCGTAGACCTTTTCGCTCGTCTTGTTGACCCGATAGATGCGCATTCTCGTGTCGACCAGGAAGATGCTGTGCTGGATGGCGTCGAAGCTGATCTCGAGTTCGGTCTTGGCTTTTTCGACGGAATCGAAAAGCCGCGAATTCTCTATGGCCACGCCAATCTGGTGGCCGATGGCGGTCAGGAAGTCGCGGTGCTCGGGCCCCAGGGGGATGACACCGTCGTTGGTCACGTAGAGAAGCCCCTGCACCTTCTTCTGCGTGGCAAGAGCGATGCAGAGGATTTCCCGGATCCCCTCCTCCTCCATGCGCTGGCGCAGATTGGTGAAGACAATCTTGCGCGGCACCAGCCACTGCACCGACGCGGTGTGCAGGTAGTAGTCCATCAGGTCTGCGGGAAGGGACAGGAACTTGCAGGAGCTTTCCAGGTTGGACGAAAAACCGTGATGCGCCGCCAACTCCAGGAACCAGTGATCGTCGGCGATCTCCTTGAGAAGATAAATGGAGCCCATTCGGAACTTGAGGGTTTCGAGAATGGCCAGCAAAGCCCGCTGCAACACGTCCTGAGCGTGAGGCGAATAATGAAGCGCCGAGGAAATATCGAGAAGGATCTGGAGCTGTCGATGCTGATGGAGATATTCTTCTTTGATGCTGTCAGGCTTTTCGGATAGTTTTTTTTCTTTCAATGGCCTCATCTGCAACACTTTTCCCGTGGCGCCGCGCGGCCGGCTTTCCCCCCGCACCGCTTCCGGGCGCAGCGAAAGCCGATCCGGCGCCCCCGCTCCACCCAAAGGCCGTGCAGGCCGTCCCCGCACCCGCTGAAGAAAATCCCAGGCCGCTTACTTACCGCCGGTAATGGCTTCCCACTGGGCACATACCATCCTGGCGACCCGGATGGACGCGGCGTCGACCATCTTGCCGTCGAGCGCCAGCGACCCGCAGCCGGAATCCCGGGCCTGCTCGTAGGCGTCGAGAATCCTCCGGCACCGTTCGATGTCCTCGCCGGACGGGGTGTACATTTCGTTGATGATCTGGATCTGATCCGGATGGATGACCCACTTCCCGTCGAAGCCGAGCGCCGCGCTCAGCACGCAGGAACGCCGCAACCCTTCGGGGTTCTTGTAGTCTCCGTAGGGGGCGTCGATGGCGGCCAGTCCTGCGGCCTTGGCGGCCATAGCCATGCGGCTCAGAGGGAAATGCCACCGGTGCCCGGGATAGAACTCCTCCATATCGCCATGGCCGCTGATCCCCTTGTTCATCATGGTCAGGGATGCGCCGTAGTCCGCCACGCCAAAGACGAGCGCCTCGAGGCGCGGGGAGCTGAAAGCGATCTCTCCGGCCCGCAGCATGCCTTCCGCCGTCTCGATGGAAGCTTCCAGGCCGATGGACGACTCCTTGAAACCCATCCGCATCTCGATCTGCGTGAGGATGTAGTCGATGGCCTTGATCTCGCTCGGATCGGTGACTTTCGGCACCACGATCACGTCGATCCGATCCCCGGCCGCCTCCACGACGTCGATGAGATCCCGGTAGGCAAAGGGAGTATCCATGGAATTGATGCGGTACGCCCTGACCTTGCCCTTCCAGTCCTGTTCCCTGAAGATTTCGGCGACCCTTTTCCGGGCTTGTTCCTTTTCCTGGACGGGTACACTGTCCTCGAGATCCAGCATGATATAATCGACGGGCAGAGAAAAAGCTTTCTGAACCATTTTCTCACGGTTGGAAGGTACAGACAGTATAGAACGGCGCAGGCGAATGGGTCGTTCCACTACATTCTCCTTTCATGGCGGTATCAGTTTTCGAACGGGGTGGGGTATCGGATCTCGAAGGCGGGAGTTCCCTCTCCACGGCCCCGCCTTCGAACGGATGAAGTTTTTATTTGACGCGAATCGGGAAAAACATGCAAGCCTAAAATACGTCCGTTCTTCAATCTCCCGCGCCTCTTTCCAAAACCGGTACGCTCCGGATCACTTCCGCACCACCGCCAGGGGAACGGCCGGCACAACCGGGCAGGTCTTCAGATTCCTGTTCCGGATCGCCGCGCGCGCCGCCGCCAGCCGGGCGGCCGGAACTCGGTAGGGGGAACAGCTCACGTAATCGAGGCCTATCCTGTGGCAGAATTCGATCGAGTTGGGCTCTCCCCCGTGCTCGCCGCATATCCCGATCTTCAAATTCGGCCGGGTGGCGCGCCCCCTCTGGACCGCAATCTCCATCAGGCCTCCGACGCCCAGTTGATCCAGCCGCTCGAACGGGTCGTTTTCCCAGATTCTCATGTCCAGGTACTCGCGCAGATACTTGCCGGCGTCGTCCCGGCTGATCCCGAACACCGTCTGGGTCAGATCGTTCGTCCCGAAGGAAAAGAATTCGGCCTCCCTGGCGATCCGGTCCGCCGTCAGCGCACCGCGGGGCACTTCGATCATCGTGCCCACCTTGTAGTCCACGGTAACCCCGTACTGCTTGAAGACCTCCCTGGCAATATCGTCGACCACCTTGCGCTGGTTCTTCAGTTCGGCAACGTGTCCCACCAGCGGAATCATGATCTCGGGATGGACATCGATCCCCGCCTGCTTGACTTCGCATGCCGCCTCGATGATGGCCCTCGCCTGCATCGCGGTGATTTCCGGAAACACGACTCCCAGGCGGCAGCCCCTGTGCCCCAGCATGGGATTGGCTTCGTGCAGGCTGTGCACCTTCGCCTGGAGGCGCTCCACGGGAACGTTCATCTGGCCCGCCAGTTTTTCGATCTCTCTTTCCTCGTGAGGCAGAAACTCATGGAGGGGAGGGTCGAGGGTCCGTATGGTCACCGGCCGGCCGTTCATCACCTCGAAGATATTCTTGAAGTCCTCCTTCTGCATGGGCAGGAGCTTCGCCAGGGCCCACTCCCGGCCGGGCGCGGTTTCTGCCAGGATCATCTCCCGGACCGCATCGATCCGGTCGCCTTCGAAGAACATGTGTTCCGTTCGCGTCAACCCGATGCCTTCCGCCCCGAAAGCGACGGCAACCGCCGCCTGGTTCCCCTGGTCGGCGTTCGTGCGCACGCCGAGCCGCCGGTGTTCGTCGGCCCATTGCAGGAGAGCGACGTAGTCCTGGTAGATCTGGGAATCTTCCGGCGCCATGCTCTTTTCTATGGCCACGCGCAGGATTTCGGAAGGCCGGGTGGGGATTTCGCCTTCGAACACCTCACCCGTCGTGCCGTCGAGGGAAAGCCAGTCGCCTTCCTTGATGACCCTTCCGGCAACCGTCATGCGGTGCTTGCGGTATTCGATTTCCAGGGCGTTGCAGCCGACCACGCAGACTTTGCCCATCTGGCGCGCCACAAGGGCCGCATGGGACGTCATGCCGCCCCGCGCTGTGAGAATCCCCTGCGCCGCGTGCATGCCGCGAATGTCTTCGGGGGAGGTTTCGATGCGCGCCAGTATGACCTTCTCGCCCCTCTTCACCCATGCCTCGGCGTCCGGAGCGCTGAACACGATGCGCCCGGTGGCGGCTCCCGGTCCGGCATTCAACCCCTTGGCCAGGAGCGCATCGTGCAGGATCGCCTCCTGCTTGACCTTGAGGCTGAACGTGGGTCTCAGGAGCTGGTTCAACTGCTCCGGGTCGACGCGCATGAGGGCCTCCTCCTTGCTGAGTATGCCTTCGCGAACCATGTCGACCGCGATCTTGAAGGAAGCGATGCCCGTCCGCTTGCCGGACCGGGTCTGCAGCATCCAGAGCTTTCCCTTCTGGATCGTGAACTCGATGTCCTGCATGTCCCGGTAATGCCGGTCCAGGATCGTGCGCACCCGGTCGAGTTCCCTGTAGATTTCCGGCATATCCTCTTCCAGGCACGCCTGTGAGGAATCCAGCTTCTGGGCCCGGTTGATCGGCTCCGGTGTGCGTATGCCCGCCACGACGTCCTCGCCCTGCGCGTTCATCAGGTACTCCCCGAAGAAGACGTTGTCTCCCGTCGCCGGGTTCCTCGTGAAGGCGACGCCCGTCCCGCAGTCCTCGCCCATGTTCCCGTAAACCATGGCCTGCACGTTCACCGCCGTCCCCATGTCCTCGGGAATCTCGTTCAACTCCCTGTAGGCGATGGCTCTCGGGTTGTTCCACGACCGGAAAACCGCTGTGATCGCCCCCCAGAGCTGCTCGTAAGGGTTCTGGGGAAACATGTTGCCCGTGTGGGCCATGATGAGCCCCTTGTAGCGCACGACCAACTCTTTCAGATCCGGGGCAGGCATCTGGCTGTCGAATTCGACGCCCCGCCTTTTCTTCATCTTCTCGAGAATCTGGTCGAAGGGGTCCAGGTCGTCCTTGGACTCGGGCTTCAACCCCATGACCACATCCCCGTACATCGCGATGAAGCGCCGGTAGCAGTCGTAGGCGAACCGCTCGTCCCGCGCCTGCTTCACGATGCCTTCCACCGTCACGTCGTTCAACCCCAGGTTCAGAATCGTGTCCATCATGCCCGGCATGCTGCTCGCAGCCCCCGAGCGCACGGAAACGAGCAGGGGGTTCTCGGGATCCCCGAATTTCGCCTCCATGAGCCGCTCGATTTCGTGGAGCGCCGCTTCGACCTGTTCCTTGAGTTCCGGCGGATACTCCCCTCCGCTCTGGTAGAAATGGCTGCAAATATCCGTGCTGATCGTAAAGCCCGGAGGCACGGGAATGCCCAGGGAAGTCATTTCGGCCAGGTTGGCCCCCTTGCCGCCCAGCAGGTCTTTCATCTGAGCGTTGCCGTCGGCCTTTCCGTTTCCAAACGAGTAGACATATTTTGACATCATGATGGACTCTCCGTCGCTTTGCGGTTTTCAACACCCGAGAACGTTTCCTGCCAGGCATTCGTATGTACAATAGGCCTATTATCCATAACGCCACAAGCCATGCAAGTCGTTAATAACAGAGCATGCACAATGGCCGCAACGGAATCCTCTCACGGCTTTTCATTTCCACAAACGGCCGCCCCGCGTGGGCGGGAACGCGAAGCGGAAAAGCTCCGGGAGACGGGGTGAAGAGAGAAGGCTGCCGGTCGTTTTTTAACGGAATGTCCACGCCCCGGTCCGGAAACCCAAAAGCCGGAGGGACGGGCACGCTTCATGGATGAAGGAAGCGGCCCCGGCCGGAGGTGGACTCACCTCGCGGAAAAGGGGCCGCAGAAACGCAACGGGCTCTGCCGAAAATCTCGAGCCGCAAAGTCCCGCAGGGCGGGGGAAACGCCGCGCCACCCTGCGGGGATGCGCCGCTCGAAAGCGCGCTAAATCTCGAGCCAGGAATCTGAATACAGGGTGTGACCGAGAATGACCCTGGCCGTTTTCACGTAATCGAGTTCTTCCTTGTCGAGCGAGGCCGTATCGATCGGCTCTCCGTCTTCCACCTTGTGGACGAGGGCTTCCAGTTCCGGGCGCCTGCCCCGGGCGATATCGTGAAGAACCGTGTCGAAGGTATCCACGATGGCAGAATGCATCCCGTGGCGCTTCAGCAAGATGAGCATCACCCGGTTCAGAATCGGCCTCAGGCGGTCCGGAGGACCGTTGGAGACGTTCGAAAGCCCGATGGTGCTGTGGCACCCGGGAGCGATGTCTTCGAACATCTTCATGAATTCTATGGCGCTCATGATCTGCCCCTGCTGTACGTTCACCGGAGTCTGGATGGGATCGATGAAGATCCTTCCGGGAACAATCCCGTACTCGCCCGTCGCCTTGTAAACGAGTTCGGCGCAGAGCGCACCCCGCTCGTTTTCGTCGCGGGGCATTCCTTCCGGTCCCCAGAGAAGCCCCACGAAATCCGCGTCGAATTCCCTGGCGAGGGGCAGAAGGGCTTCCATGCGCTCGGGACGCACCATGATGGAGTTGATGAGCGGCCGGCCCTTGCCGTGGGCCTTGAGGCCCGCCGCGATCGCCTTGACGTTGGACGTGTCCAGCGAGAGGGGAATGTCCACCACTTCCTGGATGGTGGGGACGAGCCAGGCCATGAGTTCCTCGCCAGTCTTGCCCGCGGGACCGATATTGAGATCGATCCAGTCCATCCCCGCCTTCTGCTCCTGGATCGCAAGCTCCTGCAAGGTCTTCCTGTCTTTTTCCTTGATCGCCTTGCCGTACTTTACGCTCATTATGTTCAAGTTTTCGCCGATGAGCTTCATCTTATTCTCTTTCTCCTTGCCAGAGTCTTCCATGAATGCGGTTGAACCGAGACTTCCAGGAAGATCGATCCCCAGGGGATGGAAGCCCTACGCCGTCAATGTCTTGAGGAACTTGGGAATCTGGCTGGCCTCCCGGGGTCCCACCGTCACCTTCCAGCCCGGAAGTTCCTCTTCCAATTCTCCGCTGATGCCGGCGGAATAGCCCGGAATGATGATCTGCTGGTGCTTCACCTTGTCCTTGATCCCGCACTTATTGATGAACGACCCCACCGTCTCCCCGGAAAACTTGCCGGCGGCCCAGGCCGTCATGACCGAAAGGCCTTCCGTGTCCTGCACGCAGAGCCACGCCGGAACGCGGCTCGATTCGATCTCGCCCGACACGATGAAATAGGTGAGGGAGAAGTTGCAGGTGACGAGCACGGGAGAGTTCGCGTCTGGGTTGTTGATGGGGTAAATCCCCTGGCCGGCGGTCATCGGACGCTGTGGATCGGTGTAAATGTTCAGCCGTTCCAGGAAAAGCGGGAAAAGGCTCTCCGGCTGGAAGTCGCTCAGGACCACGACCGAACCGTACTTGGCAATGAACGTCGCGGCGACCAGGGACTCCTCCATAAGGTCCCCGTTTCCCATTTCGGAGGCCATGACGATGGTGGGGAATCCCAGGGGGCGGAACTTGTCCCTGAGCGCCGCCCGGCGGATCTGGATCTGTTCCTGGAATGCCTTCTTCAGTTCCCGGCTGCCGGTGTCGATCACCAGGTCCTTGAGGCCCATGGTCGTGAGCTTTTCCGTAAGGGCGACCACGCTGCCGATGCTGCCGTCGCCCTTCACCGTCAGGGGACAGTCGGCTTCCTTGGCCACGGCGCCGAGGACGTCCGCGTTCTGCGCGGTGGCGGCGTAGAGCAGGGGTTTCTTGTCCTTGAGGGACGAAGCCGCCGCCTTGAGCGCGTCGACATTCTCCGACATCAGGATCAGGGCGGCCCCGGTCCCTTCGGAGACCTTCCCCGCGAGGGAGACGAACTTGTCCACGTCCCCCGAGGCGTCCTTCACGGCAAACATCTCCGCCCGGAGCCTCAACCCCACACGGTCGTACTGGCTGGCCTTGAACCGGGCCATCTTGCCCTCGACCGAAGCCGCCTCCTCGTCGGTCCGCACGACCGCCGCAAGTCCGGGAGGATTGAGAAACGTCTTTTCGTGGCGGAAAAGAACCGTCTCCCCGCCCACCTTCACCGCGTACTCGCCCGCGCCTATCGTGAGCGGGCGGATCGGCGGCGCCGATTCGCTCGAGAGCTTTTCCTTGGCATCGTCCGAGACGTAGGGGCACTTGGCGAGTTCGGCCTTGCCCGAGGCGAGATTCATCGCAAAAGCGAGGCAGGTCGGAACCCCGCATTCCCCGCAGTTGGTCTTGGGAAGCAATTTGAAGATCTGAATACCCGTTAAGCCCATCTTTTTTTCTCCTCCAGATAAAAACAGCGCGCGGATTGCCTGCTCTATTGGATTTCAAAAGCTTTTCGGGGGAGGAAGGCCCGGCAGAGATCTCCTGCGGCGCCCCCTCCCCGGTCGGTCACTCGAGAATGGAATCCATCGTCAAGGCCGGATGGCCCTTCTCCTCGAGGAAAGGCAGGATCTCCTCTTCCGTGGTCCCCTGTTCCTCGGTGGCGATCATGTCGATGAAGTTGGGGATTCCGAGTTCCTCTCCCCGCTTGACGAGCCGTTCGCGGATCTCATCCTTCAGCATCCTGGGCATCCAGACGAGCCGAAGCAGGCCGCCGTCTCCCAGGATGAACTTCCTCTGCGTGATGTTGTATTTGCTGTGCCCCACGAAGCCGGGCGTCACGTTGCCGCCCCCGATGGTTCCGGCCAGCGTCGTGAACTTCATCCCGCTCGGGGTCATCCCGGCGAAGTCGCGGTTCACGGCCATGATGCCGTTGCACAGC
>JAJFUA010000303.1 GCA_021372635.1 Desulfobacteraceae bacterium | reverse complement strand
TCAGCCTCGGGCGTCCTGCCGTGAGTCATTCAAAAGGAGGGTTTTCATGCGGATTTTTTATGAGGCGGATGCAGATCTGAACGTGCTTCGTGGGAAAAAGGTCGCGGTGATCGGATATGGCAGCCAGGGGCATGCCCAGGCACAGAACCTTCGCGACAGCGGCGTGGAAGTGATCGTGGGACAGCGGTCCGGCTCCCACAATTACGAACTTGCCGTTGAGCACGGCTTCACCCCGGTGTCCGCCCGTGAAGCGGCCGAGGCGGCCGACGTGGTCCAGATCCTTACCCCGGACCACTCGCAGGCCTCGCTGTATAAGCAGGACGTGGCTCCTTCCATGAAGGCCGGAAAGACCCTGCTCTTCTCTCATGGATTCAACATCCACTACGCACAGATCGTGCCGCCCAAGGACGTGAACGTGGTCATGGTGGCCCCCAAGGGCCCGGGCCACCTGGTGCGGAGCGAATACGTGCGCGGAGCAGGGGTGCCGTCCCTCGTGGCCGTGTACCAGGACGCGAACGGCCAGGCGCTCCAGACGGCCCTTGCCTATGCGAGGGGCATCGGCGCCACGCGTGCGGGTGTCATTGAAACCACGTTCCAGGAGGAAACCGAAACGGACCTCTTCGGAGAGCAGAGCGTCCTGTGCGGCGGCGTGTCGGAACTCATCAAGGCGGGCTTCGAAACCCTGGTGGAAGCCGGTTACCAGCCGGAAATCGCCTACTTCGAGTGCATGCACGAGATGAAGCTGATCGTCGACCTGATGTACCAGGGCGGGCTGGCCTACATGCGCTACTCCATCAGTGACACCGCCGAGTACGGCGATTTCACGCGCGGCAAACGCGTCATCACCGAGGAGACGCGCAAGGAAATGAAGAAAATCCTGTCCGAGATCCAGGACGGGACCTTTGCGAGAGACTGGATCCTGGAGAACCAGGCGGGACGGCCCATGTTCACCTCCATGCGCGCCCGTGAGAAGAAGCACCTGATCGAGGAAGTCGGCTCCAAGCTCAGGGCCATGATGCCTTTCCTTAAGGCCGTGAAGATGGGCTGACAGCGGGGGACGCCCCGTTTTTTTCCCAAAGCGGGGCGCCTTGAGGCGGCTTTACGTATTTGAAGCTTTGGAGGAAACACCCCCCTGCCCCCCTCGAGGGGGGAATTGATCTTGTTCCCCAAGGAGGGGAATGGGGACTCTCGCCCATAAGCGAATGTGCTGCTGCATGCGGCAGCATTGCCGCCTCCCAAGGGGGAATGGGGATTGATACTGCCCTGTTCGGAGGGAATGAAAATCCCTCGAGCCGGGGAAATCCCTCACTGAACAATATGGGAGAGGGCCGGGTGGTGTTTCTGCCGAACGGTTTGACAATTCGGCTTTTTGCGGTCGGCTCGCCGGAGCGGGGCATCCCGCCGGTCACGTGGCCCGGGGCGGGGTCCGGCTGTGAATTTCGAGGGCGGGGTCATTTGGCCCGGCCCCTTTTCGGTTCGGAATCGCACTCAGAAGCTTTTCGAACGCTGTGCCAGGGGTGGAAGAACATCCCCCGCGAGGGGACGAGGGATGCGGCTTCGCGGGCGGTTTTCGGAAGGGACTTGGAAGGAGCGGCTTTTGGAATCCAGGGATTTCCGCTGTAAGAAGGATCATGTTCCCATCGCAAGGGAAGGAATCCCCTACTTGGTTGGCGCGATGTTCATAACGCTCGTCACGGCCGTTCTCGGCTTGACGTTCCCGACCCTGCTCCTGCTTGCCGCAACACTCCTGATGGGGCATTTTTTCAGGGACCCCGAAAGGATGACCGCAGCAGGCGAAGGGGAGATCGTGTCCCCGGCGGACGGAAAAGTGATCGCCATAAAGAGAGTGGAGTCGTCGCACTTCCAGCAGCGGCCGTGTATGAAAATCAGCATCTTCATGTCCATCTTCGACGTGCACGTGAACCGGATCCCGTATTCGGGGACCGTGCAGGGCGTGTATTATAAGAAGGGGCGTTTTCTGGCTGCCAACTTTACGAGGGCCAGCGGGGAAAACGAGCAAAACTGGCTGTGGATCAAGACCGATGCGGGCGTGGATATCGCCTTGACTCAGGTTGCCGGGTTGATCGCACGCCGCATCGTGTGCTGGCCGCGGCCGGGAGACCGGGTGATCCGGGGCGAACGCTTCGGAATGATCCGGTTCGGTTCGCGGGTGGATGTTTATGTGCCCGAAGACTGCCAGGTGCTGGTGTCTCAGGGCGATAACGTATTCGCGGGAGAAACCCCTCTATGCAGGTTGAAATAAAGAAACGCAGACCCAGAAGAAAACGATGGCGCCGCTTCAAGGAGGGTGAGGTCCACAGGGGAACGTACATTTTCCCCAATCTTTTCACGACGGCGAACCTCTTCAGCGGCTTTTTCGGAATCGTGAACGCCATCGGCGGGCAGTTTGAAGTGGCCGCACTGGCGATCATCTTTTCCTGCGTGTTCGATATACTCGACGG
>JAJFUA010000293.1 GCA_021372635.1 Desulfobacteraceae bacterium | reverse complement strand
AGCCGGCAGTCTGAAAAGAAGCCCAAAGCATCCCCGATTCAAAGGAAGAAATCGTCATGGCCAATGTGGTAGTCATCGGAACCCAGTGGGGCGATGAGGGAAAAGGGAAGATTGTCGATCTGCTCACCGAAAACGCCGACTTTGTCGTGCGCTTTCAGGGCGGGAACAATGCCGGCCACACTTTGGTGGTGAATGGTAAGAAGTTCGTTTTTCATCTGATCCCTTCAGGTATCCTGCACACCGGAAAGGTCTGCATGATCGGCAACGGAGTCGTTGTCGACCCGGCCGTGCTCCTCGGCGAAATCGACCGTCTGGCCGAACACGGCGTGGAAGTCGGTCCGAAGAACCTCGTGGTGAGCAGGTACGCTCATGTCATCATGCCCTACCACCAGGCCCTGGATATCGCGCGGGAAGGCAGGAGAGGAAAAAGCAAGATCGGCACGACCGGGCGCGGGATCGGTCCCTGCTATGAGGATAAGATCGCCCGCATCGGCATTCGCATACACGATCTTTTCGATCGCAATGCGCTGCGCGCCAAACTGGAACGAAACCTCGAGGAGAAGAACTTTCTCCTGCGGAATTTCTTCGGTCAGCCCGAGGTAGATATCGACGCCGTCGAACGCCAGTTCCTGGCTTTCGGCGAACGGCTGGCCCCCTTCTCCGGAAACGTTTCCGAACTGCTTCACGGCGCCGTCACACAGGGTCGGAGCATCCTGTTCGAAGGTGCCCAGGGAACGCATCTCGATATCGATCACGGGACGTATCCGTTCGTAACATCTTCCAACACGGTCGCCGGCAATTCGTGTTCCGGGTCCGGCATCGGCCCGTCGTGCATCAGCAGCGTCATCGGGGTCATGAAGGCCTATACGACCCGCGTGGGCGAAGGCCCGTTCCCCTCCGAACTGCTCGACGACATCGGGGAACTGATTCGTCAAAAGGGAGGCGAGTTCGGAGCGACCACCGGGCGGCCGCGCCGCTGCGGATGGCTGGACATGGTCGTCGTGAAAAGCGCCATCCGGCTGAACGGTCTGAGCAGCCTGTCCGTCACGAAGCTCGACGTCCTCACGGGGATTCCCCGTCTGAAAATCGTCAACGCCTACCAGTGCGGCTCCACCCGCCTCGATACCGTTCCTCCCGAACTCGACGCCATCGAGGCGTGCCAACCCATTGTCGAGGAATTTCCCGGCTGGGAGGAAGACCTGAGCAATATTCGGCGCTTCGAAGACCTGCCCGTCAATGCCAGGCGCTACCTGCAGGCGGCGGAAGAAATGGCCGGCATTCCCCTCTCCATCGTTTCAGTCGGAGCGGGCCGGGAATCGACCATAATCCGCGGCAACCCCTTCCAGAAATGATCGCCGGCCCCCACGGGGGCTGGATGCTTTACTTCTCCTCGGCCGGGGCTCTTCATCCGAGTTCCCGGTCGAGGTCCTCGAACAGATCCTCCAGGCGGTACAGCAGCTTGTCCAAATCGTTCAGACGCCGTGAAAGCAGTGCTTCGCGCGCTTCATTGCGCAGGCTCATGATCGCGGGTTCCATGCGGGCAATCGGTCTTTTGGCATGCTCCGGAACCCCGGGGTCGTTTTTCAGGCGCGTCAGGACGTCGACAAGGTAGTACAGGGAAGGTTCCTCATCGAGAACGCGATGATACCTGTATGATTCCAAAAATCTGGCGATCCCCGGGAAAGCGGCCTTCATCCCTCCCGTTCCATAGATCGCCTTCAAACGAATTTCGATTTCCATGTATCTGCTCATCTGCTCTCCTTTTCGGCCGTACACACGAAAAGATCCGGTCGCCTCGGCGCCCTGTCAAGAGCGCCTGCCTTCCGCCCCCCTCTTGCGAAATTTTGCACAAAATGGCAGCGGACCATGGGAAATCTTTCTGAATCGCGGTTAACTTAGGTTGACTTAGAAAGCATATCTGCTGTAACATATTCGAACTTATTCGTATTGCTGTACTCAGTGCTTACCATGCACAGCCTTTCGCTGCTCATTGTCATCGTGTCGGAATGGTGTTCGAGGCGGCCCGCTCCATCGAAGGAGCGGCTAGGCTTGCGACAATGTTGGGCTGGCTTTTGTCGTATTTTCCCATGAGCTTGCGGTTACGTTCCCTGTCGTCTCCCGTCTTTCGTGAAAACTATAGCACAACCCGAAGCTCCAGACTTCCGGTATGCTGCTTTCGGACTGTGTTTTCATGTCTGGCGGGACGCTCCATTTCTTGCGGGTTTTATGCTCCGACCTGGAAAGCGAGGTGAATGCTTCAACGTTGTTGTGATGCCAGGGCGCCGTGGATGGCGCCAATTCCCGAATGTGAACTGACAAGGTAAAAATCCAGTTGTGCCTGGATGGAGGGCAGAAAGCATGAAGCTGACACGGAGAGATTTTCTCAAAATCTCGGGTGCTGCAACTGCCGGTCTCGCCGCAGGCGGGTTGGGGTTCGATCTCCGACCCGTTGAGGCCTACAGTTGGGAACTGCGCACGAAGAACGCCAAGGAGACTCCCACCATCTGCTGCTACTGTGCGGTGGGATGCGGTATCATCTGTCATACGGATCAGAAGACCAAGCAGATCATCTACACCGAAGGCGACGCCGACCACCCCATCAACGGGGGGGCGCTGTGCGCCAAGGGGGCCTCGGCCTACCAGATTGCCCGCAACGACAAGCGCATGACCAAAGTACTCTATCGCGCCCCGAACAGCGACAAATGGGAGGCGAAGAGCTGGGATTGGGCGCTCAAGGAAATCGCCAAGCGCGTCAAGAAACACCGCGACGCGACTTTTACGGCCAAGAACAAGCAGGGACAAGTCGTCAACCGGTGCAACGGGATAGCCTCCGTCGGCAGCGCCGCTCTCGACAACGAGGAGTGCTGGGCCTACCAGGCCATGCTCCGTGCTCTCGGACTGGTCTACATCGAGCATCAGGCACGCATTTGACACAGCGCCACTGTTGCGGCTCTGGCAGAGTCGTTCGGACGCGGCGCAATGACGAATCACTGGATCGACATCGGCAACAGCGATTGCATCCTCATCATGGGCAGCAATGCCGCCGAGAACCACCCGATTTCCTTCCGCTGGGTGACCAAGGCGAAAGAGAACGGCGCCACGGTGATCAACGTGGACCCGCGTTATACCCGCACGTCCACGAAAGCGGACATCTACGCTCCCATGAGATCCGGCACGGATATTGCCTT
>JAJFUA010000292.1 GCA_021372635.1 Desulfobacteraceae bacterium | reverse complement strand
GGACAGATAAGAAGCAAAAAGCCGCTACAGTCCCGACGGCCCTCAGCCTGAGCTGAGCGTAGCATGGACAGGGGGAGAGTCAAGGCCAAGCCCTTCGGGTGCTGCGCAGCCTTGACTCTCCCCCTTTGCCCATGCTCTCCCCGAGTCAGGGCGAGGGGATGGCCTCTTCAAGCCTCTGGCTCGGGGATGTTTTCATGGACCATGTCCCTACCGGGATCAATCCTTTAAACCGCTCCGTACTTGCCGCCTCGAAGCACGGGCAAAACCGGACAATTCATTTACTCTAAAAGCGGACATTTCTATTTGTTGCCAACACATTGCAACACAGCGCCGCAAAAGGGCTTCCCCCCATTTCCCTTCCCCGCATACTGCCGTGGAATTTCCCGGGGCCGCAATCCTTTTCGAGTGCAATGAAAAGCCCGGTCGTATAGAATCCGGCCGACGAAAAGTCAATCATTCCGCCGCGGGCATGGCCGGGAACGTCCACCCCGCTGCAAGAACCGGTATCGACGACCCCGGAGGGCGCTATGTATAGAGGGATCTGGGTGTGCATCTTCACGGCGGCATTGTCCCTTGCCGCGATGAACGCGGCCAGGGCCGCTGGGTTCGACTGTTCGAAAGCTTCCACGGAAGCGGAAAGGCTCATCTGCTCCGACCAGCAGTTGTCCGCGCTGGACGACCGTCTCTCCGAAGCATGGCGGCAAGCATGGAAAAAATCCGCCGACAGGGAGGCTCTGAAAAAAGCGCAGCAGGAATGGATCAAGAACGGCCGGGACGTCTGCCAGGATGTCCCCTGCATGCAGAAGGCATATGAAACCAGGATCGCCTCGCTGACGAACCCGGAGGACCAGAATTCCGCTCAGCCCCAAGTCCAGGCAAACACAACGCCTCAGGAAATGCTCGACGAAGCCAACCGCCAGTTCACCTTCCGGAAGCAGCCCATCAATCCCCTGTCGTTGAAGGAACTGTACCCATGGAACTCGGACAAGCTGCCCGGTCCCGTCGCCGTGGACGTCGAAGGGACCACGGCCAACACCAGCCGTTACCTCGCTGAGGTGTCCATCGACGCCAGGGGGTTCATCTGCGCGGTGCAGACGGATGGAGCCGAGAAAACCACCGTGTGCTACAAACGCCTCGGAACGCTGGCAAACGGAGTGCACGTTGTGCAGACATGGTCGAGCGGTTCGGGCACCATGGTGGCGACGGACCTGATCCTGGTCAAATTTATGATCGACACGGAGTATCCCGACGGGATGAAGGCAACAGGGAGAAACCGGCTCATCATGATGCGCGTCGGTGCCTTCGGACTGGGCGACCGGTACAAGGGCACCGTTGAAGTGCGCCCCAACGAGATCTCCATCGGC
Organism: Desulfobacteraceae bacterium; assembly: GCA_021372635.1. Lineage (GTDB taxonomy): Bacteria > Desulfobacterota > Syntrophobacteria > Syntrophobacterales > Syntrophobacteraceae > JAJFUA01. The sequence continues at coordinate 1,119 of JAJFUA010000292.1, read as the reverse complement.
GCCGGCGGCGAACGCAAGAAAACGGAGGTGATCCGGTTCAAATAGCCGGGAATTCCGGGACCGTGGACCGCCGACAGGAAAGGGGACTGCCCCGCAACGGGGATCCCGCCTCACTTCGACCCTGAACTTGGCGCCCGAGGTACTGTGCGTCAAGGCCGTTTCCAGGTTCCCCATCCAATACCGCCGATTCAAGTGCCCGGGCAAATATTCCCCCTTGGAAAGCTTCGTTTTCCTTCGCAACGCAAGGGAGAGCATTCCTGCAACAACTGCGTTGTCTCCAAGGAAAAGCCATACGGCTTGAAACTACGAACCGGCAAACGGACAGCCAACCGCAGCGGCAAACACCGAAAGATCAAAAGCCGGACAATTCCAGGTACTATGGACACAGGCCTTCCGGCCTCGGCAGCTACTACATTCATCCAGCGATCTTCGACGCGTACCTGGACAGCAGCCTTTTGAAGCTGCGTTAGTTCGGAAGCGTATGAACGCGGTCGTGTCCGCAAGCTCCGGTTCAGCGGAAGGATTTGATGTAGGGGCGCTCCGGGAGCTTTTCCGACAGCCGGTCCGCTGTCTGGCGGGCAGTCTCTTTCGTATACGGGCCAGCCACTACGATCAGGAGATTCGGGGTAAGGTTGGGGAAGTAGTCGGTCCGTTCGATGCGGGCATCTCCGCCTGCCAGGAGCACGAGGGAAAGGCGCATCTCGGCCCCCGCCCTGTCCCCTGACAGATAAGATCCGAAGATCACCAGCCATTTCATCTCCCCTCCCGCAGAGGAATTCTCGCGGGAAATATCGGCACCCGGCGCCATGGATGGCAGGAGAAAGACAAAACAAAGCAGGCAAACGGCAGCGATTCCGTATCTCTTCACGATCTGCCCCCTTCATAACAGGTCTGACATGCCTCGAGTGTTCCCTGGCATTTCATAATATTGGCAGCCTAACGCATTTTTCCAAAATTGCACGGACGTCCACTCTTTGGTTCATCCGGATAATGAGTACCTCTGGGTGTGAAGATGGTAGAGTCGGAGCTTGAAGTACACCATATCCCGGAACCCGTAGGCTTGTCTCTTGAGGGTCTTGATCTTGTTGTTGATTCCCTCGACGACGGCACTGGTGATGC
>JAJFUA010000290.1 GCA_021372635.1 Desulfobacteraceae bacterium | reverse complement strand
CGATCCCCTTGAGTTCGTACACGGTGAACCTGGTAACCATGCAGGACCTTGGCGGCCCGCCTCCGCCGTTGAAAGGCGCTGCAACGAACAGCAGCGACAAGTCGTCGGCGACGCAGGCGGCCCCGAAGGCTCCTTCGAAGGCTGCGGGAAGGGGATCGTCTCCCGTCGTACCGGTGAAACGGCTTCAAATGGACGATCCGGCGCCTAAACCGGTGAGCGAACTGAAGAAAATAGAGTCACCGGAAACGCCGAAGGTTTCGGATAATGTGGATCACAGCGCTTCGGTAGAGAAGAGCCTCGACAAGCTGATTCCCAAGCCGAAGCCCGCCTCCAAGCCGACGCCTATCGTCCAGAACGCGAAGGAAACCGCGCGGGAGACTCCCGTACGGACTGCGCCCACGGAAGCGGGCGGAGGTCAGAAGGGTGAGAAAGGCGCGGTGCAGCCGGCGAAAGGCAATCCGGACGGCAGCGAGAAAGGCCATGCGGAAGGGATTGCCGGAGCGTCCGGACAAGGGGGGCGCGTTTCTTCCGCTCTGCTGGCGATGTATGCGGAAAAGGTGAAATCGGCCATCAGAAGCCAGTGGGCCATTGCGGCTCTGGATTCCCTCAAGACGGGGGGGCTGGAGGCGCGCATCGTAATCGTCGTCAGCCGCGACGGCAGGGTGATGGATGTTCAGGTGGAAAAGCAGTCGGGAAACGCGATGTTTGACGAATCGGCCAAGCGGGCCGTTCAGAAGGCCTCGCCTCTACCGCCGATGCCCGACGCGATCGGCGTTCCCACGTACACCTTCGGACTTCGGTTCCGGCCCGAAGGGCTGTCTTGATTCGGACCATCGAGAAAGGACCAGCGTCATCATATGGTGTTCAGAAGACTGACTAATCCTGGATGGATCGGCTCTTTGCTCCTGTTTTCCCTGTTCCTGGGCTGGAACGGCATTGCCTGCGCCCAGAACCGGATGGATCTCGACATAACGGGTGCGCGCTTCGAGCGCCTGCCGATCGCCGTTCCCGACTTCAAGTACCTGTCGCCGGAACAGACGCAACTGGCGCGGGAAATGGCGGACACACTTCGGAACGACCTGGATTTTTCGGGGGTCTGCAGGTCGCTCGATCCCAGGGGGTTCCTCGAAGATCCCCAGACCATGGGCATGAATGCCGGGGAAATCAAATTTCCCGACTGGCGGCGCCTGGGGGCCGACTTCCTGGTCCGGGCAGGCTACCATGTCCAGGGATCTTCCGTAAAACTGGAAGCCCGCCTGTTTGACGTGGGCGGCGGGAAGATGGTTCTCGGAAAGGTCTACGAAGGGGATGCCCGCACCTGGCGGGCGATGGTTCATCGCTTCGCCGACGAAATCCTGTTTATGCTCACCGGCGAGCGCGGCGTGTTCGATACCAAGATCGCCTACATTCAGGCACAGGGGAAGGCGAAAGAAGTCTACGTCATGGACTTCGACGGGAGCAACGCCGTCCAGGTGACGAGGGACAACAATACGGCGCTTTCGCCCAAGTGGAGTCCCCAGGGGAACCAGCTTGCCTACGTGAGCTTCAAGGAAGGAAACCCGAAGCTGTTCCTGGTGAACCTGGTCGACGGGTTCCAGCGCCTGCTCTGCGGTTATCCCGGCATCAACATCGCCCCTGCGTGGAGGCCCGGGACCAACGAGCTTGCGGTAACCCTTTCGAAGGACGGGACGCCGGACATCTACCTGGTTTCGCCGTCCGGGCAGATCATGCAGAAGCTGGTTCACGGCTGGGCGATCAGCGTCTCTCCCGACTGGTCGCCCGACGGGCGCAGGCTGGCCTACGTTTCCGACGACACCGGGCATCCGCAGGTGTATATCTGGGAGAACGGTCAGCGGCGCAGGTTGACATTCAGCGGAAATTACAATACCGCGCCCTCCTGGTCGCCGAAAGGGGACTGGATCGCCTACAGCGGCATGGTGGGCGGGAGACACAACATATTCATCATCAAGCCGGATGGCAGTGATGTGAGACAACTGACCCAGGGGGAAGGCGACAACGAAACTCCGACATGGTCCCCCGACGGTCGTATGCTGGCTTTCAGTTCGACCCGGCAGGGCGGGTCCGCCATATGGGTGATGTCGATAAACGGTAGGGAAGCGAGACGGCTTACCCGGGGGGGCGGCCAGGAGCTGCCGGACTGGTCCCCGCGCCTGGGAGGGCGTTAGATTGGATTCGGGTTTCGTTGCCAAGACACGAAGGAGGAGAAGGATGAAGGGACATTGTGAGAGACTGCTGGGGGTTTTGCTGATCATG
>JAJFUA010000256.1 GCA_021372635.1 Desulfobacteraceae bacterium | reverse complement strand
GTTCCCCAATTTCAAGATGGATTACGGACTCACCCGCTCGTTCCAGCTTCTGCGCCTGTTCGAGAACATCCATCACGATGAACGGCTTGATATCCTGAACTCGTCTGCAAATCACATCTTCCCCCTGGTAGCGAACAATGGATCAAAAAAACTTCGGGTGAGGGAAGCCTCACCCGGTACGCGATTCCACATGCATATCCATCTGCTTTTGAAAACCGCTCGCCGGTTCACGGTTCCGGGACCTTGATCAGGACCGGTGTTACATGCTTTTCACTCTCGAGGCCGACCATGACCGTGCCTGCCTTCGATTCATCCACGATCGGCTTCAGCTGTACCACGAAAATCGATCCCAGAACCTTGTGGCGGCAGTCCTTGATGGTGGTGCTGTATCCCCGGTACTCCAGCCGCTTCTGTATCTTTTCGGCATTCTCCCTGGTCAGGAAGGAACCGACCTGAATGATGTACTTCCACTGCGTTTCAGGAGACAGGGACGGCGCGATGTCGGCGCCGGCCTTTCCCTCAGACGCCGCGGTCACGATTCCGTCCGTCCTCGGATCGAACTCCACCTGTGCCTTGAGGATCTCCGGGACGGAAGGGGTGTAGAGCGAAGGCCCTTCGGGCATAAGGTCTCGATTACTCAGGACTTCCACATTCCCAGCATGGATCTGGCCCATCGGTGTGGAATTCTTCGACTGGTCCCCCACGACGCTCTTCATGGAATCGAGGTACCGCTTGGCCTCCTCCGCCATGGGGGTGCCGGGCGCCAGTTTCACGACCCGGCTGAGGGAATAGAGGGCGTTTTCCAGTTCCCCCGCGGTGTAGCTCATCACGCCGAAGCGCAGATGCGCCTCCACGTTGTCGGGGTTGCTCAGGATCGCCATTTTATAAGCCTGCCTGGCCTCGTCGCCGCGTTTGAAGCTTTCGAGTATCAGCCCCATGCGGTAGTAGGCAAGGCTGTAGCTCGGAAAAAGATGGACTGCCTCACGATACTGCTGGAGGGCCATGTCCTTGTCCCCCTTCATCTCGTAGACGCGGCCGATGTTGAACTGGGCATAGAAGGGAGTGGAGTACATCGGATTGGACAGCGCCTTGCGGAAGGAGTCCATGGCGAGATCGTATTTTCCCTGCCTGGCGTAGAGGGATCCCAGGGCATTGCTTGCTTCGGCATAATCCGGCTTGGCCGTCAGGGCCTTCTGGTAATGATCGTACGCCTCGGCCTGGGATCCCCTCTGGTCGTAGGCAAGCCCAAGGTAATACTGTACCGAAGGGTTGTTGGGCTCCCGCAGTTCCGCCTGGGAGAGGAATTTCAACGCCTGGACCAGTTCTCCTCCGGCAAGGAACTTCTCGCCCATCTGGCGCAATTGATCGGTCGAGTAGCGGGCAAAGGGATCGGATTCCGATGTGGTGGCGCAGGATGCCAGCATGAGAGCCAAAATGAGGCAAAGGAACTGAGTCCGCTTCTGGATTTTCATCATATGACCTTATTCAGTGAGTATTCGATGATACCCTCCGCCCCAGCCTTGATGAGTTGTGGAATGAGTTCCCGGACCGCATTCTTGGAAATCACCGTCTCGACCGACAGCCAGTCGCTCTGATAGAGGTGGGCGACCGTCGGCGCGTTGAGGCTCGGCAGCAGCTCGATGACGCTCGACAGACGATCCTCGGGCACGTTCATCTTCAGGCCCACGAGATCTTCCGCCCGCAGCGCGCCCTGGAGCAGCAGGGAGATTTCCTCGATCTTCTCCCGCTTCCACGGATCTTCCCACGCCTTCGGGTTGGCGATGAGCTGCGTGTTGGACTGCATGAGTTCCTTAACGATGCGCAACCCGTTGGCACGCATCGTGGCCCCGGTTTCCGTCACTTCGACGATGGCGTCGCACAAGCCCGAGATCACCTTCGCTTCGGTGGCACCCCAGGAAAATTCGACCTGGACGTGGATGTCCCGGGATCCAAAATAGCGCTTGGTGAAGTTCACGAGTTCCGTAGAGATCTTTTTCCCCTTGAGATCCTCGAGTTCGCAGACCGGCGAATCCATGGGCACGGCAAGTACCCACCGCGCGGGGCGCTGGCTGACCTTTGAGTAAATGAGGTCCGCCACGATCTGGACGCTCGAGTCGTTCTCCATGATCCAGTCCCGTCCGGTCAAGCCTGCGTCGAACGTGCCGCTTTCGACGTAGCGGGACATCTCCTGGGCCCGGCAGATGGAGCAACTGATTTCGGGGTCGTTGATCTCGGGGAAGTAGTTTCTGTCCGAAAGGGTGATTCGCCAGCCCGACTGGCGAAAAAGTCTCAGGGTCGATTCCTGAAGGCTTCCCTTGGGAATGCCCAAAATGAGCTGCTTCACTTCTTATAAACCTCCGTGGGGTCGAAAACGGGTTCCTCGATGGTTTCGAGTTCACCGTCCCTGTAGCGGCGGTAAAAACAGCTTGGATAGCCCGTGTGGCAAGCTGCACCACCCAACTGGTTTACTTTGAGGAGAATGGTGTCGAGGTCGCAGTCCAGGAGTATTTCTTCCACCAGTTGCACATGCCCCGATTCCTCCCCCTTCAGCCATAATTTCTTCCTGGACCGGCTCCAGTAGTGAGCCTTTCCGGTCTTGACGGTCATATCCCACGCCAGTTCGTTCATGTAGGCGAGCATCAGAATTTTGCCATCCGAGGCGCTCTGGGCTATGGCCGGGAGCAAACCATTCTGTTTACTAAAGTCGGGTTTCAAAGTCAACTCCACATTATCCTGAGACATTTCGCTTTCAGTCTTCGTCGTCCTCGCCGTACCCGGCCGCAAGCTGACCGCAAGCGGCGCCGATCTCCCTCCCGCGACTCTGCCTGATTATGGCAGTGATCTGCGCTTTCTGCAAGACTTCCTGGAATGCCAGGATCCGCTCATCGGGAGGCCGGCGGTACTCGGAATCCGGGTGTGGGTTGAACGGGATGAGATTCACCTTGGATCGAATGCCCCGGATGAGCTTGACCAGGCTGCGGGCCTGTTCCGGAGAGTCGTTGATCCCGTCGAGTAGAATGTACTCGAACGTGATGCGCTTCCTCGGGGCGACGGGATACCGCCGGCATGCCTGCATGAGGCTTTCCAGCGGATATTTTCTGTTGATAGGCATGATCCGGCTGCGGAGCGCGTCGTCGGATGCGTGCAGGCTGACGGCGAGGTTCACGGGGCTGTCCTGCCCGAGGCGGGCCATCCCGGGTACCAGTCCGGCGGTGGACAAGGTGATGCGCCGGTGTGAAAACGCCAGCCCGTTCGGGTTGGTCATGACGCTGATGGCTCGAATTACGGCGTCGTAATTGGCCAGAGGTTCGCCCATCCCCATGAAAACCAGGTTCGTGATGCGCGTGCCGATTCCGAGGTCGATCTGGACCTGGCAAACCTGGTCCACGATCTCGGCGGTGTGGAGGTTGCGTTTGAAACCCAGGGTGCCGGTCAGGCAGAACTTGCAGGCGAATGCGCACCCCACCTGGCTGGATATGCAAAGAGTGTGGCGGGGCGCATCCGGTATCAGGACGGATTCCACGGTATGCCCGTCCTGGAGCCCGAAAAGGTATTTCAGGGTGCCGTCGGACGCTTCCCGCTTTTCCATCAGCCGCAACGCATCCAGGCGTGTGCCGTTCTCGAGCTGCACCCGAAACAGTTTGCTCAGATCCGTGCATTCGCCCCAAGACCGGACCTTGCGGGCGTAAATGTTTCTAAAGAGCTGGCGGGCTCTGAATCGTCGCTCGCCTATGCTTTCCACCCATGCTTCCAGTTCGGGCAGGGTGAAGTTCTTTACGAGAACCGGTTCCATCGTAATACGTCAGGCCTTCCGTACAAGGTATCGGTCTTCACTCCGGTCCTGGAGGAAGACCCGGTTGTATTCCCGTACACTGCGGGACTCGAACCACTGATATCCCAAATCTCGGCAGAATTTGCAGGCTTTTCTGGGGATATGGACCGCGTATATATGATACCCCCGGTCGGTTCGCGAATCAATGCCGAGTACCCCGCTGCAATCCGGACAGACGCGAAGTTTTTCTTGCTGTGTTTCGAGAATGTTGTCCGTATCGTAGAAAATGGTCCTCTCCCGTTCGGCGAACTGCCGTTCGCGGTATTCCTTCCGGGTTGCGGGGCCCCTGCGCCAGAATTCCAGGACTTCGTCCACCATGCGTTCGATGTACTGCGTGGTTTCTTTTGACTGACGTATCTTTTCGGGTTTGTAGTCGGGTTCCGTCACCTTGCTGTAGTCGAGCCCGGCAAGGGCCAGGATGATACCCACGTTTATGTAGGGGAGGGCGCCCTCGATGGAATAACCGCCTTCCAGGACCGCGATATCCGCCTTGAGGCGGTGCGTGAGTTCCGCATAGCCCTGGGCGGAGAAGCTCATGTTCGTGATGGGGTCCGTATAGTGGTTGTCCTGTCCGGCGGAATTGATGACGAGCTGCGGCCTGAAATCTTCCAGGATGGGCTTGATCGCGTGTTCCAGGGCATAGAGGAACCCTTCGGAGGAAGTGCGCGGCGGCAGAGGGATGTTGATCGTCGTGCCCGCCGCGGTCGGTCCGCCGGTTTCATAGGGGAATCCGCTGCCTGGATAGAGAGTCCGGCCGTCCTGGTGGAGCGAGATGAACAGCGTATCGGGATCGTGCCAGTAGATATCCTGGGTGCCGTCCCCGTGATGGCAGTCCGTATCCACGATGGCTACGCGATCGATGTGGTAGGCATGGCGAAGATACTCGATCATTATGGCTTCGATGTTGATATTGCAGAAGCCGCGAGCGCCGTGGACCACGCGCATCGCGTGATGCCCCGGCGGCCGCACCAGGGCGAACCCCCGCTCCACGTTCTTTTCCATCACCTGCGTACCGATGGTCATGGCCCCGCCCGCACTGATCAGGTGCGACTCGGTAATGACGCTCGCTTCGTCGGGAGCGCAGAAATGGACGCGCCGAATGTCCTCGACGGTGGCCAGTTCCGGTTTGAACTCCACGATGCCGTCGATGTCCAGCAGGCCCTCTTCGAATACC
>JAJFUA010000240.1 GCA_021372635.1 Desulfobacteraceae bacterium | reverse complement strand
TGAATTCGACAAGATTTTCAAAACGGCCATCCTCGTTCTGGGTGTGGCCCTCATCTATGTATGCCATTCCCTCTCCGTGAACGGACGGTACCAGGTGATCCAGTGGGCTTCCACCATGGCCGTGCTGGATACGAGGACCGGCGAGCTGTTTGTCGGGACTCCACATTATCAGTGGACTGCGGATGTGCCCGTCTATGGGCTGAACTGGCTCAGAGTGAATCCCGTCACCCTGGAACACCAGAAAAAGGTCGCGGAACAGATCGAAAAGGAAATATCCATAAAAAAGGAGGAGATGGACAAGAAGTCTGGAGAAAAGCCCGGTAGAAAATAGAGGCTGGGGGACTGCCTGTGCAGGGATTTGTAGAAAGGCGGGCCGAGAACCCGGCGAAGTAAACACCTACCTGAAAATCCTCTCCTTTTCGGGGGGTAATCGGTCTTGAACAGAGAAGCGCAAAGATTTGCGTGTTGCGTGCCCCGGGAATGATTTCCGAGGCGCCGGCATGGCAGATCGCAACGGTCCGTATCGTTCATCATCCGTTTGACCTGGAAAGGAATTGTCTCATGCGCAAGAAATGCTTGTTGTTCGCCATACTGGCTGCCGGAGCATTGAGCTTTTTCGCTGCGGGTTCTTGCATCGGGGGCAGCGACGAAGAATCGACCGTACAATCGGCCACTCAAGTTATGTCGGAAATCATGTCGATTCCCGAACAGAGCATTCCTCCTTCCCTGTTGGGGGAGGCTTACGGGATTGCCATTTTCCCCGGCCTGCTCAAAGCGGGGTTCATTCTCGGGGCACGCTACGGGCAGGGAGTCATGGTGGTGCGCTCAAAGGAAAGGGGCTGGAGCAATCCTGTATTCTTCACGATCACGGGAGGCAGCGTGGGGTGGCAGATCGGGGCTCAATCCACGGATGCGATCCTGGTATTTCGGACGATGAGGAGCCTGGATGCGATAACCAGCGGGAAATTCACTCTCGGGGCGGATGCGTCCGTGGCTGCCGGACCCGTGGGGCGGCATGCCGAAGCGGGTACGGACATTCAACTGAAATCGGAGATCCTGTCGTATTCCCGCAACCGAGGGCTGTTTGCCGGCGTGGCGCTTGAAGGGGCCGCGATGCAGGTGGACTACAAGGCAAACTCCGCCTTTTACAGCATGGCCGGTCTCCTGCCCATGCAGATCTTCATGAGCGCGGAGCTACAGGCGCCCTGGGTGGCGGACGACCTGAAACGCGTCCTGGCCAGGTATTCCACCCAGTAGAGTCCTTTACGCCTCACGTCTGTGTGTCCGGCGGCCATAGCGGCCACGCAGACCGGGGAAACGACGGATGCCTTGCGGGACCGAATGCGACGGACCCTGGCGATTGAAATCTTGATAAAATGATTTCAAATGCTATACTACCGCCCGTTCGATGGGGGGCTGGGAAGGATGCGGATTTGCGGCGTCCGGTTCCCGTTGGTCGGTTCGGCGCTCGTCGCCTGGGGAAGCTCTGTGCTTTGCAGGAAAGACGGAAAGCGCTGAATGCAGCCTGCGTGTTTGTGCGTTTTGAGACCTTGCGTGGAAGGTATTCGCGTGAACCCTTCCCGGAAGAGCCTTGTAAGCGAAAGTCGTTCGTCGGGAGGCGGGGGGATGGAAAGGCCGAAGAAAACGGTGAGGGGGTTCACCGTAAGCAGGCGATGTGATGATTGCGGGGCGAAAATCACTATCGCCATAGACGAAGGGGACAAGTGTACCCTGAAGTGTTCGCAGTGTGGAAAGGAGTACAGGTTTTACTACAAGTCATGAAAGAGATCTGAACTGAGCGATTTTGCCGAGCGAAGCGCTGATCTTTACATCATCGCTTCGGGAAGCCTGAGAATTACCTTTCCGGTATGGCGAACAATTTTGACCGCAATTTCGACGATCTTCCTGCGAAAAGCCCTGTAGCCGCGTAGGTTGCTCGGCCATTTATCTGTAACCGTTCAGGGAACGCCATTTTTCCAGTCAAATAGCGGAATGATCGAGCAGTCGTTCCCGGATCGGCCGGTCCGGAAGCCTGTCAGGCTTCCTCGCGGGGAGACGCTTCGCGGGAGATGAAAACGAAAAAAGCCCGGTCATTGCCCGGGCTTTTTTCGAAATAACATGTTATTCGCAAACTTGTTTGGATGAAACCGTCGAACGTTCGATCCTAATCCTGCGAATGCCCCTTCAATAAATAATTGCTCGCTCTCATTGAGGAATCTGGAAAAACTGCCTGTTCGATAAATCGTTGTACGAATAATTAAGCGGTCTTCTTTGCCTTCTTGGTGCCTTTTGCCTTTTTTGCCTTCTTGGTTTTTTTCTTGGACTTCTTAGCCTTTTTGGCCTTCTTTGCAGGCTTTGCCTTTTGGTCCGCAGCCGTTACCTTCTGGTCGGCAGGAGCGGTGGTCGCGGCGCCGGCGGGCACAACGAGCATGGTTGCTGCGAATACGATGGCCGTCAAAAACATGATCATCTTTTTCATACCAATCTCCTCCTAAAAGTAACCTCGTTGAGAGAAGTTCATTGAAGTTGGATATACTTTTAAAACGAACGCCGATTTCTGTCTATCGTGGTTTCCCTGATTTTACGCTTCCAAAGGCCTGATTCTCCCTTTCGCAATCCCTGAGCGAAGCGGGACCGGGGCAGGGAAAAAATCGTCTAGTCTCCGGCATGTATGTAAAGCAGGCTTCCATTCTTCAGCTTGTGGATGATCGTACAGGCTTCCGGGGCGGGAACCGCCGGACACCCGAAGCTCCGGCCGAGGCGTCCCCTGTTGACCAGGACGGACCGGCGGCTGACGTATTCTGCCCCGTGAATGACGATGCCTCTTCGCAGGGCATTGTCGTTCACGTTCTTTTCCAGTCCGTGCAGCAGAAGGGACAGGCCGTGGATGCCCACATAGGTCCGGCCTGTGAGGAAGAAGCCTTTGGAACTCATGTGCGAGTCGAATTCGTTGGAAAAGCGGCTGGCGAAGCTGAACCCCGATTGCTTTCCGTGGGCCACGAGGAAGCTCTGCACTTCGCAGGTCTCCCGGTTCAGAAGATACATCCGTTTTACGTGAGACGGTTTGGTGTAATCGATGACGGTCAGGTATTTCCTGTTGTGGATGAGGCGCTTGTGTGCGGAAAAGTAACGGAAGGCTTTCACAAATGCGGTGCTCGCAATGACTTGGCGTGCTTCCCCGGTGAAAATCGGATAGTGCCGGGAGGAAAGCGGGCAGGATTCCTCGACGAGAGGCGTCGGAAAGAGAAGACAAAGAATCAGCGTGGCGCAGCCCAGGACACGCCCGATGCGGTTCGTCCCGGCTTTTGCGATGGAATGAGGCGGCCTTCGGCCGCCAGAGGCCGAGGGAAGCTTTCTCTCCGGATCTCCCGGGCTTCCAGCGGGAAAAAGAAAATCCCCATCGCAAGGATCGGTTTGATGTGAATCAAAACCTCCCATGATTGTGCCTCGGATTTTTCCCTTCTGTTTTATCCAGGACATGCCGGCACGTTCGTGGAAGGCGCAGCCGTTTTCCCCGAAATCGTGCGGATCGGGAAGCGATGCAACGGGAAACAGCCCGGGACGAACATGCAGCCGCCGACCATGCGCTGCAACTGCCGGAAGCCGTCCCGACAGCGGGAACCGGCGTCATCACGGCCCATGACATGGAATGCGAGGAGCCGCAGGCATGAAACGCCCCGCACCGGTGGAAAAGGGAATCATGTCTGTACAGTGAGGATGCGATAGATGCGAATACCTGCGGGTGCGTAAACGGTGACTTCCTCTCCTTCGTAATGTCCCATCAGGCAGCGGCCAACGGGGGACTCGACGGAAAGCTTTCCGTCCATGACGTCGGATTCATAAGGACCGACCATCTGATACCTGTATTTTTCGCCTGTATCGATATTCTGAACCGTGGCCACGGTTCCGAAACCTACCTGGTTGACGTAGTACTTCCAGCCGACAACGATTTCGCAGATGGAAAGCCGCTCCTCGATGTCCCGAATTCTCTTCTGCAACACCGCATGGCGCTCGCGGGCGAGCATGTATTGCTGATTCTCGATCTTGACACCGAAAGCTCTGGCTTCCTGGAGTTCCTCGAGCACTCTCGGACGTATGACGCGCCTGAGGTGGAGAAGCTCCCTCAGAAGTTTTCGATATCCAGTTCGAGTAATGGGAACTTTCGTCATGGATTCCGCTTCTCGAAGAACAGTTCGGGCGGGAACTGCCCGCGTTCCTTTCTTGCCTTGAACAGTGAAATGCCTATAACGGTTTTGCCGTCCTCTATCTTGCCATCCAAGATCAAATCCTCGATGCGCTTCAGGCTGACCGCTTCCACGCGGGAAATCTCGTCTTCATCGAGCTTCTCTTCGACGCGTTTCAGATCGAAGGCCGCGTAGAGGCGAATCACCTCGTTCGAATACCCGATCGCCGGGTAATAGCTGAAAATGGGAAACAGGCTGTGAGCTTCGTAGCCCGTCTCTTCCCGAAGTTCACGGAGTGCGCAAACGGTTGGATCTTCGCCCGGGTCGGCTTTTCCCGCAGGTATCTCCAGCGTCTCCCTCCCTATGGCGTAACGCCATTGCCGCACCATGAGAACGGTTTCCGTATCGAGGAACGGGATCACCGCGGCAGCCTCGGGATGATCGATCTTGATGCGCTCGGTGATTCTCCCGGTGCGAAGGCGGACAGCATCCAGCTGGGCGCTGAAATGATTGGCGCAGATGATGCCAAGCGTTTTGACTCTCTCTTCCATCCTGTCTCCCGATTCATTGTCAGTTTTCGAACGGTTTGCCCGACGGCGCCGTCGCCGTTGCATACGGATCCCGGAAAAGCGAACGAGCAAGGCGGATTCCGCCTCGGCTCTTATGTTAAACTATACCATCTCCAGTATTTTTTTCCACGAGAGAGTAGGAGAGGCGAACCCGATCGGGCAGTTCCGACCGGAGGATGACGCTGCTTCCAAAAGAAGCGCACGCATTTCGTATTGAGTCGTCAATACTTGATGAAAACAAGGCCGGTCCACATTTCCCACTTGAAAAACGGTGTCCCGCGTCAAATATTGCTTGCTGATGAGCGGTGTATTTGATAGTTGAGGTGCTCATAGTTCGCTTGGCGTTGAGAAGACCGCGGTCCTGCTGGGATTTGCGGGTTTGACATGTCGTTTTTTTGATTGAGCCAATCAGGAAAAGAAACAAGGAACGGTTTATGACCAAGGATGCTCAGCTCGTTCATTCCTTTCCCAAGAATCCCCTGGAGGAAATCCGGGCTTCCCTTACCGTCTATAAGGGAAAAGAGTACGTGGACCTTCGGGTTTACTACAAGGGAGACGATGGGGAATTTCATCCGTCCAAAAAAGGTTTGACACTGTCTCTGGATCTTTTTCCAGACCTGGAAGAGGCAGTAAGGAAGTTGCGCGAAGAGATAGGAGAATGATCCTCAGGTTGGGGAAGGTGGCGCCCGGTTGACGGCTCCATGTCAGGAACACGCTTCGTACCGAAGGGGTTGACCTTGACGCCTTCGGGGAGCGAAGGGGGGAGCGCTGTAAGTCACTGGAAAAATTGCAATGCCGCCTGAACCGACCTCGCCGGGGTTCTCCAGGGTAAGGATCGCGGCGAGGTTTGCCTGAGATCTATGGAATCGGTTCACCCCCCGCCGACAGGCGGGAAAAAAGCGAGCCGCTCCGCTTCATCGAGTGCGGCATCCCAGTTCGACCCGATCCCGTCAATCATGATCAGCCTCACTTCGTCCTGCGGAATATGCAATCTCGCGGCGACATCCCCCGCGGTTTCACCCGGTTCGACCTCCACTTCATGGCCCTTGCCGCTGTCGTACCCGGGTACGTATTTGCGAAGCGTCGCCGCAAGAAAAACCTTCAATACCATTCATCCACCTCACGAAGGTCAAGTGGGCAGCGCGCGGCGATAAACCCGCTTGATATGGACATTGGAAACTAGGGCGGTGTATTCCTTCCCCTGTTCCAGGTCCACTCGAATGGTTCCCGTATCGATTTCCATATAGCGAGCAAGCACCGCGAGGATATCGTTTTTCAGTGCTTCCATGACATCGGGAGTCAGGTCCAGCCTGTCGTGCATCAGGACGACCTGCATCCTCTTCCTGGCTACCTGGCCGCTCGCCTTTTCACCGAAAAAACGCCGGATCGCGTTCAGCATGAAATGGCCCTCCTTTTCAGCTCCAAAGATACCGTACCATCCGGGAGAAAAGAT
>JAJFUA010000045.1 GCA_021372635.1 Desulfobacteraceae bacterium | reverse complement strand
TTCGGTGTCTGCGTGGGAGTCGGCTGATGCTTGTGCCACATTCATATTTGAGCAGGGTTGAGTGGACGATCTAGAAAGGAGCGCGACAATGACAGTTCTGAATGAGCGAAGCCGTGTCGGCAGGACATCTACGGTACGGCGGTGCATGCGATTCCTCGTGTTCACGCTGGTGGTCGTGGCACTCGTGGGGAGCGCGCATCTTGCCTGGTCCTTACAGAAAAATACCGCCTTGCCCGGGCAGGAACAGACGGCCACGGAACCGGCTGCGGCCCCAGCGCAGCAGCCGCAGCAAAAGGAGAGCGCGCCTGCGCCCGCATCCGCGCCGCCCGTCGCGGGACATGGGGCTGCCGCTCCTGCTGCCGCGCCGCAAACGCAGGGTCATGCCCCAGCGGCTCCCGCCCCTCCACCGGCGGCGGGCAGCCCGGCCGGAACTGCGGGACACGATGAGACCGCCAGCCATGGACCAGCCGCCGCACATGGGGGAGGACACGGCCCCGTGCTGCCCGAAATCTCTGCCGTTCCCGGCGTAACCTTCGTGGAAACCATGATCAAGCTAATGAATCACGAACTCCACGGGCGCGTGCTTGGATGGCGTCCCAACGACATCATCGCCGGCCGCTTTACCGATAACATCAACAACTACCAGCTCGGAGTCCTGGAAGCAATCCGCTTTACCACTCTGCGTCTGAAAGACAGCCTGACGCGCATGGGAGAGTCGGACCGCTATGACCCGGACCTCGAACAGGCCCTCAATTATTTCATGAACAGCGCCACCCGTTTCTGGTTCCCGTCGGCGGAAGGTTCCTATGACGAGGCGGTTTCCCATTTGAAAAACTTTGTCGTGAAACTTCAGAAAGGCCAGCGCAATTTTTACTACCGCAAAGATACTCTTGTCGCACTGATCAATTCCTATAGGGACCTTCTGGGCAACGTCAACAAGAACCTGGTGGCCTCGCCGATCAGCTGGTTCAGGACCGACGATCATTTCTATTATGCAAAGGGCGTGGCCCACGTCTATTTCGAGATTCTGAAGGTCTGCCGGGTGGGCTTCGAGAAACAGCTGGCCTCCACGATGTACGGTATCGAATTCATGGATACGATCATCCACGAACTCTACCGGGCAGAGGAGGTCGATCCCTGGATCATCCTCGATTCCGATCTGGGAAGCATTTTCGCCAACCACAGGGCGAATCTCAATGCGCCTTTGAGCGAAGCCGTTCACCTGATGGGCACCTTGAGCACGCTGTAACCCGGTTCCAGCCGCCCGCGCCCCGACTTCTCCCCGCGTGGGGTGGCGCCGGCGACGAAAACAAGACTCTCCCCGCCGCTTCATTCCCCGGTTTCGGAATGAAGCGGCGGGGGTTGCCTCTCCTTCCGCATCTTCGCCGCTTTCTCGAATTTTTCTTGCTGCCGCAAAAAATAGTCGAGGTTTTTCGGCTTCTCTCCGATGGCCCTGAGGATCGCTTCAAGAGCTTCGTCGTAACGGCCGTTGACGTAATATGCCTCGGCCAGGGTGTCCAGCACATGAGAGGTGGGGGTGAGGGCCGCAGCACGCCGAGCCAGTTCCAGGGCGGCTTCGGGGGTGAAGAAAGGCGGAGGCGCCGTTGCGTAGAGCCATGCCAGGTTGTTCATGATTCCGGCATCGTCCGGGGCCAGGTCATGAGCGATTCGCAGCGACGACTCGGCTTTTTCAAAGCGGCCGCGCTCCATCAGCAGCCCTCCGTACATGTCGAGAAGGGAGGGATCGTCCGGTTTGTTTTCCAGGATCTTCTCGAGGACCCCGATCCCATATTCAGCGCGCCACCCCTGGACGGTCTTCGTTGCCTCGACTTTGCCGCTTGCAGCGATGAGAATGCTCATGACGACGACAAACAGGATGGCACAGCCGTAAAGCCTGCGGTTGTGGCGGGCGGCCGTTTTTTCGTCCTCGCAGGCCTTTTCCAGGAAGTCGATGCGCTGCCGTATGCTGAAGTGATGCCAGCTCGGAAGGTTTTCGATCTTGCCGCTGAAAAAGGCGATCTTCTGAAAAGCGGAAATCAGGGTATGGGGATGGCCGATCGTCTGCAGCGCGCACAAGTCCGCCTGGCGTTCGCTGTTCCTCAGGAAGAACCCGAATACATAACGAAAGTATGCCGCGGCCAAGAGCATAACGGGAAAGACGGTAATCATGGAAAACATGCTGGGGTAGAAGGCACCGGCGCTATAAGCCCATTGCCGGAGAGTGTTTTGCCCGAAAACGGCGTAGAAGTAGACATCGGAGTAGGAGGAGGTGAGGGCGATGAGCCCCACGAAGAAAATAAGGAAGAACACGACATGGTGCCGGCGGGCGTGGCCCATTTCGTGGGCCAGCACGGCTTTCAGTTCGTCGATGTTCAAAAGTGCCAGAAGGCTTCTTGTGATCAGGATGTAGCGGAACTGGGGCAGCACGCCCATGATTCCCGCCGTGAGCATTTCGCCCCCGAAAAGAGGCCAGAGCATCAGCCCCCCCACCTTGAAGCGGTTTTCCCGGCAGAAGCGGTCGAGTTCCGCCCGCTGGGGACCTTCCGGAATCGGGTGGCACCTCCACAGCCGAACGAGCAGCCAGGGGGCGAGAAGTATGAAGACGCACATCGTGAGCCCGAGGAGAATCCATTCCCCGGTGGCGCTCTTGAAAAAGGTCGGAAGGGGCAGAAGTTGGGTCAGATCGGAGAGCAGCGAGAGCAGGCACCACGGGATGAGAATGGCGGCGGAGAAGGAGAGATGCCCCGCGATAAAGGCCGGCCTGCGTATGACGGAGTGATGGATCTTCTGGTAAAAGGGGTGGCTCAGGAACCAGACGACCCCCATGTGCAGAAGATAGATCAGAAGGCCGAGCCCGCCGGACAGTGTGAGCGATTTCTTCACTCCAGGGATGGAATCGAGATAGTACCTGATATCCAGGGCATAGACGTAGAACGCAAGAGTCAGAAGCGCCAGTGCGGCGAGCCGGGATTGGGCGCGGTGGTATTTCAGCGAGAGGGAGGACTCGCTGAGATGGGATTGGCCGAGCCTGTGAAAGACTGTGGCACAGGTGAGCGTAAAGAGCAGGAATATCGCCAGAGACAGGAGTGCCGTTTCCTGGAGCGACAGGAGTGGACCGTCCCCCGGCTGGTGAAAGGAAAAGATCATGAGTGCGATGATGAAGCACAACAGTTGACCGTACACTGGGTTCTCCTCCTGGAAGATTCCGGAGAATTCGGGGAAGGCCCGATGCGGCAGCGGGGAAAAATGCGTCGTTGCCGTCGAACCGTATCTTGGGGCGGGAATGGAAGCCTCGCTGCCGCATCGGGGACGGTGTATTTTTGGAGCGCGGTTCGCCGGGCCGCGCCGCCTTGGGGCGCACCATCCCGGCGAACTTCACGCTTTCAGCGGGTGAAGCGGATTCTGCCCTTCCCCAGGAGGTCGTGGAGGTGAAGGATACCCTTCAGGCATCCCTGCGCATCGACGACCGGGAGGACGGTGATGGAATGGCGTTCCATCATCTCCAGGCCCTCGGCCACCGAATGATCGGCGGAAATGGTGCGAGGCCGCGGTGTCATGACTTCACGGATCTTTCTCGAATGGAGATCCGTGAACTTGAGCAGCGCTCTGCGCAGATCCCCGTCCGTGAAAATCCCCAGCAGTTCGTTGCGGGAATCCACGACCAGTGTCGCTCCGAGCCCCTTCTGGCTCATGATCCGGAGTGCATCGGAAACCGGCGTTTCCTCGTGTACGGTGGGGATGTCCTTTCCCTGGAGCATGACCTCGAACAAAGCCGCCTGAAGGCGTTCCCCGAGATGACCTCCCGGGTGGATCCGGTGAAAATCCTTCGCCTGAAAATTGCGCAGCTTGATGAGGACGACCGCGAGAGCGTCCCCCATGGCGAGTTGCGCCGTGGTGCTTGCCGTGGGGGCGAGCCCCAGCGGGCAGGCCTCTCTCGGAACGGCCGTGCAGATGGAGATATCGCTGTGCTGCGACAGTGTGGACGAGGTGTTGCCGGTGAAGGCGATGATGCGCGTCCCGATCTTGCGCAGGACGGGAAGGATGGCGTTCAATTCGTCGGTTTCCCCGCTGTTGGACAGGGCAAGGACGATGTCCTCCCCCCGCACCATGCCGAGGTCCCCGTGCATGGCTTCCACGGGGTGGATGAAGAGAGCGGGAGTTCCCGTGCTGCTGAGAGTGGCCACGATCTTTCTGCCGACGATGCCCGACTTTCCGATGCCGGTCACGATGACGCGGCCCCTCGATTCGTAGATCCACTGCACCGCCGTCGCGAAGTGGCCGTCCAGGTACTCCAGCAGGTGGAGCACGCCTTCTGCCTCGATACGGAGAACATCCACGGCGATTTCGAGGATTTCCTCTTTTCCGTAGCCGGCAATGCGCACTTCCTCATTCGACGATTGAGGACCGAAGGTATCTTCAACCGAAATTCCTGTTCCGGCTTGCATCAGCCGGTTTGGGTCTTCCACCATTCAAACCTTTCTGTGCGGAATCGGAACCGGGTGCCGTCCACGGTGCCGCTGGGAATCGGACCGGTCCGCCGTCAGCATTTTTCGAAACAGTCCTTGCGAACCGCGTTTTCGAACGGCACGCTGTACTTGCCGTCGAAACAGGCCATGCAGTAGGGATGGTCGACGCCGGCGACGCCGGCCCCCTCCAAAAGTCCATCGATGCTGAGATAGCTCAGCGAGTCGAGTCCTATGTATTTGCGGATCTCCTCCACGGAATGCGTAGCGGCGATCAGTTCGCCCTTCGTCGAAAAGTCGATGCCGTAGGGGCACGGGAACCGATGGGGAGGGCAGCTCACCAGCATGTGCACTTCCTTCGCTCCGGCCTGCCGGAGCGTATTGATGCGGGTTCGCGTCGTGGTGCCGCGGATGATGGAATCCTCCACGAGGATGACCCTTTTGTGCTTCAGGAGTTCTTTCACCGGGTTGAGCTTCACGCGCACTCCGAAATCCCGCATCGCCTGGCTGGGCTGGATGAAGGTCCGCCCGACGTAGTGGTTTCGTATGACCCCCATCTCCAGGGGGATTCTGGACGCTTCGGCGAAGCCCAGGGCGGCGTAGTTGCCCGAATCGGGGAAGGGCATTACCAGATCCGCGGTCAGCTGGCGGTTTTCGCGGGCCAGGAGGTGCCCCAGGCGCTTTCGAAACAGGTAGACGTTCTGGCCGAAAATGTTGCTGTCGGGCCGTGCGAAGTAGATGAACTCGAAGATGCAATGGGAGGAAGGCTCCTTCGGCAGGGGATGGAACGAGCGCAGGCCGTTCTGGTCGATGACGAGCACCTCCCCGGGTTCCAGGTCCCGAATGTACCTGGCCTCGATCAAGTCCAGGGCGCAGGTTTCGGAAGCGAGCACGTAGCCGCCGCCGTCCATCTCTCCCAGGCAAAGGGGGCGGAATCCCCTGGGATCGCGGATGCCGATGAGCTTGTCCCTGGTGCACATGACAAGGGAGTAGGCTCCTTCCAGCCGGCTCAGCGTCTTCGTCAGCGCCTCGTCGAGGCCGTTCTTGAGATTCCTGGAGAGGAGGTGCATGATGACCTCCGTGTCCATGGTGGATTGGAAGATGGCTCCCTCCCGCTCCAACTCCTCGCGCAGTTGCACGGCATTTACCAGGTTGCCGTTGTGGCCGATCCCGTAGTATTCGTTGCCGTGAAAGACGACGAACGGCTGCGCGTTGGCGAGGAGCGAGGACCCCGTGGTGGAATACCGCACGTGGCCGATGGCCAGGTGCCCCTTGAGCGCCTTCAGCTTCTGTTCGTTGAAGACGTCGTGGACGAGACCCATGTGTTTGTACTCCCTGACCTGGGAGCCGTCCGACACGGCGATGCCCGCGCTTTCCTGACCGCGGTGCTGCAAGGCGTAAAGACCGAAATAGGCGAGCTTGGACGCATCGGGCGTCCCGTAGATTCCGAAAATGCCGCACTCTTCACGTTTGCTGGGAACGAAAGGGGGCAGCGCGGGTTGCAGCGATTGATGAGTCATGGACTAACGGCACCTCCGCTACGAAGGGCGGGGAGCATAGCCCCCCGGAACCCTGAAAAGAATCCTACTGCGCGTGATATTCCTGGATGGTTTTCACATCCCAGTCGCCTCTCTGAAGCTCTTCGACCGCGTCGGCGATGGCTTTTGCTCCGGCGATCGTCGTGGCGTAGGGAATGTTGTAAACCAGCGTCGTACGCCTGATTTCATAGGAGTCGGAAGAGGTCTTTTTCCCGAGACTCGTATTGATGAGCAACTGGATCTCGCCGTTCTTGATCAGGTCAACAACGTTGGGCCGGCCCTCCTTTAACTTGAATACGGTGGAGGCCGGAATCCCGTTGCTTTGCAGATGGGCCGCCGTCCCCCGGGTGGCAACCAGCCGGAAGCCGAGATCCACGAGTTTGCGTGCCACCGGGATCACGCCGGGCTTGTCGTGGTCGTGCACGCTGACGAAAACCGTACCCTTGAGGGGGAGGTTGAAACCTGCCGCAGCCTGGGCTTTTGCGAAAGCAACGCCGAAACTGTAGCCGATGCCCATGACCTCTCCCGTCGACTTCATCTCTGGACCGAGCAGGAGATCCACGTTGGGGAAACGGGAGAAGGGGAGTACCGCCTCTTTTACGGAAACGTGACGGGGTTCCACTTCCCGGTCGAAGCCCAGTTCCTTCAAGGACTTTCCCAACATAACCTTTGTGGCCAGCTTTGCCAGCGGGATTCCTACGGCCTTGCTCACGAATGGAACGGTACGCGAGGCACGGGGGTTCACTTCGAGGATGTAGATCTCCCCTCCCTTTATGGCGAACTGGACATTCATCAGCCCGATCACTCCCAGGCCCGCGGCCATCGAACGCGTCTGCCGCCGGATCTCCTCCTGGAGTTCCCTGCTGATGTTGATCGGAGGCAGCACGCAGGCGCTGTCCCCCGAATGGATGCCCGCCTGCTCGATGTGTTCCATGATGCCGCCGATGACGGTGGTCTGCCCGTCGCTGATGGCGTCCACGTCCACCTCGGTCGCGTCTTCGAGGAACTGGTCGATGAGGATCGGGTGGCCCGGGGAAACATGGACGGCGGTCTTCATGAACTCCTTGAGCATTCCTTCGTCGTAGACGATCCTCATGGCCCTTCCTCCCAGTACGTACGACGGGCGGACGACCACGGGAT
Source organism: Desulfobacteraceae bacterium (assembly GCA_021372635.1). Lineage (GTDB taxonomy): Bacteria > Desulfobacterota > Syntrophobacteria > Syntrophobacterales > Syntrophobacteraceae > JAJFUA01. Next base: position 21,063 of record JAJFUA010000045.1, on the reverse strand, counting down.
AGCCGATGCTCTCGGCGGCTGCGACGGCTTCTTCCACGGTGAAGGCGGTCGAGTTCTTCGGCTGCTTCAACCGCAGCTCCTGGAGGAGCTGCTGGAACCGTTTCCGATCCTCCGCCAGGTCAATGGCGTCGGGGGAGGTGCCGATAATCGGGGCGCCCGCTTTCTCAAGGGGCACGGACAGGTTCAGAGGGGTTTGACCGCCGAACTGCACGATCATTCCGTCCGGCTTTTCCGTCTCGATGATGTGCAGCACGTCCTCGCGGGTAAGAGGTTCGAAATACAGCTTGTCGGAGGTGTCGTAATCGGTCGAAACGGTTTCGGGATTGGAATTGACCATGATGGACTCACGATTTTCCTCCCGCAGGGAGAAGGATGCGTGAACGCAGCAGTAGTCGAATTCGATTCCCTGACCGATCCGGTTCGGCCCTCCGCCAAGGATGACCACCTTGGGCCGTTCCGAGGGCCGGGCTTCGTTTTCCGTTTCGTAGCTGGAATAGTAGTAGGGCGTGTAGGCTTCGAACTCCGCCGCGCAGGTGTCCACCAGTTTGTACACGGGCCGGATGCCGTGCTGGAGACGCCTGCTGCGGACGGTTTCCTCGTCCGTTCCGCAAAGGTCGGCCAGGCGGATGTCGGAAAAGCCCCAGGACTTCGCAATGCGCAGCATCTCCGGATCGTCCAGGATGCTGCCGGAAGCGGCCGACTCGCGAATCGACGCCTCCATCTGCACGATCTGCTCGATGTGGTGCAGAAACCAGGGATCGATCCACGTCAGTTCGTGGACCTGGGAGACCGTGAGTCCGAGCTTGAAGGCTTCACCGATCTGGAAGAGGCGGGCGGAGTTCGGGCGGCGCAGTTTTTCCTTGAGGTGCTCGATATATTCCTCTCCGGAATCGGGCGGCGGGTCACCGAATCCGAATCTGCCGGTCTCCAGGGATCGGATCGCCTTTTGCAGGGATTCCTTGAAGGTCCTGCCGATGGCCATGGTCTCTCCCACGGATTTCATGGCCGTGGTGAGAAAATCCTCCGTGTTGGGGAATTTTTCGAAGGTGAACCGCGGCACCTTCACGACGCAGTAGTCGATGGTGGGCTCGAAGGATGCCCGGGTTTCCCGGGTGATGTCGTTGGCGATTTCGTCCAGCGAATAGCCCACGGCCAGCTTGGCGGCGATCTTTGCGATGGGAAATCCCGTGGCCTTGGAGGCCAGGGCGGAGGAACGGGACACGCGGGGGTTCATCTCGATGACGACCATCTCCCCGTTTTGCGGGTTGATGGCAAACTGGACGTTGGAACCGCCCGTTTCGACGCCGATCTCGCGAAGGATGGCGATGGATGCGTCGCGCAGCATCTGGTATTCACGGTCGGTGAGGGTCTGTGCGGGGGCCACCGTGATGGAGTCGCCCGTATGGACCCCCATGGCGTCCATGTTTTCTATGGAACAGATGATGACCACGTTGTCCATGTAATCCCGCATGACCTCGAGTTCGAATTCTTTCCACCCGAGCACGGACTGTTCCAGCATGATGGTATGGATGAAGCTCGCATCCAGGCCCGCCTGGGCCATCTCCAGCAGTTCCAGGCGGTTGTAGGCCACGCCGCCCCCCGTGCCGCCCAGGGTGAAGGACGGCCGGACGATGATGGGGAAGCCGATTTCGCGCGCAATGGATTCGACTTCGGCGATGGAACGGGCGATGCCGCTCGCGGGCACGCGCAGCCCGATCTGCTTCATGGCCTCTCGAAAGAGTTCCCGGTCTTCGGCCTTCTTGATCACGTCGACCCTGGCACCGATCATCTCCACGCCGTACTGGTCGAGCACTCCCATTTCGGCCACCCGGACCGCCACGTTCAGCGCGGTCTGGCCGCCCAGTGTGGGCAGCAGGGCGTCCGGCCGTTCGCGGGCGATGACCTTGGCGACGGTTTCGGGGGTGATCGGTTCGATGTACGTGCGGTCGGCCGTTTCGGGGTCCGTCATTATGGTCGCGGGATTGCTGTTGATCAGGACAATCTCGTAACCTTCCTCCCGGAGCGCCTTGCACGCCTGGGTCCCTGAGTAGTCGAATTCGCAGGCCTGGCTGATGATGATGGGGCCCGAACCTATGATAAGGATCTTCCGGATGTCTGTTCTTTTGGGCATGCGTTCCTTTTCCTTGCTATCCCTTCAGGCGTCTCCCGGAGGGGCCGGGGAAAAACAATGCGCCAGGGTTCGCACCGGCCGTGCTCAGGGCTGCTCCCAGGAGACCGGGCGGCACCCGACCCCGGCAGGTTTTTCACCGGGCCGGAGAAACCCATAACCTACCACAATGGGACCTGATCCGGTCATACTTATGTGCGGGTGGGCCGTAAATGCCACGAACTGCCCACGCTCAGGCAGCCGGCCGGGGCGGTCGATCCGCCGCGCCCGGTACGCGGGAATTCGAACCGCCGTGTGCCGTTCATCGGCCGGACCCGTGTGCAGCGCATGAGCCCCGTTTGCCGCTTTTGACCTCCGCCATGAGACGGGTGAACCGCTCGAAGAGATAGGATGCATCATGCGGGCCGGGGGATGCCTCGGGATGGTACTGGACGCAAAAGGCCGGCATTTCCAGGTGAGTCATCCCTTCCAGCGTATTGTCGTTGAGATTGAGGTGCGTCGTCTTTACCGGGAGCCCTTTCAGCGATTCCGGATCGACGCAGTAACCGTGGTTCTGGGAGGTGATCTCCACCTTGCCCGTCGTCATATCCTTCACGGGCTGGTTTGCGCCGCGATGACCGAATTTGAGCTTGAACGTGCGGCCTCCCATGGCCAGTCCCATCATCTGGTGGCCCAGGCAGATGCCGAAGACCGGAAGCTTTCCCAGGAGTTTCCTCACGGTTTCGATGACGTAATGAACGGCCGAGGGATCCCCGGGTCCGTTGGACAGGAATACGCCGTCCGGTCGCATGGCCAGTATGTCTTCCGCCGGAGCGTGCGCGGGGTAGATCAGGACCTGGCAGCCGGCCTTCTCGAGTTCTCGCAGTATATTGTACTTCACGCCGCAGTCGAGGGCGACCACCCGGAACCGGGAATCGCCTTCGTGCCACTGCACGGGCTGGGAATCGGGCATGGGGCCGTTTGACCATGCGTATGGCTTCCGACAGGTCACCTCTTTGACGAGGTCGATTCCGTTCAGCCCTGGAAAGGCCTGCACCGCGGCGAGAAGTTGACCGGTGTCGTCGGTGTCCGTTGCGACGATGCCGCGCATGGCTCCGGCGAGCCGTATGTGGCGTGTGAGCGCCCGCGTATCGATCCCCTCGATCCCGATCTTGCCGTGAGCCTCGAGAAATTCGGCAAGGGACCTGCTGCTGCGCCAGTTGCTGGCGAATTCCTGGTATTCCTTTACGATAAATGCTTCCACCTGTACGGCGGCGGACTCCATATCCTCATCGTTGATCCCGTAGGTGCCGGTCAAGGGATAGGTCATGGCGACGATCTGTCCCTTGTACGAGGGGTCGGTCAGCACTTCCTGGTATCCGGTCATGCCGGTGTTGAACACCACTTCACCGAGGGCGCGTCCGCGGCCGGCGAAGGCGTATCCCCTGTAAACGGTTCCGTCCTCCAGCACGAGCGCAGCTCTGGTCCGCTTCCATGGTAACGTCATATCGATTCCTCACGTCTGCCGGTTCTCACCGGCTTTCCACCACCCCTGAGGGAATGTCCGCGGTCGGCAGGCCGAACCCTCCGCCCGGAATCCGCGGGGGGACCCCACATCCGTCGGCCTGTATCTTGCCTTCAAGTCTCCAGGATGAAGATGATTTGCGAACCTCGAAAGTCCAAAGAACGGCCGTTGCAAGCCCCGGCCGTGATGTCTCTCCCTGTGAAGCGAGGGCGATTTTCCTCGATAAAGCGCCTTGCAGGCCGATTCATGCATTTCGTTCGCATGTGTTTGGCCCCCGAATTGTCCACAACATAAACCAATCAATTTTAACGATATTTTTGAAGATAGCAACTGGTTTCCTGCGATCCGGCCGGATCTTCACTCCTTCAGCGGACGCTCTTCCGGCAGCAGGGTCATGAGCTTTGCGAGGTCTTCGGGGGTGTCCACCCCTTGCGTTTCGACGGGTGACGGGGCGACGAGAATCCCGTAGCCATGCTCCATGGCTCTGAGTTGTTCCAGCTTTTCCGCTTCCTCCAGGATGCCGGCAGGCAGCCCGGTAAAGGTCTGCAGGAAGGCGTGCCGATAGGCGTAAAAACCGAGATGCCTGAAAAACTCGAACTTTTCCCCGGCATCCCGGTAGGCAGGAATGGGAGACCGGGAGAAATAGAGCGCCCTGCCCCTGCAATCCACCACCACCTTGACGATGTTGGGGTTCAGATAATCCGCGCGACTGGCGCTGCGGAAGGCCAGGGTGGCCATGGGGTACTCGGGGGAGCTTTCGAGTGCTTCGATCAGCCGGTGAATCATTACGGGTTCCACCAGGGGTTCATCCCCCTGTATGTTGACGACGATGTCGTCGTCGAGCAGTCCCAGGAGCCTGCCGGCTTCCGCAAGGCGGTCGGTCCCGCTGGCATGATCGGGAGAGGTGTAGAGGACCTCGCCGCCGAATCGGCGGACGGCCTCCACAATCCTCGAGTCGTCGGTTGCCACGAGCAGCCGGTCCAGGCGCGCAGCCCTGCGAGCACGCTCGTAGACATACTGGATCATCGGCCTGCCGCCGATGTCCGCCAGGGGTTTCCCCGGAAACCGGGTGGACTTGAATCGAGCGGGGATGATGCCTGCGACGGTCATGGAAATACCCTTTCGTGTCTCGAATGTACATAGCGGCGGCCCCGGCGTTGCCCGTAACCGGGGGAGGCGGGACCCTTCCCCCTTTTTGATCGGGTCATACTATGATAAACGTCAGGTATCATGCAAGCGGCGGTGACGGGCGGCTTGCGGGATCTTTCGCGAAAAAGGACGGGCAGAGAAAACCATGACGGAAATTCAACGCATTCAAGAAGCCTCACAATACCTGGCCACACTCCTGCGATGCCGTGCCGATTACAGCGAATGGCTCTGGGATCGTAAGAACCTGTACCGACGCTATCCACTGACCGGCCTGTACCACGATCTTCGGAACACGATCCGGGAGGCGCCGTCTTTCGCTCAACTGCTGCAATCTTTCAGGGAACACAAGCAGCGGCACTTTCTCCGGATCGGGGGGCGGGACCTGCTCGGGTTGGCTCCACTGGCCGAAACGGTATCCCAGTTGAGCGATCTGGCCAGCGTTTCCCTCCAGGTGGGTCTCGAAGTCCTCTCCAGCCACCCGGAATGGTGGGCCGACGCGGCGGACGTGGATTCCTGGCACCGCCTCCGGCGGGACGTCCGGCTGGTGGTCATGGGGCTGGGAAAGCTGGGAGGGCAGGAGTTGAACTACGTTTCGGACGTCGACCTGCTTTTCCTCTGCTCATCAGGCAGCGAATCCGACGAATTTGCCGCCGAGGCGCCCGTGCTCCTGAGCCGCCTGTGCCAGTGGCTGGCGCGACTGCTTGCCGACCAGGTCGGGGGGGACCGCGTCTTTCAGGTCGACCTTCGCCTGCGTCCCATGGGCAAAGACGGAAAACTGGTTCCATCCCTTTCGGCCGCCGCGGAGTACTACCTGCACCAGGGCCGGCCGTGGGAGCGCCAGATGCTCCTGAAGGCCCGCCCCGTGGCAGGAGACCGTCCACTGGGGAACGAATTTCTCCAGGAGGTCCGACCCTTCGTATTCCGGCGTTTTCTCGATTTTCAGGCCCTCGACGAACTCAAGGCCATGCGGGACCGGATCCTGGCCGAAGCCGTCCGGCCCCGCCAGGGATGGCAGCAGTTCGACGTAAAGCTGGGCATTGGCGGCATTCGGGAAATCGAGTTCCTCGCCCAGTCTTTCCAGCTCATCTACGGGGGACGCCACCCGGAACTGGATGAACCGAACACGTTGCGGTGTTTCGAGAAGCTGAAGGACCTCGGGTTGCTCGGCTGCGAAATGGTGGAAGAATTGAAGGGATGCTATACGTTCCTGAGGCGGGTAGAGCACTGGGTCCAACTGGACCAGAACCGCCAGACGCAGAAGCTTCCCCAGTCCGAGGATGCCCTGAGACGGCTGAGCGCCGCTCTCGGCTTCGAGGGCGACAGCCGCGCCTTCATGGAAAAACTGGAACGCTGCTGCACGGCCGTCCACGGGCATTTTACCTCCCTCTTTCACGCGAGTGACGAAGACGAGGAAGACGAGGCCCGGGATGCCAAACCGGAAGAAGAAACCGGCCCTGACGGCAACCCCACGGGCAACCTGCCTGCCGGCCCCCTCGCGCGCCTGAAGCAGCACCTCAATGCTTTCCCTCCCCATGTGGAAAGAAGCGTCCTGCACGTCCTGAAGGATTATTCCCACATGAAGGACGAGGAACTCAGCGAAAAAATCGTGGTCCGCCTCGAGAGGTATTTCAGCCAGGTTGTCAAACGTCCCGGATTGATCAAGGTGTTTCACGCGTCGGTCTCGTGGTTTGAAGATGTTTGCCGGGGCATTGTGAAAAGCGAACTGGTGGCGGATCTCCTCTCGCATCACCCCAGCCTGGTGGAAGGGGTCGCCACGACGGGGGGGGGCTTCCCGAGTGCCGCCGAATGGGAAAGCGCGAGTGCCCGCCTTCTCGCCAGGGCGAACGACTACGAGGAGGGGCTGGAATGGCTTCGCCGTTTGAAAAACGAGCGCCTCTTCCAGTTGGTTCTTGCCGACCTGCGGGGCGACCTGGCGCACGACGCCCTGGAACTGCAGCTCAGCATGCTCGCGGAGTTTGTGGTCCGGCACACCTACGAGCGGGTCCTAGCCAATCTCCACCTGGAAACGGATCTGCCTCTTGCCGTTCTGGGTATGGGGAAGCTCGGGAGCCTGGAGATGAGCTATCTCTCCGACCTGGACCTCGTCTTCGTCTACGAGCCGAAACCGGGTGAATCGGCCGATCAGATCCCGCCCGACGTGGTCCGGCTGATCCAGCGGTTCATGCGCATGCTCAGCACGCCGCTCCACGAAGGCCCCGGCTACGCCGTGGACGCCAGGCTGCGGCCCACGGGTTCCTACGGGCCCCTGATCATCACGCGTGATGCGTGGGTACGATACTACATGGAACAGGCGGACATCTGGGAGGTGCAGGCTCTCATCCGGATGCGCAGCGTTGCGGGGAACGAAGAACTGGGGCTGTGGATTGAAAAGAAGGCCGGAGAAATCTGCTATCGCCGCAGAGAACCCGGCGAGGTATGGGACCGGCTCTGCCATCTGCGCCAGCGCATGCAGCGCGAACGCAGCGAAGAGAGGACGGACCTCATCGATATCAAGCTGGGAATGGGCGGCCTGGCCGATCTGGAATTCCTGGTGCAGGGGCTTCTTCTGATCGAAGGCTACAGTGATCCTTCCTTCCGGAATCGTTCGGTCCGGGGTGCTTTGCCCATCGTACTGGCGAACACGCCGGGGCTGGAGGAATCCGCGCGGGCCATGCAGACGGCTTTCGACGCCATGCGGTCCCTGGACCACCGGTTGCGGCTGCACACCAACCTGTCCGCCTCCCGCCTCTCGCCGGGGCAGTTCGAGAAAATGCAATTCCTTGGGCTCTGGCCCCCCGCGTCGCATGCGAGCATCGTCGAAGACTGGCAGGATCTCCAGAGGTATCGGCGCCACGTCCGCTCGGTCCTGCTGCAGTATTGCCCCGGCCTGTAACGCTTGCGGGCTCCGTCCTTCCCGTTCCCTTCGATGGATCGGCCTTAATCCATTGGGAATACCGATTTGATATATTTATAATGCCGATTTAAATTCCTGAATGCGACATGGAGGTTGTATGCCTTATGGCACTGGACGACCGGACTGAACCGAATCCCGTGATGCGGGCAGGGTGGGAAAATGCTTTTCATTTACTGCAATCCCGGTTTGAACAAGCAGCTCGACAGCCTCCGGAAAGCCGGCGGAAGGACCGCCCTCGTTGCCGGACACGTCGATTCCATCATACGTGAGCTGACGTCCTCCCGGCCGGATCCCCGATCTGCGGGCAGGATCACCCGAAACGGGGAGGCGCGGATCAGGGAATGCGTCAAATACGATCTGGTGGACAGCTACCGCCTGGTCGGCATCATACGGGACGATTCGCTGATCCTGTCCTTTGTAGGGACTCACGATGAATGCGATCGCTGGATCAAGGGCCATCAACGGACCGGGTTTTCGTGGAAGAAGCGGAACCGGCTTGCCTCCTGCGCCCATACTCCCGACGCGGCGGCCTGGGAGCCCGGAGAAGATGAAGCGGAACCGGCGCGAGAAGAGGAAGATCCGTTCATGCGGATCGGTGAGGTCGATCTTCGGAAGATTTTTCACGGCCTGGCCCATGAATAAAAAACCTCCCCTCGCGAGGAGAGGAGGTCCTTCAGTCATGTGTCGAAGCCCGGAAGGGCGGCCGCCTACTTCAGCTTTCTGGAGAGGAAATAGCCGTCCGGGTCACATTCTTCCCTCAGGAGCTTGAGGTCCTTGTCGGTCGGTTCCGCCATTTCCTTCAGGTCCGGGGAAATGAGCAGTTCGAAGCTCACCTTCTTCTGAATGTCCTCGGCGGTCCTGCCCTGAGCTACTTCGAGCAGCATCATGCGGTGCGAATCCTCGTCGAAGCCGAAGAGGGCCTCGTTCGTAATCACGCGGTACGGGCCGGAACCCATGACGCCGGATCTTTCCCGGTAGTCCGGTGATCCGTCGCCGTAGCCGATGCTGGTCAGAAAGTCCAGTTTCGGGGTGAATCTTCTGGGTTCCAGGGCCATGATGATGATCGACTTTTCACAGTTGGCCGCCATGGCTCCCGCGCCTCCGCTCCCCGGAAAACGGGTTTTGGCCGCCTTGTAGGTCCCGCCCTCGAAAGTCGAGTTGACGTTTCCGTACATGTCGATCTGAGCCCCTCCGATGAACGCGAAATCGGAATGGCCCCGCTGCGTCAGTTCGAAAACCGCGGAAAGCCCCTTCAGGTAGCAGGCCTTGCGGCATGCGCGCGTATCTCCGACCGAGAGGGGCATGCCCATCTCCAGGACCGGGGTGAGGGGGCCGGCTTCAAAAATGATCCCGAGCCCGGGGGCGTGCGTCAACTGTGCATGGATGGATGCGATGATCGGAAGCCCCGTGCCGACAAAAACGATGGTGTTGTCCTCGAGGACTCTCGATCCGGTATATGCAATCATTTCGAACGGCGTATATTCGGACATCTTTCATTCCTCCATTAAGAACGGCGTCGTGGCCGGCAGATGACATCAGGATAGGATCATGGGCTGGCCGCCGTCCATATCCCGGATCTTCTTCAGCGTCTTGTAGGGCAGCTTCGAGAGGAACTCATCGTGGTTCTCGCAACCGAAGATGTATTCGTCGTAGTACTTCTTCAGGGGATCCTTGTTGCCGCTCTTCCTGAATTCTTCGGAGGCGCTCCGGAACATGAGGATGTGCTCCATATCGAACCAGTAGTTGCCGTAGCACGCGCCGGGATAACTGGCGAAACGTTGTTCGATGACCGCATCGACCGCCGTGTAGGGAATTTCGGTCAGATTCGGATAGGTGCGGATGTTTTCGTTCGGAATGAGTTGCTCAGCCGTAACCATGGTGTTGCAGGCGGCCATCGCGATCTCCGGGCAGGTGCAGTGCGCGCCGAAGATGCGGCAGTTTCCGTGCATGTCCGCCGCCGTTACGTTGAGGATGCCCAGGTCCGGGTAGCAGGCAGGGACCAGGTAGGTGTTCTTGCCCGAAAAGGGGCTTTGGATCATCTTGCCGCGGTTCACCAGTTCCATGTCCGCCCCGCCGTGATCCCGGACGGGCAGGAACTCCACGCCCATGGCCGCCGCCTTGAACCGTGCGGACATGCCGTAATTCGTGTAGTCGTCGAGTTCTATCATGCTGTTCGAACACAAGTGCCGGAACAGGGGGGCGATGCCGATCACCTCGTATCCCCACCAGGCAAGTTCGACCCGCTTGATCGACAGGTGATCGTGATTGAGGAGCATGGCACCTGCCAGCAATTCGGGGCAGATCGAATTGGACTGGAAGGATAGGGTCAGGTCTCTGGCCCCTTTTCGAATGATTTCGTGAACGATGGCCACGGGTGGGCGCGTATTGACAAAACCGCCTATGGCGATGTTAATGCCGTCTTTCACATACTTGTTCACGGCTTCCTTGATGGTGGTCCTCTTGTCCATGAGGCCCTTGGGTTTCTTCACCACGGCGCGCCTGGCTTCTTCCGGGGTAGGCCCCCACCAGGTGAATCCATCCCCGCAATCTCTGATCTGTTTGCCGTCCAGGCTTGATACCCTACTGATTGGCGACTGTACACGCTCCTTCATTCTTAGCCTCCACTAGTGTTGATAGTTGTCTCCACAGTCCACAGCTACAGTCGAACAAAGTGAGATAGAGAGTAAGGAAAAGGAAGTGAAGTGAGAAAGAATACACGGCACCCGGTACTTGGTAATTGTATTGATTACGATAAGTTCAGCTCGGCGTCAAGATCCAATTCATGAGAATTGGGAGAACGTTGAATACCTGCAAGTAGGTAACTGTATTCCCAAATAAAATTTAGTGTCACGAAACGGCAGGCGGAATTTTTCACAAATTCCACCCGGGACGAGACGGTCGGGAAACGACGGTCCCAACCGGGGCCGTGTCGCACAGGAAGGGGCTGTACCTGCGCATGTAGCTGCCGGCATTGACATTTCTTTCACATTGGATAAATTACCTTCTCGGTGTTCGAAGAATTCCTGCCTCCCATGAGGTCCTTGAGGTATTGTTCCTAACTATTTTTAAGCAGTTATGCTGCATCGCCCCGGGTATGGAACGGGTATGCCGATTGCCTCGATGGTCCTGCAGGCATCGGGAAAGGAGACGGAACATGCAGTTTTGCAGAAGTCTCGATACTGGGTCGTTCATTGTGATCATGATAACATTCGTGTTGTTCAGCCTGGCTCTTGTCACCAAGGGCTTTACCCATGATCTGCTGCTGGAGTCCGGGGTATTCCTGGTTTCGGTGAAACTCATCATATTGGCGCACAGGAGCAACGTTATGAAGGAGTCTCTGGACAAAAAACTGGATGCCATCCACGAGGCGATTCTGAAGTTCGAGGCTGCGGAGAAGTCTACCGTGCCCTGATATGGGTCGGCGCCGGGGATCGGGAAAGACCCGCATGTACCGGTGAATGGAAAGGAAAGGTTCGATGCATTTCTTGATTATAGGGGCCGGCGGTATCGGCGGCTACTACGGAGCACGGTTGCAGGCCGGTGGGCACCAGGTTGTCTTTGTCGCCAGGGGAACGCACCTGCTGGCGCTCCAGGCCCGCGGGTTGCGGGTCAACCATCCCGAATGGCGGTTCGACGCTCCCGTCAGGGCGCTTTCGATGGAACAGCTCTTCCGGGACACTTCCCCCGACGGGGTCGACCTGATCGTCCTCTGCATCAAGGCGATCGATACCGGGGTTTTTGCCCGTCAGCTTGCGGAGTGGCTCGGAGATTGTCCCACGCCGGTACTGTCTCTTCAGAACGGAGTGGATAATGAAAAGGTGCTGGCTGACTGCCTGGGCGAGGAGCGAGTCCTGGGCGGGTTGGCGGTACGGATCGGTTCGCACCTGACCGGCCCCGGAGTCATTGATGCGGTGGGACCGGCGCAGGTGGTGATGGGGCAGTGGCCGACGGCCGCCCGAACGGCGAAATCGGCGGATCTGATCCGGAAGCTGGATGCCGTATTCAACGAAGCCGGTATTCCTGCCCGGGTTACCGACAACATCCAGCTCGAGTTGTGGCGCAAACTCGTCGTCAACAACGGAGTGAACCCCCTGTCGGCGCTGACTTGCCTGGATACCGGCGCGCTCAGCCACGATCCCGGGCTGTCCCGGATTGTCTACGGCATGATGGCCGAAGCTGCGGCAGCGGCGGCGGCCGACGGCGTGATGCTTACCGAGGCGGACTGCACGGAGATGTTCGAGTTGATCCGCAACTTCGATCCGATCAAGACGTCGATGCTGGTGGACTTCGAGCACAACCGGACGCTGGAATTGGAAGAAATCTGCGGTGCGGTGCTGGCCCGGTCCCGGCGCCTGCGGCGCGAAGCGCCCTACACGTTTACCGTTTACCAGTTGCTGCGGCTGGCCACTACCCGGCGGGGTTGAACGCTCTTACGGGGCGGCATGAAGGGATCGAAGGGCATCCCCGGGGATGACGAACGGAGGGTGGCGGGAACTCGATTCATAATCGGGTTCCCATGATGAACCGGAAGGAGGGGCGACATCCCCCTTGAACTCACCGATGCCGGGGGGGCGGATGTCTTCCACCGACGAGAGACCGGGGCATCGTCCATCTCAGAAGAATACGAGCCGTCACCGCAGCGCCCGATACGGTCCGGCGGGGCTTTTTACCGTGCCTCTTTCCCCATCTTCGCCAGCACTTCCACCGTTTCCGCTATTTCGTCCGCCGTTACGCCCCGGCGCAGGGTTTCCAACTGCTCCATGGTCCTGGAGAAGCGGATGCCTTCCGCGGCGCTGATCCATTCGAGTTGGAGGCGTTCGGGGCGGACGCCCAGTTTCGCCATTTTCTTCCGGATCTTCTCCACCCGCTTCTCGGTCCAGTGGTTGGCGTTGATGTAGTGGCAGTCGCCGATGTGACAGCCGCTGACCAGGACTACCGGCGCTCCCCTGGCGAAGGCCCGCCAGACGAACGATTCGTCGACCCTCCCCGAGCACATGGTGCGGATGAGCCGTGCGCTGGCCGGGTACTGGAGCCTGGAAACCCCGGCATAGTCGGCCCCGGCGTAGGAACACCAGTTGCACGCGAAGGCGGGGATTTTTTCCTGGGGGTTTTCGGCGAGCATGACGTCGATCTGTTCGGTGATCTGAGCGTCGGTGAAGTGGTTCATGGTGATGGCCCCGAAGGGACATTCGGCGGCGCAGGTCCCGCAGCCGGCACAGGCCGCGGTGTTCACCACGGCCGGGGTCTTTTTCTTCACGTCCACCGTGATGGCGTGGTAGGGGCAGACCTCGACGCACTTTCCGCACGAGCGGCAATGTTCGGCAACGATTTCCGACGTGATGGGTTCCGTCTGGATTTCCCCGGTGTGCATCAGGCGGATGGCGCGTGCCGCGGCCGCGGACGCCTGGGTTACGCTGTCCTTGATATCTTTCGGGCCTTCCGCGCAGCCGGCGTAGAAAATCCCGCGCGTGGCCGCGTCGACCGGCAGCAGCTTCGGGTGTGCTTCCAGGAAGAAGCCGTCCGGCGTGAGCTGTAGGCCCATCATTTCCTGGAGCTTCCGGGTGCTTTTCGCCGGTTCCACTCCGACGGCGAGGACCAGCATGTCCAGGTCGTGAAATTCGATGGAACCCGTCGCCGCATTCTCAACGGCGACCCTGAGTCCTCCGTCCGGTTTTTCCTCGACGTTGCCGGGCAGCCCGCGCAGGTAGTGCACCCCCGTGCGCCGGCTCCTGATGTAGAGGTCCTCGAACCCTTTCCCGTAGGCACGGATATCGATGTAGAAGACCTTCACCTCCGTGTCGGGGTGATGTTCCTTGAGAACGAGCGTGCTTTTTACGGTATTCATGCAGCAGACGTTGGAGCAGTGGGTGCTGCCCTTTCGAGCGGACCGCGAACCGACGCATTGCACGAAACCGATGGAGCGCGGCCGCCTCATGTCCGTCGGCCGCACGACCTCTCCCTTCGTGGGCCCGCCGGCGTTGATGAGCCGTTCGAATTCGACGCTCGTCAGAACATTCTGGAAGCGGGTATACCCGTATTCGTCGAGTTCCGTCGGATCATAGGGCTCGATTCCCGTCGCCACCACGATGGTCCCGACTTTCTCCTCGAGTTCCTCGTCGGACATATGGAAATTGATGCAGCCCTTTTCGCACGCTTCGGCGCACTTGGAGCAGACGGCCGGGTTGTGCCCGAGGCACTCGTTGATGTTGATCGCGTATGCCGACGGTACCGCCTGGGGAAACGGCGAATACACCGCCTTGCGGGAAGAGAGGCCGCTGTTGAATTCATCGGGGCGTACCACGGGGCAGACCCGGGCGCATTCTCCACATGCCGTGCATTCCTTTTCCACGACATAGCGGGCCTTTTTCCGAATTTTCACGTCGAAGTTGCCGACGTAGCCTTTCACGTCCACCACTTCGCTCAGGGTGTGGAGCTTGATCCGGGGATGCCGACCGACATCCGTCATTTTCGGACCGAGTATTCAAATGGAACAGTCCATCGTCGGGAACGTCTTGTCCAGTTTTGCCATGACCCCGCCGATGGAGGCATTCTTCTCCACCAGGACCACTTCGTAGCCGTTGTCCGCGAGGTCGAGCGCAGCCTGGATGCCGGCGACGCCGCCCCCGATGACCAGGGAGCGCTTCGTGAGGGCCAGTCGCTCGGGTTCCAGGGGTTGTAGCTGCCGGACGCGCGCAATGGACATCCGGGCGAGGTCCGTCGCCTTCGCGGTGGCTTCGGCCGGTTCGTTCATGTGCACCCAACTGCAATGCTCCCGGATGTTCGCCATTTCGAGCAGGTACGGGTTGAGCCCGGCGGAGTGGAGCATCTGCCGGAACGTGGGTTCATGAAGCCTGGGGGAGCATGCGGCCACTACGACCCGGTCGAGATCCTGCTCGAGGATGTCCGCCTTGATACTCTGCTGGCCGGGTTCCGAGCATGCGTAGGAGATGTCCCTGGCGACGACCACGCCTTCCTCGCCGGCGGCCTTGCGGGCGATTTCCGCGCAGTTCACCGTTCGGGCGATGTTCAGGCCGCAATGGCAGATATAGACTCCGATGCGGGGCGTTTCATTCCGATTGCCGGTTCTTTCCATAGTGAGCGTCCTTCAGGGAGCGGAAGTTCATTCCCATCGTATGGTTTTGGCCATGAGGCTCGTAAGGTCCATCATATCCATTTCGATCTCCTTGCCCACGAACGGGTCTTCCATGGCGCAGCGGAGATGGATCTGGCATTTGGGGCACGCAGTGACGAGCAGATCGCTGCCGGTTGCCTTCGCCTGGCGCAGGCGCTTTACCTGCATGGCCTTGGTGTAGCTGTCGCAGCCGGTCCAGGCGCAGTTGCCGCAGCACATGGCGGACATGCCCCGCTCCTGCATCTCGTTGAATCCCTTCGTTTTCAGGCGGGAAATGAGCTTCCGCGGGAGATCGGCGCGCCCTTCGAAGCGGCTCAGGCGGCAGGGATCCTGGAACGTGATCTGCCGGTCGATGTCTTCGAAGCCGATCGCCCCCTTGTCGATTTCCGCCTCTGCGAGGTCGAAGAGATGGGTGACTTTGAAACCGATCTGGACTCCCTGTTCCGGGTAATCGTGGGCAAGCGTCCGAAAACACTCGGGGCAGGCGGTGACCACTTCCTCAATGCCCAGCTTTTCGATGGCTTCGACGTTCAGCCGGGCAAGTTTGAGGAAATTCTCGCGATCACCCGACCAGAGGAGGTCGTGCCCGCAGCAGCGCTCGTTTTGCAGGACGTTGGGCGTGATGTCGAAAAAGTTCAGCAGGCGAAGGCCGTCCACCAGGATGTTCGACGTCTTGATCCCGAGGTGGTAGCCCAGGAATATGTCGAAGTACGGAGCGCAGCCCCCGAAAAAGAGGATCTTGCTCGATGGATCGGTGCGGACGTCTTCGGGGAGCCATTTCCAGTGGCGGGTGCCGAGGCCTGGAGACGTCATGGTGCGCATCAGCGACTGAAAGAAGCCTTCATGCGCCTCGTATTTCACCTTGCCGCTCCCGCCCTGAATCTGGCGGATTTCCCGGATGAACCTGGGATAGTCGACGGCGGAGGGGCACCTGTCGTAACAGAGGCCGCAAGTGAGACAGGACCAGACGTCTTTTTCCACTGCGGGCGAGTTCAGCTTGCCCGCAATGATGGCGCTCGCGGTGTTCCTGGGCGAGAAGGGCTTCCCGGTGAGGGTGATCGGGCATGCGGAGGAACACTTTCCGCAGTCCTGGCAGGCATAAACGTCGTTGGCGGCCAGGATCCGCGCCGCGGCATCCTTCCCTCCGGCATTTTTCTCCTGCGTGGCGGCTGGAGCGACCGGACTCTTTCCGATCGTCTCGATCACCTTTCGGAAGTCATGAAGGAACTCGAGAAGCGCCCGGGAATCTTCCGGGAGCACCATGGCGAGGCGCAGGCGGTCCCGCCCGAGGCCCAGCAGTTCCAGGATTCCCCCGGTGTCCTCCACGTTGCGCTCGGCGATGGCCGTTCCGCTGCCGTAGCGGCAGGAGCCGGCTTCGCATCCCACCAGCGCCACTCCGTCCGCGCCCATTTCGAACGCTTTGAAAAGGAGTGACCGGCTGATTCTTCCGGCGCAGGGGATGCGGACCATCCGTACTTCCAGGGGAATGTCCGCGCCGTTGTCCTGCAAAGCCTGGAACGCCGCGTGCGGCCCCCAGTTGCAGATGAAGAGAATGATCTTCAGTTTGTCCATCGATGGCTCGCTTGCGGTTACATGAGTATTTCTTCGAGCATCTGCTCGAGATACCGGCGGTCCCGGTACGGACTGTCCGCCGCGTTTACGGGGCAGACCGGGATACAATTGCCGCAGCCCTTGCAGAGCGCTTCATCCACGACGGCGAACCGGCCGCCGACGGTGTTGTCCCGGAAACTCACCGCGTGGTAGGGGCAGACCTGCATGCATCGTCCGCACCCGCGGCACCGCTCTTCGTCCACGACTACTGTGAAGCCCTTGTTCTGACGCGGACTCCTGGGCATAACCGATGAGGCGAGGACGGCGGCCGCCGTTCCCTTGATCCTTTCGGATACGTTGACGCCCGGCGGATTGGCGAGAAAAAGCCCGGGAACGGACGTCGATCCGGGATTGGTGAACGGGATGCCCGTCACGCCCTGCTTTTGCAGGGAAGCGTCCAGAATCCTGGGGGGAAGATCGGCCACGGCGGTATAGGGCAGCGATTTGCGCGCCCCGTCGTCGAGGATGACCGCTCCCGCCTGGAAAATCTGACAGGACAGGTTCATTTCCGCAAAGACCTGGAAATTCCCCACGGTTCCTTGCAGGCCTTCGATGGTGGAGCCGGCAAAGGAGTAAATGTTCGGATGGCTCGGAGACTGCGAAAGCGGCCTTCCGGGTGCACCGAAGTGAAAGACCTCCATGCCTGCCTCCGCGAGCGTCAGCGCGCTTTTCTGGGCGGCTTCGGAATCGCCGATCACGGCCGTCGTGAAATTGTACGGGCGGGCCGGTGCCGGCAGAGCCTTCAGTGTGCGGGCCCGGCCGATGGACCGTTCGATCAGGCCACGGAACCGCTCGAAGGCGAGTTCCGGGTGACTGGAGAGGAGACGGAGCACCTCGCCCCGGATATTGCAGGTTTCTACCATGGCTCGGCTGATGCCCGTGGCGTTGAACACGGCGTTTTTGAGCCTGGTGCGCTGGTCCGTGCAAGAACTGCAAATGTAGTCCAGCGGGCAGCAGACGCACGAGGCCATGACCACGCGGGTGAGCGCTTTTTCGCGAATGGCGCGCAGCAGGGTGGCGGTCCCCTCCGGAGTGCACGCCGCTGCCAGTGCCTCGGCATGGACGATCTGCTCCCGGGCTGCGAGCCCCGTCACGTAGTTTTCCAGCGTATCCGACCATCCCTGCGAGTCGTTGCAGCGGCAGACGAAGACTCCCAGGCGGATTTCGGGATTGAGCTGCGGGGCGGGCGGAGAGAAAGCGAGCCCGTGGCCCTTCAGCCGCTGGGATCCGCCGCCCAGGACCAGCATAGCGTCGGCGGCGGCTGCGAAGCCGCGCAGCATCATGGAGTGGACGTCCCCTTTCGGCGCTTTCGGGCTGTATGCCCGGATGACGTCCTCGCCCTTCACGGAGGGGGCGGCTTCCGGATCGGCGATGATGACCACTCCCGCATGTTCGATTTCGACGTCCGATGGATCGGCGTGGCAGATGGCATGGCTTGCGGCGCAGGCATCCACGCACTGCAGGCATTCGGAACAGACGCCGCACTGCAGGCACCGGTTCGCTTCGAAAACCGCCTGGGATTCGTTCAACCCGAGGGCGACTTCCTCGAAGGATTTCCTGCGGGAGGCCGGCTGTCTCTCGGGCATGGCCGCGCGGTCCAGGGAGGGAATATCCGGAGTGATCGGGGGGAATTCCCGCTCCGCCGGCCTCCTGGTGAGTGCTTCGGAGACCTGTTTGCCGTCCAGTTCGCGGATGATGGCTCTTGCGGCCGCGCGCCCGGAGGCCATGGCCTGGACCACCGAAGACGGCCCCTGGGCAATATCGCCGGCGGCGTAAATGCCTGCGCGGAGCGCCGTCCCGACCCGGACCGGCGCTCCCTGGGCGGGCGTTGCAGCCGTCCCGGCTTTTCCTTGCTGTCCCGCGGGAACGGGAAGAGGAGAGGGCATTTCCGCAACTTGCCCGATGGCCACGATGGCCCGGTCGAATGGAAGTTCAAAGGCTTCCTTCGACGTGTCGGGAACCGGCCAGGCGATCCCTTTCGCATCGGGTTTTCCGAGGATGGTGGCCGTGCAGCGCACCTTCTCGAACCTGCCGGCCGTTCCGGCAAAAGCCGTGACCTGTGCCGAGCAGACGACGGAAACCCCTTCGGCTTTTGCCCCGTCGACCTCGGCGGGGTCGGCGGGAATCATGTTTTCGGGAAACCACGAGAGCACGGTTGCGCGCGCGCCGAGGCGCACAAGGGTACGGGCGAGGTCGAACGCGGAGTTTCCGTCTCCGACGATCACCACGTTTTCATCAAGCCGGGGGATCTCTTTGCGGTGGACCCGGCTCAGGAATTCAATGCAGCCGTCGACCCCTTCGAGGTTTTCTCCGGGGACGCCCAGTCTTCGGTCTTTCCATGCGCCGGAGGCCACAACGACGGCGTCGTATTCCTTTCCGACGGATTCCAGGCCATCGGACCTGTCC
Organism: Desulfobacteraceae bacterium; assembly: GCA_021372635.1. GTDB lineage: Bacteria > Desulfobacterota > Syntrophobacteria > Syntrophobacterales > Syntrophobacteraceae > JAJFUA01. The sequence continues at coordinate 2,219 of JAJFUA010000045.1, read as the reverse complement.
ACGGAGCAGCTTGTTTTGAAGACGACGCCGAGCTCTCGTATGAAGTCCAGTTCACGATCCAGGATTTCACGGGGCAGACGGTAGGGACCGATTCCGTATCGCAGCAGGCCGCCCGCTCCGGGTTCCTTTTCGAAGACGATAACGGAACACCCGGACCGCGCGAGGTCTGCCGCCGCCGCCAGCCCGGCGGGACCGGAGCCGATCACCGCCACGCGTGCCTTTCCCGAGTCCGGCGGCGCAGCCTGGCCAGCGCGAGGGTGCAGTACTTCCCGGTCGGAGAGGAAGCGCTTGACGTCCCTTATGGCGACGGGTTCATCCAGTTCTCCTCGCCGGCATGCCAGTTCGCAGGGGTGGGTACAGACCCGCCCGCAGATTCCGGGGAGGACGTTGTCCCTGCGGATGAGATCCAATGCCTCGGGAAACCGGCCGGCGCGAACGAGAGCGAGGTATCCCTGCGCATTGACTCCCAGGGGGCAATTGGCCTGGCAGAGGGGCTGGCGGCGCTTGTCGATTGCCGGCCGTCCCGGAAGGCTCTGCCTTCCGTGGAACCGGATGGCTTTTTGCCCGTCCGGCCCGCAGGCGGGGCAGACCTGGGCGCATCGGCCGCACAGGGTGCAGCGGTCGGGATCGACGAAGGAGGGCGTGATTTTCACGTGAGCGCAGAAGCCCTGTGGAGTGTGCTTGAGGGAGGCGATCTCTCCCGCCGGCAGGTACCGGATCCTGGGATTCCTGAGGATCCGGAGCAAACCGGGGCGCAGGGCGTAGTTCAGGAGCACCCCGGAGGGGAGCCGCCATTCCTCGTTCGCCAGCTTGGCGTCGAGATCCGGGTCCCTGTCCACCAGGGTGATGGAGACGCCCATTTCTCCGAGCTTGTTCGCGGCCGAGATGCCCGCGGGATTGGCCCCGATGATGAGGACCCTGTGAAGGCGGTCCTTTTGCGTGCGCATCAACTGGCTCCTTTCATGCCGGCCGCCTTCTTCCTGCGGCCCTTCAGGGTGGCCAGCCCGAAATCGAATCCCTTTCCGAAGGCCCTGACGTTGGAATCCTCCGTGCCCTTCGGGACGGAACCCGCCACCGTCTTTCTCGCGGCGTCGGCGGAGACGGCCTCGGTGACCGCGGTGAAAAAGCCGAGCATGACGATGTTGGCCATCATCTTCCGGCCGAGTTCCTCGGCGAGGCGCGTAGCGGGTATGCTGAAGAAATCGCCGCAGCAGGGTTCCACCGGCTGCACGAGGTCCTGGTCGACGATCAGGGTGCCCGATTCCTTGAGAAGCCCGGCATACTTTTCATAGCCGCCCTGGGACATGCAGACGAGGATGTCGGGATGGCGGACGTACGGATAATGAATCGGGGCATCGGAAATGATCACCTGGGCGCTGCATGCGCCCCCTCTCGCCTCCGGTCCGTAGGATTGCGTGAGGGTGGTTTCCCGGTGATCGATCAAGCTTGAGGCCTTTCCCACGATTTGGCCGGCCAGGACGATTCCCTGGCCCCCGAATCCGGTGAGCACGATTTCCTTGCGCGAAGCACTGCTGGCTTGAGAATTCATTTCCCTGGTTCCTGTTGCGCGTGCCTTACGAGTTCTTCTCTCCCGAGTCCTGGGACGCGGACGAAGGTGGCCGGCAGATCCTGTCGTACTGTTCCGTGTAGGTGAGTCCGTCCCGGTTGATGAAGTTGCCGAGGGTGATTCCCCTTGTGCTGTCGAGAACGACGTCCGCCGGATGTGCGCCGTTCTTGATAATGGTCCGTTCCTGGTAGATCTTCAGGGAATCGAGGGGTTTTTCCCTGTTGCGGCGCCCATAGCCGGTGGGGCAGGGCGCCAGGACCTCGATGAAGGAAAAGCCACGCCGGGTCAGCGCCTCCTCGATGGATTTCGTGAGGTCCCGCGTATGGAGAATGGTCCAGCGGGCCACGTAGGTCGCCCCCGATGCGTAGGCCAGAAGCGGAAGATTGAAAGGCTGCTCCGGGTTGCCGCGTGGGGTTGTGGTCGTTTTGGCCATGTTCGGCGTCGTCGCGGCCGCCTGTCCCCCGGTCATGCCGTAATTGAGATTGTTCACGCAGATGACCGTCAGGTCGATGTTTCGCCGTGCCGCATGGATGAAGTGATTGCCACCGATGGCGAAAAGGTCTCCGTCGCCGCTGAACACGATCACGTTCAATTCGGGATTGGCGAGTTTCATCCCCGTTGCAAAGGGGATCGCTCTGCCGTGGGTCGTATG
>JAJFUA010000226.1 GCA_021372635.1 Desulfobacteraceae bacterium | reverse complement strand
CTTTGTTGTCTTTTCTGGAGCGGGAAACGGGATTTGAACCCGCGACTTCAACCTTGGCAAGGTTGCACTCTACCGCTGAGTTATTCCCGCTCGACAGGTGTGATAGATACCCCTGAAGGCCGACAAAGTCAAGGGCAAAATACATTACCTCGGCTCTCGGAGCCTTTGCGGGCGGGAAGGCGGCGCCGTGGATGCGATGGCCGGGCATAAGCGGCTTTCTGGAGAGGGGATGTGCATATCTGTCTTGTCCGAGCGTCATGGCCGGCAGCCTTTCCGGTGGAGATAAGGTCTGATAATGTATATTATGTAAACCAATATAAACAGCTCGAGTCAGCCGATTCGGGCATACGCTCTTACCGGAAACGAACCCACCCCCTTGAACGCCGGAGGGACCGCATTGAAAGTGAATCCGTCGTCCGGCAGTTTCTCCAGGCGGCACATATGCTCCACGATCAGAATCCCCGCCCGCAGCAAAATGGAATGCACCGGCCTGGTCTTGCCGCGGGTATCGTCGATGTTCATCGAGTCGATCCCCACCAGCTTCGCTCCACGGTCGCACAGGTACACCGCGACATCCTCCGTGAGATACGGATGCCCTTCGAAGTACTTCTCCGTTTCCCAGTGCCGGTCCCAACCGGTGTGTACGAGCACCGCGCGGTTCAGGATCTCCTGGCCCTCGAAGAATTCCAGGCCGATGGCCCGTCCCGTCCGGCGTTCGGCGCGCACCACGGTGCCTTTCAGATCCACCATGTCTTCCAGGGCCACGCCGGCGACATCCTTTCCGTCCTCATACCGGTGGAATGGACAATCCAGGTAGGTTCCCGTGCTGGCGACCATTTCAATCCTGGAAATCTGGAACTCCGTTCCCGGCGCGTAATGCCCGCGGGACGCCACACGGCTCAGATGGTCTGCGATCACCGTTGCCGGGAGTCCCCTGTAGGTCACGAGACCGTCATGGATTGTATGGCTGCAATCCACATAACGGGGTTCGTCCCTCCTGCTGTTCTCCACCGACTTCCCCCTCCTTCCCGGACATTGGCGGCAACGACTGTTGCCATTCTCTACAGTACCTTTATAATGACTGTCGCAGGTCGTTCCAAGTATCAAGTATGGTAATTACAGTATGTATCGTAGTACATTCATAGCCGAATTGCAGGGCTTACCGCAATCAATCTTCAGAGGCGAAACAGTGTCTGCCCGTTATATGCCAAAAACACTTGCAAAGACGCTTGTTTACATGGCTTTTTATTCTCCTGCCGAGTTCGGCCTCTTCTGGGACAGCGACGGGACGATGCCGTGGAAGGAACTATACTGGGCCATGCAGGAGGACCCTTCCACAAGATTCGTGCGGGAGGCGCATCTCAGGGAACTGGCATTTCTCGGAATCGAGATGCCGTTTTCCCTTGAAGGTTCCTTGCTGCGACTCGGGGCCGGGATTTCCGTTCCCGATTATCCCGTGGTGCATGATCCTCCCGCGAGGCTTTTCCATTCCTGCCGGCGTCAGCAATACCACAACGTTCTGAAGTACGGACTGTCAGCTGCCGGGCGGCCTTTCCTACGGCTTGCCGCAAACAGGGACATGGCGCTGCGCATCGGGAGGCGGCGCGACCCGGAACCCGTGACTGTAGAAGTCCTCGCGGAGCAGGCTTACAGAGGTGGCATCGTCCTTCGTTCGGCGGGCCCGGAGCTGTTCCTCGTCGAGGCTGTGCCGCTCGAGTACCTGATGTGTCCGCCCATGAGGGAGGAAGAACTGCTGAAGCTGTCGGGTGGCGCCAAGAAAGAAAAGAAGAAGCCTGTGAAGCCGGAACAGGCCTTTTCCCCCGGGTCGTTCCTGCTCGGCGAGGAGAGCCTTTTCGGGGTTCCCTCCCAGAAAACGGGGAAAAAGAGCCGACGCGGCGCGGAATGGAAAAGAGAAGCCAGGAAGGACCGGAACAAGAGGACTGTTTAGCTGGTCGCGATCACGGCGATTCGCCTTCCGGCCGGCAAACCGGAAACGGGATCAAACCGCGCCGCCCCCGCCCAGGTAGGCGGACTGCACATCCGGGTTGGCGATGAGTTTCGACGCGGCATCCTCCAGTACGATGTTTCCCACCTCCATCACGTAGCCCCTGTTTGCCAGGCGAAGGGCCGCTCGTGCGTTCTGTTCGACCAGCATGATGGTGACGCCCGTGGAGTTGATTTCGCGGAGCGTCTGAAAAATCGTCTGGACCAGCAAGGGGGCCAGCCCGAGACTGGGTTCGTCGAGAAGCAGTATTTTCGGCTCGCTCATGAGAGCCCTCGCGATGGCGAGCATCTGCTGTTCTCCACCGCTGAGCGTCCCGGAAAGCTGCTGACGCCGTTGGGCAAGAATCGGGAACAGGCTGTAGATCCAGTCCTGAGTCTTCCTGATCCGGGTGAAATCGTTGCAAACGAAAGCGCCCAGATTGATGTTTTCCTGTACAGTCAAGGTGCCGAACACCCGTCTGCCTTCCGGGGCATGGGCGATTCCATTTTTTACGATGGTGTGTGCCGGCAGTTTGTGGATGGGATCGCCGTCGAACTTGATCGAACCGCCGAAAGGCCTTACCAGTCCGCTTACGGTCAGAAGGGTCGTCGATTTGCCGGCCCCGTTCGCACCGAGGATGGCGACGATCTCCCCCTGCTCAACCCTGAGGTTGATTCCATGGAGTACTTCGATGTTGCCGTATTTCACGTGCAGGTCGGCGATTTCTAGAAGCGGCATGCTGTCTTACCATTCCTTTTCCGTACCGAGGTAGGCCTGGATGACCTTCGGATCGGTTTTGATTTCTTCGGCCGAACCCTCAGCGATTTTCGATCCGTACTCAAGAACGACGATTCTCTCGCATACCCTCATGACGAGACTCATGTCGTGTTCGATGAGCAATATCGTGATCCCCCGTTCGCGGATCTTCCAGATCAGCGACACGAGTTCCGAAGTTTCCTGTTCGTTCATTCCCCCTGCGGGTTCGTCCAGGATCAGCAGTTGCGGTTGCGTCGCCAGCGCCCTGGCGATTTCGAGCAGCCGCTGGTTGCCGTAGGAGAGATTCTTCGAAAGCTGCCCGGCCTGCTGGTGAAGTCCCGTAAATTCGAGGGCCGCCAGGGATTTGGCCAGCGCATCGCGCTCCTCCCTGCGCTGCCGGGGGGGGTGGAACATCGAGGCGATCACACCGGAGTGCATTCGGCAGTGGCAGCCGGCCAGGACGTTTTCGAGAACGCTCAGGTTCTGGAACAGGCGGATGGTCTGAAAGGTCCTGGCAATGCCCGCGGCGACGATCCGATGTGTCGGAAGGCCGGAGATGGAGGCGCCGTTGAAGAGGATTTCCCCCTGGTCCGGCCGATAAATCCCTGTGATGAGGTTGAAAACCGTGGTTTTTCCCGCGCCGTTCGGTCCGATGAGGCCCATGATGGAACCGGTTTCCACTTCGAACGAGACATTGTTGACGGCCATAAGGCCGCCGAAAGCCTTCGTCAGGCGGTTGATGCTCAAGGCGCTCATGCCCTTCCCTCCCCCTGCTGCCCTTCGGGCAGAACGTAACGTCTCGGCCTGGAAGGAATCAGACCCTGAGTGCGGAAGATCATCATGCCGATCATGGCGGCCCCGAAGATCAACATCCGGGCGTTGGCGAATTCCCGGAAAAGCTCCGGCAGCCCCACGATGAGAAACGCGCCGAGCAGGACGCCGGGAATGCTTCCGGATCCGCCGAGAATAACGATGGAGAACATGATGACGGACTCCCAGAAGCTGAAAGATTCCGGCGAGATGATCGTCATCTTGGCCGCGTAGAGGGTGCCGGTCATGCCCGCCCAGGCAGCGCCCACGATAAAGGAGGCGAGTTTGTACTGAGCGGTGTTGATGCCGCTGCCCTCGGCGGCGACCTCGTCTTCACGGAGGTAGTTCAGCGCCCGTCCGAAACGGGAATGTTCGAGAAGATGGAATAAAAACATCGTCAGGGCGGCAAAGGACCAGATGAGGTAGAAAAAGTTGAGGGGCGTCTTGACGGTGAACCCGAAAAGCGACGGGCGGGAGATTCCGAATATGCCGTTCGCCCCGCCGGTGATGCCAAAGACATTGTTGATGAGGGCGATCCGGACGATTTCACCGACCCCGATGGTCACGATGCAGAGATAGTCGCCGCGCAGGTGGATGATGGGGCGCGCGACGAGAAGCGCGAAGACCCCGGCGACGAGTCCGGAAAGAGGAAGCAGCCACAAAATGGGTATGTGGCACTGTGTGTTCAGGATGGCCGCAGTATAAGCGCCCATTGCGTAGAAAGCCGCATGTCCCAGGTTGAAAAGGCCCGCATGGCCGACGATGAGGTTCAAACTGAACGCCAGGATCGCATAAATGCCTATACTGTTGAGGACGTCTGTCCAGTAGGCGTTCAGGAACAATGGCAATGCGGCCAGGACAGCGGCGATGCCGAACATGAAGGCTTTATTCCTGTCGATCATACTTTTTCCGCGACCCGTTCGCCAAGAAGTCCGGTGGGCCTGATGATAAGAATGAGGATGAGCACGAGAAACGTGATGGCATCCTTCCAGGCAAATGACAGATAAGCGGAGCCGAGCGCCT
>JAJFUA010000185.1 GCA_021372635.1 Desulfobacteraceae bacterium | reverse complement strand
GGGTATCCAGGAACCCGACGATTCCTCCGAATGGCTCGTCGGACCTCGCCCGCCCGGGCATGCCGTCTTCGGAGTCAGCCGAGAAGAAAACCATCGGCAGATGAAAACGGCTGGCGATCCTGTCGACGTCCGCGGCTTCTTTCAGGCGGACGTCCACGAGGATCAGGTCCGGGCGGAGCGCTTCCGCCATCTGTACGGCCCGCTCTCCGCAGTCCGCATTTCCGAGCACTCTGCAGCCCATTTCCGCCAGTCGGTCTTCCATCTGCGCGGCCACTGCGGGCTTATTCTCAACGATCAATATACGATACGAATCCATCCATTCCCCTCCCCAAACGGTCCCCCCGAACCGGAAAAGCCATTCGGAAAGCGGCGCCCCCTCGGGCAGGCCGCTCCACTTCCTGCTCCCGCTGACCGGCTCGCAAGGCCGGACGGCGACCGCAAGCCCCGCCGCCGCTCGCAGGAAACACCCGGCCATACCGGGACACTGCCGGTATGTTTCCCCGGAAAGCACGGAACGAAATTCCATTGCTTCCGCGCTCAACTCATCCGCTTCCGACGCATTGATGCTGTAGACACCCGGCAAATCTCATCCCGGGGCCAGTGAAAAGCCGAAGGCCAAAGAGCAAGCCCGGCCGACTCTCCGCCCCTGACCGCTGGATCCTTCCGATGTCGGGCAAAACGGCGGGCACGGTATATTACCATGACGGCATGGGGCCTTTCCCCGGAGACTTGGAACGCTTTCGCAGCGGGACAGACACAGCGGTTTCGCCTGCAAGGCGGGAAGGCTCCCGCAGGGATGCCTCGCGACGGGGAAGCCGCGTTCGCCGTCTGCCACAGGCAGCCCCCCCGGAAAAATGCATGATCCTGTCCATTGTGTCACTCCGAAGAAAAGCAACCTGTCGCTAAGAGATTCCAGCGTGTAAAATCCTGTGCGACAAAAGAGTTCGACTCTTATACCATACTTTTATCGAAAAAGAGCAAGCCTCCAACGGTTTCGCCTATCGACTGCGTCGACGCAAGCCGGCGAGCGGAAAACGGGTCGGGGCCCGACGGCGGCGCAGCCCGGCGGTATTGACGGAACGGAGGGAATGCACTAGTAGTGAGGAGTTACCGCAAAACAGGCTGAAAAGTATTTTCCCGTATTTTCCAGATTCGCAAGGAGTCGCCATGCAGCGGAAGCAGGTACCCATCGACGAGCGCATCATTTTCGCCCTGGACTTCGACTCTCCGGAGCTTGCGCAGGAATGGGTGAAACGGCTGGAAAGCCATATCCGGTTTTATAAGGTCGGCCTGCAGCTTTTTCTCGCCGGCTGGTTCAATATCGTCGACTGGATCACCGCCCGCGGGCACAAGGTCATGGTCGATCTCAAGTTCTTCGACGTGCCCGAAACCGTCAAGCTCGCCGTAAGGCAACTCAGAAACCGCGGTGTGACGTTTGCCACCGTCCACGGCAACGACCCCATCCTGGAGGCCGCCGGCCAGGCGAAGGGGGACGTGAAGATCCTCGCCGTCACGGTTCTCACCAGTTTCGGCCAGGAGGACATGATCGCCATGTTCGGGCGGCCGTGCAACATCGAGGACCTGGTGTATGCCCGGGCGAAGCGCGCCCTCGAACTGAACTGCGACGGCGTGGTCTCTTCCGGGATGGAAGCGGAAAGACTGCGCGGCAGCCTCGGGGAGAACCTGCTCATCGTCACGCCGGGAATACGGCCGGGCGAAAACAGGGAGATAGACGATCAGAAGCGAATCATGACGGCGGGGAAAGCCGTCGCCTGCGGCGCCGATCATATCGTCGTCGGCCGCCCCATCAGCAAGGCCCCGGATCCTATAGCCGTTGTGGAGTCCATGAGGGCGGACATCCTCCGGGCGCTCTCCGAGACGAAATAGAGCGGAGCCCCCCGACAATACTGTTGCGTTAAGAACCAATTCTCACCCCGAGGAGGCGGGGGCACCGGGCTACTGCGTCAATCCCCCTTCCGCGCTGCGCGAGCGGCGTCGTTCGTGTCGCCCGGGTATGTTCGCAAGTATGCGTATTGTGGTCCCGGCACCCTGCGAATCCGCCTCGGCGACGGACAACGGGTTCGATCTCGAAAATCAGAACGCTGTTCGGCCCGATGTCATGCCCCATCCCCGTTTTTCCGCAGGCGAACTGCGAAGGCACGCAGATTCTCCACTTCGCCCCCTCTTGCATCAGTTGCGGCGCCTCGGCCCACCCGGCGATCACGGAACCGATCGGGAACGTTTCAGGCCGCAGACTTTTGGCAGATAACTCAAGGTCTCCCTCCCCCTATGGCAAGGGACATCCATCAAGACCGCGAAAGTATGTTCCTCCGGGTACATTCTTTCGACTGGACGCGCCATTCGGCCGGTGAAGGAGCGGATATATCCGGCGTTCCGCATTCGTGCGGCCCCGGTACGGGAGCCCGTTAGATCATGAATAAGACTCATGATTTACCTATTTACCATAATATTTTTTCTCTTGCATTCGTTCGTAAAACGCGTATTTTTTGACATGAAATATCTTTTTATTTGCATGCTAATAAAAATAATTATTTTTCATATTGCGGCTGCAGACGGCTGAAAGTCTCCCTCGCCGCAGAGCGTCCACGAGGCGGAAAACGTCCATGGATGATATGCCCGGGGCAATGCCCGGTTCAAAGAACAGCCAGGTTCCGTTATCTCCGTATGCCGACACATCTATCAGACTGAAGAGGGGAATCACGTGCCCAGGATTTCGCTTTCCACATGGTCTCTCTTTTTGCGCATGGACTATCTCCAGGCAATGCGCTTCGCAATCGAAAACGGGTTCCAGGGAATCGAAATATGGTCCAACAATTTCTATTTCTGGCCCAGAACGGTAGCTCCCGATGAAATCGCCGCAATCCGTTCAATGTGCGAAGAAAACAATATCCCGCTGGCCGTCCACTTTTGCACGGGCGCCAACAACCTGGCCGAAATCAACGACGGACACCTCCGGGAAAGCCGGAACCAGTTGAAGGAAACCATCTTCCTTTGCGAGGAAATCGGCGCCGACACCGTGACCGTTCACCCGGGAATGGTTCCCGATCTTACGTCGCACACCGAGTCTCACCTGGATCCCCGCTTCACGAAGGAAGCCCTGAGGCGTGAGGCGATCGAACGTTTCAGGGAATCCCTGGCCGAAGCCGCCGACTTTGCGGAAGACCACGGCGTGGTGATCGGACTGGAGAACTTCAGCCATGTGAAGGGATGCATTCAGTCGAAGTACAAAGACCTCATCCAGTGGGTCGATACGGTGAACCTTCCCTCCCTGCAAATTACCCTTGATGTGGGACACGCAAACCTGGAGGAAGGGATTCCCAAGGCCCTCGAGACTTTCGGCCACCGCATCCGGCACATCCACATGAACGACAACGACGGCGTCTCCATCAACCACGGGGAACTGGGCACGGGGACCATCGACTGGAAGGCCATGGCTCCTTTTCTCCGGCAGTTCGACGGGATGCTGAGCCTCGAGGTGCTCGTGCGCAAGGACCTGGAAGGGGCCGTCCTCAGGAGCAAAGCGTTTCTGGAGAAGCTCCTGGCTGAAGACTAGCCGTTCCTGTCGACATGTGTGAAGGGCGGCTCGGTTCCGTGCCCCTCGTACTTCGGCTGGAATCATCCATTTTCCGAATCTACCGAGGCGTTCATGTCAGGACTCCTGTTACGTGTAAAGGGCCTCAAAACCCATTTTCACACCTATGCGGGCGTCAGCAGGGCAGTGGACGGAATCGACCTCGACGTCTACCAGGGCAAAACCCTCGGCATCGTCGGCAAATCCGGCTGAACTGCCCGACCTGGATTGGGCCGCCGCTGACAGACCGTTGGCCCAAATCTGCCGGGAAGAATTCCTGGAGCCCGTTATGAAAGAGGATTGATGCCTCTGCCTTCCGATAAAGACAAGCAACTTCCGTATGGACTCTATGACGCCTTGATCGATGCGGGCATTCGTGAAACACTCGCCCGGTATCCGGAACTGAGAACCGTTTTGGGCAAGCTTGATCCTGAAGAGCAACCCGTTCGTTACGCAACATTTGTCGGCAAACTGATCGAACATGCGCTGCGCCGGGAGATGGACCCATCCTCACGGCTCGATCTCTGCAACCGGTTGATAGCCCTTCTTTCCCAGTCGGAGCGGGAAAGCGGTTTCGAAAAGCACAGACTTCTGCCGGAACCGAAGTCTCTCCTGCTGGAGATAACACCTCCTCACTACACACAGTCCGGAACAATGCCCCGGCCCGAAACGCCGATTGCCGAAAGCAGCCTGTTCACTGGTTCGCCGAACGAACCGCAACTCGTACACGAACTGCAGGCGGAATTTTCCTCTGCCGATGCCGTCGACATACTCGTGTCCTTCATCAAGTGGTCCGGACTGAGACTCCTGATGCCGGCCTTCGAGGATCTTCGAAAACGCCGTGTCCCTGTCAGGTTGATCACCACTTCCTACATGGGTGCCTCGGATTCGCCGGCTGTGGAGTGGATGGCCGGACTTCCGAATGTCACCGTGAAGGTTTCATACGATACCGAAAGGACGCGGCTTCACGCCAAGGCATATCATTTTCGGCGTAATTCCGGTTTCTCGACCGCCTACATCGGGTCCGCCAATATGTCTTCCGCCGCCATGACCAGCAGACTTGAGTGGAACCTCAAAGTCACCGCCCAGGACATGCCACACATCCTCAATAAATTCTCCGCCGAGTTCGAGACTTACTGGAACTCCCTGGAATTTGCACTGTTCGATCCCGAAAATCCTGAAATATTCCGGGAAGCCATATCACACGCACGGAACAGGCAAGGCCCCACACCTGCAGTCTTCTTCGATCTGCAGCCTTTTCCCTTCCAGGAACGCATTCTTGAGTCCCTCGATGCGGCGAGAAACATTCACGGTCAGTGGCGCAACCTTGTCATAGCGGCCACCGGCACCGGAAAGACGCTCATTGCCGCCTTCGATTTCAAAAGGTTTTACGAAAAGCGGAACCGGCAGGCCAGATTGTTGTTTGTGGCGCACCGCCGGGAAATGCTCGAACAGGCCGTGGTCACTTTTCGAAACGTGCTGCGCCTTGCCGATTTTGGTGAACTGCTTGTCGGTCCGCACCAAGCCGCCAGGCTGGAACACCTTTTCTGTTCGGTGCACATGTTGAGCAACCATCAACTCTGGGATCTGGTCGGTGAAGAATTCTACGACTTCGTCGTCATAGACGAGGCGCATCACGGAACAGCCGCCAGTTATCGGCCCGTTTTCGAACACTTCAAGCCCAGGATCCTTCTCGGCCTCACAGCGACTCCCGAACGCATGGATGG
>JAJFUA010000184.1 GCA_021372635.1 Desulfobacteraceae bacterium | reverse complement strand
TCTACCAGCACGACGAATACGGTTTCGACGGGCTGACGGGAACGCAGCGCGCGCTGAACCGCTACGGGCTGGGACCGGTGGTGGAATCCAGCTACATACGCGGATCGACGGACGTCGAGGCCGCCGTGGAGCGCATAGCCGGTTCGGAAGCGGAAGCCACGTTCATGATCGGCACCTACGACGCCTGTGCACAGTTCATCAGACTGGCCAGGCGCAGCCGCCCCGGCATGCTGTTTTACTGCGTCTCTTTTGTCGGCGCCGAAGAACTGGTGAAACTCCTCGGCGCAGAGGCGGAAGGCGTCATCGTCACCCAGGTGGTGCCTCCTCCATGGGAAACCGCCCTGCCCGCCGCCGAGGAATACGGAACGCTGCTGGCACGTTCCTTCCCCGACGACCGGCCCAATTTCGTAAGCTTCGAAGGGTTCATCAACGCCAAGGTTCTCGTGGAGGTTCTGAAGCACGCCGGGCGGGAGTTGACGCGGGAGAGGTTCATCGAAACGGTGGAAAGGATGGACGTCTATGCCCCGGGAATCGGGGCCGTCATCCGCTTCGGCAGAAACGACCACCAGGGGATGGACCAGGTTTACCTGACCGTGGTAAAGGACGGGCGACTCCTGCCGGTGCAGGACCAGTCCGGCGATCGAACCGCGGACAGCCCGGCGGAAGGACGCTAGGATGAGAACAGGGACAGGGAGCGGGCGGCCTGCGACCGATGAGTGCGCTTCGGGCGGATCGGGGCATCCATGAAGAAGAGGATCCTTGCATTCTATAGAAGGCTGAGCTTCCGAAACAAGCTGCTGATGCTGATCGCGGCCATCGTCTGCTTCATGGGCCTGGCCCCCGGACTGGTCATCTTCCCCTACCTCGTCGACGAAATGGAAGGCCGTGGCGTGAGAACCGCCCAGCGCCTGGCCGAAAACTCCTGCTCCCTCATTCTCAGCCGCGACAAGGCCCACCTGACCGCCATGCTCTTCGACGAAAAGGGGCTCGAAAAAAACATCAGCTATATCCTGGTGCTGGATCGGGATAACCGCCTGCTTGCCCACACGTCGCTCAAGGGCCGGCCGGAAATCGATCTGCCCCCGGACGCGGATTCCCGCACTCGGAGCTTCTCCAGCAGCAGATGGACGGTTCTCACCTACGGCAAAGATATCCTCGACATCGCCTATCCCGTCCATGCGGGTTCCTATGTCGTCGGCACCATCCGGGTGGGACTGGACAAACGGTTCATTAAGGATCTCATCTTCGAATTGAGCCTCCTGCACCTGGCCTTTGCGGGGGCGATCATTCTCGGCGGACTGGTCTTCGGTTTCTACCTCTCCCGGGGGATTGCCAGGCCCATTACTTCCCTCACGCACCTCGCCGCACAGATCAGCATGGGGGACTTCAACACCCGGATCGATTTCGGCCCGCGCCAGCGGTGCCGCGAAATCCTTCAATGCACGAAAGAGGATTGCCCGGCCTACAGCGACAATACGCTCCGCTGCTGGTTCGCCGAAGGTACGCGCTGCCATTCCGCCCCTGTGGGCAGGTTCCCGGAAAAGATCAAGTACTGCCAGGAATGCACCGTCTTCAAGACACAGGCCGGAGACGAACTGGTGCAGCTCGGAGACACCTTCAACCACATGGCCTGGAGGCTCCGGCTGTCGGAAGCGAAGCTTCGCTCTTCCGAACAGAGATACCGGTTTCTCTTCGATTTCGAACCCAATCCCATCTTCGTGGTCACGCCGAATACCTTTGTCATCGCCGACGCCAACAACACGGCGGTGGAAAAGTACGGCTGCAGAAAAGAACAACTCCTGGGCAGGCGGTTTCCCGACCTCGGCTTCCCGGAGGATTTCACGGGACTGATGACCCTTTTCAGAAGTGTCGTCCGGGAAGAAAAACAGTGCTCCGTGCTGCCCCGCATCCGGCACAGGCGCATCAGCGGCAACGAAGTCTTCTGGGTCAATGTTTTCATGTCCAGCTACGAACACCTCGGGCAAAAGTTCATCATCGCCTCCGTGACCGATGTCACGGAAATCATGGAAGCGGAGACGGAACTGATCCAGGCGAGCAAGATGACGACACTCGGAGAGATGGCGACCGGGATCGCCCATGAACTGAACCAGCCCCTGCACGCCATCAAACTGGGAAGCGAGTTCCTGCTGACGGCGGCGCGGCGGGGACAGTCCGTACCCGCCGAAGACATGCAGGACGTGGCGCAGGAGATTGGCGCGGACGTCGACCGGGCCGCGGCCATTATCAGGCACCTGAGGGAATTCGGCAGGAAACAGCAGGACCGGGGACAGTTAATCGACGTAAACACACCCGTACGCGGAGTCTTTACCCTGCTCGGCCAGCAGCTCAACAGCCATAAAATCGAGGTCGTCACGGACCTGGCCGCGGGGCTGCCCCTCATCCGCGCGGACGTGAATCGCATCGAACAGGTGCTCATTAACTTGATACAAAACGCCAGGGACGCTATAGAGACGAGACGGGAAATGGAAAATCAGCCCCCCCCCGGCCGGATCGTCGTTCGATCTTTCGCCGAAGGGGACAGAGTGGCCGTGACCGTGGGAGACAATGGCACGGGAATACCGCAGCACGTCCGGGAAAGGATTTTCGAACCTTTTTTCACCACGAAGGACGTCGGCAAGGGGACGGGACTCGGGCTTTCGATCAGCTACCGCATTGTCAAGGACTACGACGGCATCATCGATTTTGAAACACGCGAAGGGAAAGAAACCACCTTTCGACTCAGTTTTCCGCAAGCATCAGGGAGCTGAAAAATGCAGGGAATCCAGCACGCCGGAAAGATACTCATCATCGACGACGAACCGGGCATTCTCAAGATGCTCCGGCTTCTGCTGCGGGCGCTCGACTACGAAGTCCTTACTGCATTCGGCGGTGTAGAAGGATTGGAAATTTTCAGAAAAGAAGAACCGCCCATCGTGCTCACCGACGTTCGCATGCCGGGCATGAGCGGCATCGATGTCCTCAAGCGGCTGAAGGAAATCAACCCGGACGTACAGGTCATCGTCGTTACGGGGCACGGGGAAATGGAGACCGCCATCCAGGCCTTACAGCTCGAAGCGTCCGATTTCATCACCAAACCCGTCCAGGGACAGGCGCTCGAAGTCGCTCTCAAGCGGGCGAACGAAAAAATCCGCATGAAGAGGCAGATTCAAAACTACACCCGGCAGCTCGAAACCATCGTGGATGAGGCGACGGAGGACCTCGCCCAGTCCTGCCGCCGGTTGGAGACCTTTTACGAGATCAGCCAAAGAGTGGGAGAAATGTCTTCCCTGGGACAGATCCTGGATTTCCTCCACCAGGAAATCACATCCATCACCCAGTTCGGCTGTAGCGCCATTCTCATCCTGGACGGCCCGCGGGAGGCCCTCATCGCTTATCCCCTCGTCCAGGGACGGCAGGCATTCACCGAGGACGTCATGGCCGCCGTAAAGGAATTGAGCCATTGGCGCGCGCTCAATGCGGACGAGGAAAAGCGCTTCCGCGCGACAATCCCCGTCCCCGCCGGAAGGCTCGTGCTGGTTCCCATCGCGCGCGAAGGCGAACCTCCGGTGGGCGCCGCCGTGATCACCATCCCACCGGAGGCCAGCGAAGACGAATTGCGCCTCGTTTCGCTCCTGCTCTCGCAGGCGGTCGGGGCGATCGGGCGGGCCGTCGTCCAGGAGGAAGAGCTGAAAACTCTGCGCCGCATCGTCGGCGTGCAGGAACACTTCGGAGACCTGATCGGCAGGCACGAAAAGATGAGGCAGATTTACAAGCTCATCGCCAACGTGGCTGAATCCGACGCCACGGTGCTCATTCTCGGCGAAAGCGGCACAGGCAAGGAACTGGTCGCCCGGCGCATCCACGAACTCAGCTCCCGGAAAGACGGCGCTTTCATCACCATCAACTGCGCGGCATACCCGGAAACCCTCATCGAAAGCGAACTGTTCGGGCACGAGAAGGGATCCTTCACCGGTGCGACCCACACCCGCAAAGGCTGCTTCGAACTGGCCAGCGGAGGAACGATTTTCCTCGACGAAATCGGAGAAGTCTCGCCGGCCGCACAGGTCAAGCTGCTGCGGGTCCTCCAGTTCAAGGAGTTCCAGAGGGTCGGCGGCGAAGCGAGCATCAAGGTGGATGTGCGCGTGCTGGCGGCCACTTCCAGGAACCTGCGCCGGGAGATGGAACTGGGAACCTTCCGGGAAGATCTCTTCTATCGCCTGCACGTCATCCCGGTGATCATTCCTCCCCTGCGGGAAAGGATCTCGGATCTGCAGCCGCTCGTGGAGCATTTCATCCAGAAATTCAGCGAGCAGTCGAACAAGAAAATCCTGGACATCATGCCCGACGTCCTGAGCATTTTGATGAACCATCGCTGGCCCGGCAACGTGCGGGAACTGGAAAACGTCGTCGAGCACGCGGTCATCCTGGCACGCGGAGACGTTATCCAGGTGGGCGACCTCCCCGCCTACCTGCGTGAGAACGGCAGGCAGATTCCAAGCGCTGGCGACGGCCTTGAAGAAATGGAAAAACAGCATCTTATCCGCGTGCTGGGCGAGTGCCAGGGGAACAAGATCCAGGCCGCCCGGCGGTTGAAAATCAGCCGCAGCACTCTCTATAGGAAGATGGAACTGTACGGGATCCAGGATTGACCCTGCTTCCCCCGAAAAGCCGCTTGTCCACAACGTTTTCCCGGGCCGCGAACCGGCCCGGGTTCCCGTTTTCTTTGGACTGTCCCATCACTGTCCCAGGCACCCCGCTTAGACTGTCCCATTTTGAGACAGTCTAAGCCATCAAATTTACACCAGAAACGAAACCACTCCTTTACCATCCCAAAATGAGACAGATCCACCCCCGCGCCGAGCCGGCGAAAACACATCAGCCCCGGGACATCCGATCTCTAACTATTTATTTTTCCATCAGGAATTCGAAACCCTCCAAATTCGTGAAATCTGGCACCAGTCTTGCTCTTACCTTGACGCGACAGAGCGAAGAGGTTGTCCCCAAGATGAAGGAGAACGAACATGGCAACGACGACGGTTTCAACGATGGATAGACTGGCAGGGCTGGTCATTGGGCTCTCACTTACCACAATCAGTATACTGCTCATTGTACTCGGCCTCTCCTTTCTTCCGGTCATCGGCGTTCTGGCAGCCATCCCGGTAATGGGTCTCGCACGCTATTTCTTCAAGATTTCCGGGGAAAAAGCGGCGGCACTGGAAGAGGGGGTTGTGTCCATCGCATACAAAAGAGCGGAGATGCCGTGTCGTTAGCCTGGTGGCGGGAATGGACAGCCGGGGGATCTTCCCATCCTCCGGTTTCCCGAAGGGGGCTCTGACAGCCCGGATGTGTGTGTGTGGAGACGGTACTGTCACAACGTAATTCATCAACTCAACTGCTGCCTAATCGCAATCTGATCGAAAGACCCGGACCAACCCTTCCACCGGGGTTTCCGGGTTCTTCTGTCTTCAATACCCGCCGGAAAAGCACCCCCCCTCCCTGCTTTGTCGTCGCGCTTCCGCTTTCGGCAGAAAATTATCCAAAATTCGCCATTTTTCAGGAAACTTCTGCCGTATAAGTTATAATGAATATAATTTTTTGTGGCCAAACTCATCGGTAAACAAGCTTTCTTAAGCACATTAATAAATATTTTCGCTCTTCGGCTTGAAAGTAAGGTTATTTTCCGATACTAAGACCATGGGTATTTCGATTGGGATGAGGAGAAGTCTAGAAGAGAGGAGAACCGAACAGGACTGTATGAACACGATCAATCTATCAAACCGCTACGACGGGGATTTCGTGCGCGGGGTGGAGGAAGAATCCGGACAGAAGGTAAGTCTCTGTTACCAGTGCGGCAACTGCACTGCCGGCTGTCCCTTCAGCTTCGCCTACGATTTTCCGGTCAACCAAGTGATGCGTCTAGTGCAAGCCGGGCAAAAGGACACGGTACTCGGCTGCAAATCCATCTGGCTGTGCGGGACGTGCGAATCGTGCACGACCCGCTGCCCCAACAATATCGATGTCGCCCGCGTGATGGACGTTCTCCGGCACATGGCCCGCAGGGAAGGGCGTGTTGCCGAACCCCAAATAAAGCAGTTCTGGGATACTTTTTTGAGTTCCGTTCAGGCGCACGGCCGGGTCTTCGAGGTTGGTCTGCTCGCAGGCTTCATTACCAAAACGGGCCGTTTCTGGACCGACGTCGACCTGGGACCGCTCATCGCCCCCAAGGGCAAGCTCTCCCTCAGACCCCATAACATCAAAGGAAAGGCCGAAGTCGAGAGAATCTTCGAGCGATTCCTGAAGGGGGAGGCATCATGAAAGAAGCACTGGCCTATTACCCCGGTTGCTCCGGGCTCGGAACCTCGAAGGAATACGATACCTCCACCCGCAGCGTCTGCTCCGCCCTCGGGCTTCGCCTGGTCGATGTTCCCGACTGGAGCTGCTGCGGTTCGAGCCCCGCTCATACCCTCGACCATTGTTTTTCCGCCGCCCTGGCTGCCCGTAACCTGGAACTCGTCAGCCGCATGGACCTCCAACAGGTGGCGACCCCCTGCCCGTCCTGCCTCACGAATCTCAAGACGGCCACGCACCGCATGGCGGACGAGAGTTTCCGCAGCAGGGTGAATCGGCTGCTGGACAACCCCTGCAAGGGTTCCGTCGAATCCATTTCCGTTCTCCAGGCCGTTTTCGAGCAGGTGGGTCCCGAGGCCATCAAGAAAAGAGTCGTCCGATCCCTGGAAGGACTTCGGGTCGCTCCCTACTACGGGTGCATCATGAACAGGCCGCCCGAGGTCATGGAATTCGACGATCCGGAAAACCCCACGGCGATGGACGAGATTCTCGCGGCCCTGGGTGCCGAAGTGGTTCCGTTCCCGCTCAAGGTCGAATGCTGCGGAGGCAGCTTCGGGGTGCCCCGCCGGGAGATCGTGACCCGGCTTGCGGGAAAGCTTCTCGCCTGCGCCAGGGATAACGGCGCCGACATGGTGGCCGTCGCCTGCCCCATGTGCCAGATGAACCTCGATCTTCGCCAGGGACAGGTGAATCGCGCATGCGGCGAGACGTTCCACATGCCGATCGTCTACTTCACGCAGCTCATGGGCTTTGCCATGGGGCTGAAAGACAAGGATCTGGGGTTAGGAAAGCTCAACATCAATCCTCGTCCCATTCTCGAAAGAGTTCTGGCCGCCCAAGCCGAAAAGGCGCAGGCTAAACCAGTCGACGGAGCGTAAAAAGAATGCGAATCGGCGTTTTTGTCTGCCATTGCGGCAGCAATATAGAAGGCACGGTGGATACCGCCGCTGTGGCCCGGAATGCTCTATCCTTTCCCGAGGTGGTGCTGGCGACCGATACCATGTACGCCTGCTCCGAACCCGGGCAGGATGCCATCATCCAGGCCATTCGGGAAAAGAACCTGACCGGCATCGTAGTCGCCTCGTGCTCCCCGCGCATGCACGAACCGACCTTCCGGCGTGCGGTGGAACGGGCCGGGCTCAACCGGTATTTCTTCGAAATGGCCAACATCCGCGAGCATGTCTCCTGGATCGGCAAAGATCGCACGGCCAACACGTACAAGGCAACCGACCTGGTGCACATGGCCGTGGAAAAGCTGAGGCGGAACGCGGCCCTCACGTCCAGTAAATTCGACGTCACCAAGAGGGTCATGGTTCTCGGCGGCGGGGTGGCCGGAATCCAGGCGGCCCTCGACTGCGCGGAAGGCGGCATCGAAGTGGTGCTGGTCGAACGGGAATCCTCCATCGGCGGCAAGATGTCCAAACTGGACAAGACCTTCCCGACGGTCGACTGCTCGAGCTGCATTCTCGGCCCCAAGATGGTCGACGTGGCACAGCATCCCAATATCAAGCTCATGGCCTATTCCGAGATAACCCAGGTTTCGGGCTACGTCGGAAACTTCCAGGTCGAAGTGCGCCGCAAGGCCACGTACGTCGACTGGAAAAAATGCACCGGCTGCGGCGTGTGCACGGAAAAATGCCCGAGCAAGAAGTCGCCCGACCGTTTCAACGAGCACGTGGGCACCACCACCGCGATCAATATCCCGTTCCCCCAGGCCATTCCGAAAAAGGCCGTGATCGACCCCTCCGCATGCCGGCAGTTCATCAAGGGCAAGTGCGGCGTGTGCGCGAAGGTCTGCCCGACCGGAGCCATCGACTACAAGATGGAAGACGAACTGGTCACGGAAAACGTGGGCGCCATCATCGCGGCGACGGGCTACGACGTTTTCGACATATCGAAATGCGCCGAATACGGCGGAGGCCGCTACAAGGATGTGATCACGTCCCTCCAGTACGAACGGCTCCTCTCGGCCTCCGGCCCCACGGGCGGGCACGTACAGCGCCCCTCGGACGGCAGGGAGCCCAAAACGGTCGTTTTCATCCAGTGCGTGGGATCGAGGGACAAATCGCTCGACCGTCCCTACTGCTCCGGCTTCTGCTGCATGTATACGGCCAAGCAGGCGATTCTGACCAAAGACCACATTCCCGACTCCCAGTCCTACGTCTTCTACATGGACATCCGGTCGCCGGGCAAGATGTACGACGAATTCACCCGAAGGGCGATGGAGGAATACGGAGCCCGCTACATCCGGGGAAGAGTGGCGACGGTCTATCCGAAGGGCGACAAATACGTCGTTCGCGGAGCGGACACGCTTCTCGGGACCCAGGTGGAGGTGGAAGCCGACCTAGTCGTTCTGGCCGCAGGGGCCGAAGCCGCCAGGGGAGCCCCTCAGCTTGCGGAAAAGCTTCGGATCTCCTACGACAAGTACGGGTTTTTCATGGAAAGCCATCCGAAGCTCCGCCCGGTCGAGACCAACACCGCGGGAGTCTACCTGGCCGGTTCCTGCCAGGGCCCCAAGGACATCCCCTCGTCCGTCGCCCAGGGCAGTGCCGCGGCATCCAAGGTGCTCGGCCTTTTCTCCAAGGACAAGCTGGAGAGCGATCCCCAGATCTCCCGGGTCGACATCAAGCGGTGCGTCGGTTGCGGCAAGTGCATCAGGACCTGTCCTTTCCAGGCCATCAAAGAAGCCCAGGTAAGGGGCGAGACCAAAGCCGAAGTGATCGAAACCGTCTGCCAGGGCTGCGGCATCTGCACGTCCACCTGTCCCCAGGGAGCCATCCAGCTCTCGCATTTCACCGATAACCAAATCCTCGCGGAGGTCAATACTCTATGCCAGTTCTAAACGGCAAAGAACTGCGGATTGTCGGGTTTCTCTGCAACTGGTGTTCCTACGGAGGCGCCGACACCGCAGGAGTAGGCCGATTCACACAGCCAACCGATTTGCGCATCGTGCGCGTGCCCTGCTCGGGCCGCATCGATCCGCTTTTTATAGCCAAAGCTCTTCTGAACGGGGCCGACGGTGTGCTCGTTTCGGGCTGCCACCCTAGAGACTGCCACTACGCCCAGGGAAACTTCTACGCTAGGCGCAGGCTCGAGGTCATGAAGCGGTTTCTTCCCGTCCTCGGAATCGACCCCGCCCGGTTTGAATACACCTGGGTTTCGGCATCCGAAGGCCAGAGATGGCAAAAAGTGGTGACGACCTTTACGGAAAGGATCCATTCTCTGGGTCCCGCCCCCCGTCACGAGGAAACCGAGATGCCCGCCGCCTTCAAGAAGGAAACCGCAGCGGCCAGGGGATTGCCCGCGGCCAGGGCGGGCGCGTCGAGCCTCGAAGAACTCAAGAGCGCCATCAAGGGCGAACTCGCCGGCCTGGACTTCGTGATCGGCTGGCAGAAGGGGTTCGATCCGCTGCACCATACGCCCCTTTTCATGCGCTCCCCGGAAGACGTCGACAAGCTCGTCTGGAGCCCCCTGAACACCCAGAACCCGGCGACCTACCTGGCATCGCTCAAGGGAAAGAAGGTCGGTGTGGTGGTCAAGGGATGCGACAGCCGCTCCGTGGTGGAACTTCTCCAGGAGAAGCTGATCGAGCGCGACAGCGTCAAGGTGTTTTCCATGCCCTGTTCGGGCGTGGTCGACCTGGCAAAGGTCCGAAACGCCCTGGAGGCGAAAGGGGCATCTCCCGGCAGGATCACGGCCGTTGAAGAGAACGGAAACTCCATCGGCGTGACGGTCGACGGGGAATCCTACTCGTTCCCCCTGGCCGAAGTTGCCGCGGACAAGTGCTCGCGCTGCCAGTACCCGAACGCGCTCCTGTCCGATCACTTCATCGGTGAAGCCGCACCGGTGGTTTCCGGGGCGAACGCAGACGATCCGGACCTCGCCATGCTCGATTCCATGAGCCTCGCCGAGCGCATGGCTTTCTGGCGCTATCACATGGACCGGTGCATCCGCTGCCATGCGTGCCGAAACGCCTGCCCCCTCTGCGTCTGCCGCGACCACTGCATCGGTCAGAGCCGGGAACCGCACTGGATCAGCCAGGAGCATTCCCTGACCGAAAAGCTCATGTTCCAGGTCGTCCATGCGACGCACCTCGCCGGCCGCTGCACGGAATGCGGCGAATGCGAGAGGGCCTGCCCCATGGGCATTCCGATCCTCGCTCTGAAGCGCCAGATGAACCGGGCGATCTTCGAACTGTTCGACTACCGGGCCGGGTGCGATCCCCAGGCAGTGCCGCCGCTTCTGTCCTTCCTCGAGGAGGAGAAGAAAATTCATGAGGGAGGCTTGTAATGGCCAAAGAAAAGTACCTGAAAGAAGAACAACTCCCGGCCTGGCTTTCGGAACTCGGCCGGACGAACAGAGTGCTCGCTCCCAGGGAAGAAGGCGGAAGCATCGTCTTCAGGCCCTGCGCTGATGGCGAAGTCCCGGTTCTCGCAACCGATTCCACGGCTTCCCCAAAGGCGGCCATATTCCCTGCAAGCCATGAACTCTTTTCCTTCGCCCAGGAAAAGAACCCCGACGATCCGGAGAAGGCATCCCTTACCCTTACTCCGAAAATCGAGGCCGAGCCAACCGTGGTTTTCGGGGCAAGGCCGTGCGGCGTGCGCGGATTTCTGATTTTCGATCGCGTCTACCAGGGTGAGAAGTTCCCGGACCCCTACTACAAGGCGGCCAGGGAAAAGACCCTTTTCATCACCCAGACCTGTACGAGCACCGAAAACACGTGCTTCTGCAACTGGGTGGGAAGCGGTCCCGACGATCCCGCCGGTTCGGATGTGCTGCTGACCCGGGTGAACGGGGGATTTTTATTGGAAGCGGTAAGCGGGCGGGGAGAAGCCCTGCTCGAAAGCCCTCTTCTTTCCGACGCCGGCGACAGGGCCAAAGAGGCGAAGGCCGCCCGGGAAGAAGCCAGGAAAAGCCTCGGGGAAGCCAGGGATTTGAGTGCGGCTCCGAAAAGCCTTCTCGCCCTCTTCAACGACCAGGGGTTCTGGGAAGATGTTTCGGCCAAGTGCCTGAGTTGCGGCGCCTGCACGTACCTCTGCCCCACCTGCTATTGCTTCAGCATCACCGACGAAACGAAGGGACTGTCGGGAAAGCGGCTCCGCTCCTGGGACAACTGCATGTCTTTTCAGTTCACCCTCGAAGCGAGCGGCCACAATCCGCGGCCCACAAAGGCCCACCGCCTGAAGAACCGCGTGGGTCATAAATTCAGCTACTATCCCACGCTCCACGAAGGCCTCCTCGCGTGCTGCGGCTGCGGCCGGTGCATCAAGAGCTGCCCCGTGAGCGTCGATATTCGCGAGATCGTGCTGCGAGCCATCGAGCACGCCAAGGCGCAAGAGGTGTCCGAATGAGCAGACCTTCAAAAGGCTTCAACCCTTATCTGC
>JAJFUA010000160.1 GCA_021372635.1 Desulfobacteraceae bacterium | reverse complement strand
GGCCACCAGATCTCCGGCGCCCCGCATTCCGCCCATGCCTGAAGCGTGCGCGTGGGTGATCGCCATGGAAAGGGGATCACCCACGCCAACCTACAACCCGTCCAGGCGGCAAAGCGTCGTCATGGCCGCCGAGGCACGGCTGACCGTGTCGATGGGCGGATGGTCGTTCACCGGCACAGCACCGACGCCCATTCCCATGTTCGGATGGATCGGTATGTTCGACGCTTCTCCGCAGGCCCTGATATAGGTGACCGCCCGCGCCAGGTTCCACGGGGTGGACTCCGTGGTGTTGGTGTTGACGACGGGGCCGAAAATCGTGGACCCCGCCATTTCGGCCACCTTGACCTGATCGTGGGGGTACAGGCCGGCCAGGCGAATCCCTCGATACTCGAGCGCACCGTGCATGCCCAGCACGAACTCTCCGGCCATGCCGATTTCGATGCAGATATCGGGGTATTTCTGTTTGAGCTTCTCCGTTGCAAGGAGAGCGGCGAGGAAATCCGCGTCGCCGGCCGCGCCCACCGAATCGAGGTTGATGCCGTCGGCTCCGGATTCGATCATGGCGCTGCCCGCATAGACGATGTCCTGTACGGCATCTTCGACCGTTTTTTCGAGCGACTCGCGGGCCTCCCTGATTTTGCCGGACGGAAGCAGTTCCGCCGGATTGGGATGCGGCCCGTCCGGCTGGCTGTAGAGGCCCAGGTTGGGCATCGCCCCGTAGAAGAGCGGAATGTGCGTCGACAGGAGCGCCTGCTCCAGAATGGGCTGCTCCATGGTGACGATCGGCTTGAGCGGCTTGTAGCTGTAATCCACGTGGCAGAGTTCCATGGTGTCCGCGCCCATGATCTTCTCGTAGATCTGCAGGGCCTGGATCCGGTCCACGTTCACCCCGACCCGGCGGATCTTCAGGGTGCCGGCGTCGTAGGTGAGGACCACTTCCCTGCCGGCTTCCACGCTCACGAAGCTCTGGGGAGCGCTGAACACCCCGGCCAGGAACTTCAGATCGTCGTCGCCGAGAGGCGGTATTCCCCCCCGGTCGGCGGCATCCGCCGTCCCGGCTTGCAGGTCCTCCATGAGTTCCCGTTCATCCATCTCGGTGGGCGTACCGTCTCCGAAACGGGTGAAGATCTTTCCCATGTCTTCTCCTTTGCAGCGTTCGTCGCGTGAGAATCAGCGGGAGATCTCGGCCAGTCCGTCCTCGATGATCCCCAGCGCCTTTTCCAGCTGCTCGTCCGTTATGACGAGGGGAGCAAGCACGCGGAGCACGTTTCCATAGATCCCGCAGGTGAGGGTGATCAGGCCGTGCTCGAAGCAGTATGCGGCGAGCCTCTTGGTTTCATCGGCCGCGGGCGTTCCGCCGGGGCCCTTGACCAGCGCCAGACCCAGCATGGCCCCCAGCCCCCGGATCTCGCCGATCATCGGGAACTTCCGCTGCCACTGCTGGAAGCGGGCGAGCAGCTTTTCCCCCAGTTTTTGCCCTCTGGCGAGAAGGTTTTCCTCTTCGAATATCTCCATGACCGCCAGAGCGGCCGCGCAGGCCACCGGGTTGGCTCCGTACGTGCCGCCCAGCCCACCGGGATGGACCGAATCCATGATTTCCGCGCGCCCCACCACGGCGCTCAGGGGCATGCCCGCCGCAACGCTCTTGGCGACCGTCATCAGGTCGGGAACCACGCCTTCCCAATTTTCGATGGCGAACATCCTGCCGGTGCGGCCCATCCCGCTCTGCACCTCGTCACAGACGAAGACGATGCCGTATTCCCTGCACAGGGCCGAAAGCTCCTGGAAGTACCCCGGCGGCGGCGCGATGAATCCGCCTTCCCCCTGGATCGGTTCCGCCACGATGGCGGCCACCGATTCCGGGTTGATATGCTTGATGAAATAGTCCCGGAGCCGTTCGACGTCCCCGAAGGGGGCGCGGTAGACCTCGGGGGCGAAGGGGCCGAATCCCATCTTGTAGGGCTTGACCTTGCTGGTCATGCTCATGGTGAGCAGGGTGCGCCCGTGGTAGCCGTTTTCGAAAACGATCACCCCCGTCCGCCCGGTATAGTAGCGGGCGATCTTGACGGCGTTTTCCAGAGCCTCCGCGCCGCTGTTGATGAAGAGCACCTTCTTGGCGTGCGTACCGGGCGTGATCGCGCAAAGCTTTTCGGCCAGCTTCACCGCATTTTCGTACGGAGCGACCATGAAGCAGGTATGGGTGAACTTCTCCACCTGCTCCTTGATGGCCGCGACGACCCTGGGATGGCTGTGGCCCACGTTCATGACGCCGATGCCGCCTGAAAAATCGATGTATTCGCGGCCTTCCACATCACGGATGACGGCACCCCGGGCGGATTCTACATAGCAGGCGGTACCGCTGGAATGCCCCTTCGGGATCACTCGGTCGCGCAGTTCCTGGATGGCCGTGCAAGTCCTGGCGTCACTCATTCAAATCTCCTTCCGGGTATTGGTTTGGGAAGCCCGGACAGCGGTTTCTTGACGGGACCCGCGCCCGGGGCGGTTCGAGCGTGTTCCTCTCCGGGAACCCCTCCGGCGGACGGCGCAGGGGGGCGCGACGACAGACAGGGGCAAACTTCATGCCAGCGGGCATTAGATATATAAATCAAGAATATCGGCAATATAACTTCAACGAAACTGCATGAAGGACCGGACGTCGGGGAAAGTTTTGAGTCGAATTCGACTCATTATTTTGCAATTAATGGAGATATTTAAGTTTTTTTTGATTCTTCCCGACTCTGGAGGGTGAAACCAGATTTTCCATGAATCATCGGAGGGTTCACCGGATTTTGACTCGAAAGCGATTCAAGTCCGACTCGCTCCGGAAGAGTTTGCACGAGAAAAGAAAACCGACTACCGCCGGCTGCCGGACAGGCCGTGCTTCTTCAGCCGGCGTATCACGGCGGACTGGCTGAGCCCCAGGTGCGCGGCCAGGGCGCGGGTGGTCCTGTATCGCTCGCGGGCGTGGACGAGGATTTCCCGTTCGAGCGCGTCCACTTTCCCGGGAAGGTCACCGGAAGCCTCCCGAAAACCGTCCCCTTCCTGCCGCAGCCCGTCCGCCCCCCCGAGTTCCTCCTCGATGAAGTCGTCCAGGAGATCCCGGTCGCTCATCACCACTGCCTTCTTGATCGAATTCTCCAGTTCGCGCACGTTGCCCGGAAAAGGGCAGGCCCGGATGCATTTGAACCCGCGCGGCCCGATCCGCCGGTTCAGGCGGAACGCCTCGTTGTACTTCTTCAGAAAGGACCGGGTGAGTTCGAAGATGTCTTCAGGGCGGTTGCGCAGGGGGGGAAGCTTTACCGGAAAAGCGTTCAGCCGGAAGAACAGGTCGTTCCGGAACAGCCTTTTCCGGACCAGGTCCGCAAGGTCGGCATTGGTGGCGGCAATCACGGTGCAGTCGATCCGGATGGGCTCCAGCCCGCCCAGATGCATGACCTCGCGCTCTTCCAGGCATTTGAGCAGCTTCGCCTGGACGGTGAGGGGCAACTCGCCGACTTCGTCCAGGAAAAGCGTTCCGCCCTGCGCCAGTTCAAAAAGGCCCGCCTTGCCCTTTTCGTGGGCACCCGTGAAGGCCCCCCGCTCGTAGCCGAAGAGTTCCGCTTCCAGGAGCGGCTCCGGCAGAGCGGCGCAGTTGATCTGGACGAAGGGTTTGTCCCTGCCCTTGCCGTGGGAATGGATGAACTTGGCGAGCAACCCCTTGCCGGTTCCCGATTCCCCGAGCAGCAGGATGTTGGAGACCTGGAGATGAGCGAGTTTCAGTCCCGTCGCCAGCACCTGCTGCATCTCCCTGCTCTCGGCGATGACTTCCCGGTTCTTCAACTCCAGGAGATTCATCTCCGTGAGCTTCTCCCGAAACTCCCTGGAAACGCTGCGCGCCTTCTGGAGTTCTTCCTGGAGTTCGTTGAGCCGCGTGAGGTCCCGGTCGTTGACGATCACCATGGTCACGCTGCCGTCCGCGTCAAAAACGGGCGTTCCCGTGACCAGCAGACACCGCTGGGTTTCTTTCACGTATTGCAGCAGAGTTACGGGCTTTTTCTTCTCCAGGGCCTCGATGGTCGCGGACCGGTCCACCAGTCCGGCGTCGACGATTTCGCGTATGTTTTTTCCGACGACTTTTCCGGCCGGTACCCCCAGGAGTATTTCCGCTGCCCGGTTGATGCTCAGCACCTTGCCCGTGCCGTCGCAAACCCAGATGCTTTCCGAAGAAAGGTCCAGGATGGTTTCCAGTTTCCTGTTGGCTTCCCGCAGGTCGCGGGCGCGCTTTTCGACCTCGATTTTCAGGAGATCCCCGGCCCTGCGCAGCGATTCCTCCATCTCCAGCCGCTCGGTAACGTCCTCCACGGTCCCGACCACACGGGAAGGAATCCCCTCTACGTCCCGCTCCACCACGATGGCCCGCGACACGATGCTGCATGTTCTTCCCGCCCTCGTCCGGAAACGGTACCGCAACTCGCAGTAATCCACCCCGCCTTCGACGAGGTTCGCAAGCCGGGCCAGGACGCCCGCCCTGTCCTCCGGGTGCAGCATGTCCTCCCACGCTTTCCGGCTTCCGGCGGATGCCCCGCCTTCCAGGCCGAAAATCTCACGATACCGGGGGCTCGCGTAGAACGAGTCCGTCCGCAGGTCCCAATCCCAGAGGCCCTCCTCCGAAGGAGGCACCACATAGCCGCGTTCCGGCCCGTTCAGCCCGGGAGGCTTTTCGTCCATTGTTCGAATTCCTCGTTCACATCGCCAGGGAGAAAAAGGGCTCCGATTCCTTTGCTTGGGTGCAGCGTTTCGCTGAGTCTAAACCTTTTACGGCGTGAAGTGAAGCACGGGCATGAGGCCTGAAGCCGCGGCATTTGCGGCGCGCGGCCGCCGGCTTATCTTATATGAAAGCCCAAACCCGAAACACAGGGAGAATCCTTGCATGGAATACGGAGAATTTCTGGACCACGTGCAGAAGCTCTCGGGGATCAGGCCGCCCGAACTGCTGACCAGGGCCGTGCGGGCCACCTTCGAGACTCTTGGAGAGCGCATTGACGATACCGAACGCCACGACCTGGCGGCCGAATTGCCGGCGGGTCTGAAGGAACCGCTCTTCGCGCAGCCCGACAGCCAGTCTTTTCCTCTCGACGAATTCTACGGCCGGATAGCCGCCCGCTCCGGCCTGAGCCGTTCCGAAGCGGTCAAGGTGGCGAGGGCCGTTATGGTGACCCTGCACCAGGTCATTACATCGGGCGAACTGGGGGACGTCCTGGCGCTGCTGCCGGATGAATTCCTGGATCTGTTCGTTCTCGAACCGGAGGAACCGCAACCGCCCACAGCCTGACCCCTCCATTTCTTGCTTCCCATAGACCGCAAAGCATGTTAACCGTGAGGCAACGGCAAGGGACCAATCCACCTCGGGACAGGACCTGCACGAACGTAACCGCCGGCTGTTCCCGCATCCGGAGGGGGAGAAGCGCCGCCGCTACCGACGGACGAACGCCGGAGCACGGGAAAAACACCACCGAAGCTCGATCCCTCATGCCGATCCCAGACGTACGTTTTTTCCCGGCCTGTACCGCCTGAAATCCATCCATACCAGGGGACCGATATGCGAAAGACTGGCCTCCTCTATGATGAACGTTTTCTGCGCCACTGCACGGGCTCCGGCCACCCGGAAGCACCCGAGCGCCTTCTGGCCGTCTGGAAAGGGCTCGAAGAAGGCGGACTCCTTCCCTGCCTCGAAATTGTCCGGGCTCACCGTTCGAAGTTCAAATGGATCGAAGCCGTCCACGCCCCTAAACACCTCCTGCGTTTCGAGGAGGCATGTCTCTACGAAATGAACGAATTCGACAACCCGGACAACCAGATGTGCAGGGACAGCTTTGAAATCTCCGTACTCGCGGTGGGCGGCGTCATCGAAACCGTCAGATTGATGATGGAAGGCGCCCTCGACAATGCATTCTGCGCCGTGAGGCCTCCCGGCCATCACGCCGAACCCGGCAAGGCCCTGGGGTTCTGCTTTTTCAACAACGTGGCCATCGCCGCCAGGTACCTCCAGATCGAGTGGGGAATCGAACGGGTCGGCATCGTCGACATCGACGCGCATCACGGAAACGGGACCCAGCGCATCTTCGAACGGGACCCCTGCGTATTCTATTATTCCATTCACGAGCACCCGTCTTTCAGCTTTCCCGGGACCGGCCGCGAATTCGAAAAAGGACAGGAAGAGGGCGTCGGCTTCACGCTGAATTCCACCGTGCTGCCGGGCGGGGGGGATGCCGAATACAGGGAGCTGATCCAGAGAGACCTCATTCCTGCGTTCGAGCGTTTCCAACCACAGGTGATTCTCGTCTCCGCCGGGTTCGACGCCCACAAGGACGATGATATGTCCGGCCTCCATCTCTCCACCGAAGGGTTCTCCTGGATCATGGAAAGGATCGTCGAACTGGCGGACAAGTACTCGGAAGGCCGCATCGTGTCGGTTCTCGAGGGAGGCTATGCGCTCGACCGGCTGCCGGAACTCATCAGGAACCACGTCGGAATACTTCTCACGGGCCCCCGGTCCCGATGCATTTCCGAACAATCTTTGGAGGGGGGAGTGTTATGTTCATTGACAAGTCAATGACTCGAAACGTGATCACCATTTCCGAAGACGCCGGCATTCTCGAAGCGAAGGAAAAGCTGAAAGCACACCGAGTCAGGCACCTGCCGGTGGTGGACAAGGAGAACACGCTCCTCGGGATCGTAACGGACCGCGACATCCGCAGCGCTCTACCCTCCGTGCTGCTGCCCGAAGCTGAAATCGCCCAGGAGAAGGAACAGATCGCCCGGCTTCGCGTCAAAGACATCATGACCCGCAACCTCATCACCATCTCCCCGGCCGACACGCTGGAGGATGCGCTCCTCCTCATGCAGCAGACGCGCGTCGGAGCGTTCCCCGTAGTAGACCGGGAGGGCAGGCTGCAAGGCATCATATCCGTGCGCGATCTGGTGCGCGCTTTCATCAACGTGCTGGGAATCGAGGAACCCGGAGTCCTCCTGTGCATCCTGGTCGAAGACGAGTTGGGCCAGATGAAGCGCATCGTCGACGCGATCACGGAGGAGCGGATATCCATCGGAAGCGTACTGGTCGCCAGGTACTGGGAGGAAGGGAAGCGCGCGGTATTCCCCTATCTTCTGACAAGCAACGTCGCCCGCATAAAACGGAAGCTCGAAGGTCTCGGCTTCACGCTGATCGACCCGATGCAATGGTCGCTGGATCAACTTCCGAAGAGCGGCTGAAACGGGGCGGAAGCATCGTTTGCCGCTACCTTCGGGCTCCCAGCTTTTCAAAAGATTCCAGGAGACGGCCGCCGGAAAATTCACAAGCGGCGATTCCCTCGCCGAAAGCCATCAACCGGCGGCTTCCCAACCCCTTGAAAAATCCTTCCGGCGATTCCACGCCTTCTTCCCGCCGGTCCCGCGCATCCGGACAGTCCACGGAAACCGGGATGACGGGCAACCCTCCTTTCCTCGCGATTTCCCCGATCCATCGGAGCCAGCCGGCTGATTCCTCGGCGCCGTTTCTTTCCTTTTCCCGCAGAACGCACACCACTCCGCCCTTGCCGGTTATCTCCAGCGCGCGCGCCGCAAGTCCTTCGACCTCCTCTCTGTTCCACTCCGCACTCCGCCGCCGCGGAATTTTTCCCGGAAGCCCTCCTACCGAAGGTACACCGAACCGGCCGTCGGGCGTCACGAAATGCACCGGGCGGCCCCAGGAACTCGCCAGGAGCATCCAGTCCCGGGGAGTGCAGAGACTGCAGGCCAGGAGCGCCGGCCCTTCGGCAGGAATGTTCCCTGCACCCACAACTCCCACCCGGCGCATAATATGCGCATAAGTCCAGCAAATGCACCGCGACAGGAATTCCCCGTCGGCCGCGAAGATGCATGAGGCGGCGGCAGCGTTCATCACCGCCAGGATCAGAAAAATCCGGGGTATGGTAAAATTCAGATGAAAGAGGCCGATGAGCATCAGGGCGGACAGGACCATCGCCAGGGCGTTCAAGATATTGTTCCCCGCCACCACCCTGGATCGTTCGCGCTCATCCGACCGCTGCTGCATGCCGGTGTACAGGGGAACGATGAAAAAACCGCCCGCAACGGAAAAGAAGAAAAAATCCATGACCAGGCGCCACCCTCCGGCAGTGGACAGGAGCATCGGGACGGTCACCTGCCCCCCCGCATGAACGGCGAGAGATTCCGGGCGGCCGGCCAGGAAGAGATCCAGCGCAAAAAGAGACAGGCCCAGCGCCCCGGGAGGAACCAGCCCCAGTTCGAGCTTTTTGAAGCTGAGGCTGCCGCAGAGGAGAGACCCCGTGCCCACTCCCACGGAGAAAAGGGCGAGAAAGAGCGTAACGACAAGCTCCTCCGCGTTCAGAAACTCCTTGCAGTAGGGGGGCAGGAGAGAAAGGCAGGCGGCTCCGAGGCACCAGAACCAGGAAATCCCCAGGACGGCCAGGAACACGCTGCGGTTCTTCGCCACAAGCTTCACGATTTCCACGGTCGGCCTCACGGGATCCGCCGGAATTCTCAAAGATGGCGCCACAGGCGGCAGGGGAACGATCCGGGTGCTGGCAACACAGCCCAGTGCGGCCAGTGCGAGCACCGCCATGCCGACGAGCCAGGGTCCCGTCCCCTGGACGGCAATCAGGATCCCTCCGAGCAGGGTCCCGAGCAGAATGGCCACGAACGTGCCCATCTCCACGAAGGCGGTCCCCGAAACCAGTTCCTCCTGGCGAAGGAGCTGCGGAAGGATGCTGTATTTCACCGGCCCGAAGAAGGTGGAGTGGAATCCCATGAGGAAAAGGGCGGCAAGCAGGAACCCGATTTCATCCCGGACAAACCCGTAGGCGCCCGTACCCGCGATGACGATTTCCGCAACCTTGATCCAGAAGACGATCCGCGGCTTGGAATACTTGTCCGCAAGCTGTCCCGCCGTGGCCGAGAAAAGGAAGAACGGGAGGATGAATATTCCGGCGCAGAGG
The DNA here is from genome assembly GCA_021372635.1 of Desulfobacteraceae bacterium. Taxonomy (GTDB): domain Bacteria; phylum Desulfobacterota; class Syntrophobacteria; order Syntrophobacterales; family Syntrophobacteraceae; genus JAJFUA01. The sequence goes on along the minus strand of JAJFUA010000160.1, from coordinate 2,105 downwards.
GCAACCATCTGGCTGGAGGAAAAAAACCACAGGGTGTGTTCCTTGAAAGCGATCAGGATCACCAGGGCGTTTTTCAGGACGTTGTCGTTGAACGCCCCGAGGAACTGGGTCCAGAAAAGAGGCCAGTAGCGGCGATCTCTCAGAAGGGGTTTCGTTGCTCCGTCCATCATCGCAGGCTTCCGTCCCATCGATTGCTCTCGGATGGAGAGCCTTCGCGCCCTTGCACAGCCCCCCGTCAGCGCACAACTTGAAGAATCATTCGCACTATAGACCAGTCCGGGAACGACTGCAATCCTAGCATGGCGCCCGGCGGGGCGGAGGCAACCGAACGACGCAAAGCCATGAAGAAGCAATCGATAAAGCGGAACACAACCGGTTGCGGCAGGTCTCCGGCAGAGTCATCGAATGGTGAAAGGGCGGCCGGCGCCGGGAAAGAACTCCGGCGCCCTGCCCGCCCGGAAGCTCTCACGCCTTGCCCGCACTCCCGAGCACATGCTCGTTTTTGTACCTGATCATCTCGATCAGTTCGTCACGGGCGGGGCCGAGGTACTTGCGCGGATCGAATTCGGAAGGCTTCTGGGCGAAGATCTTCCGGATCGTCGCCGTCATGGCGAGCCTTCCGTCGCTGTCGATATTGATCTTGCACACCGCGGAACGCGCCGCTCGCCGCAACTGCTCCTCCGGTATGCCGGCGGCGTCTTCCATGCTGCCGCCGAACCGGTTGATCTCCTCCACGTACTTGGGCATCACGCTGGACGCCCCGTGCAGTACGATGGGGAAACCGGGCAGCCGGCGCTCGATTTCCTCGAGGATGTCGAACCGCAGCGGCGGAACGCTCTCACCCGGTTTGAGCTTGAACTTGTAGGCCCCATGGGAGGTTCCGATGGAAATCGCCAGGCTGTCCACCCCGGTCTTCGCCACGAAATCCTCCACCTCTTCGGGCCTGGTGTAGTGCGAGACCTCCGAGGCGACCTTGTCCTCGATTCCCGCAAGGACTCCCAGTTCGCCCTCGACCGTCACGTCCCTCGGGTGGGCATATTCCACCACCTGCCGCGTCAGCCGCATGTTTTCCTCCTTCGGGTGGTGGGAACCGTCCAGCATGACGGAGGAAAATCCCATATCGATGCACGACTTGGCCAGTTCGAACGTATCCCCGTGGTCCAGGTGCAGAGCCACGGGAATGGAGGAACCCATATCCCGCACCATCTCCACCCCGCCTTTCGCCATGTGAACGAGAAAGACCGGGTGAATGTACTTGCGGGCGCTTCCGGAGACTTGCAGAATAACCGGCGATCCGGACTGGACGCAGCCGACGAGGATGGCCTGAAGCTGTTCCATGTTGTTGAAATTGTAGGCAGGCACGGCATAGCGGCCCGCCATCGCCTTTTCAAACATCTCTTTCGTATTGACCAGGCCCAGATCGTTATATCTTACGATAGCCGCCATGAGTTTCCCCTTTCATTGCTGGTGTCTCGCAAAGAAGCCTCGCGCGCCGGACGCGCTCCGTTCGCCGCGGCCCGCACGCATCAGGAAAAAGCCACCCCGCCAAAACGGGAAGGAAACGCAGATTCCATGTCCGGAACCGGGACACGGATTTTTCACGGGAGTATAAACCGACGCCCGGAACATATGCAAGGTACATGAAAATCCGGAAAAACCGGTAGTCCAACCCGGCGTTTTTTTCTCCTTCAGGGAATGCCGCTTGACAGGAACCCGGTTTCAAAATAGGGTGGCGATACGTAGAAGTGGAATTATTCACGGAGACCCGTTTTATGAAGCACGCAGTCGACAATCACATCGCCATTCCCACCGGCAGCCCTGCCATCATTATTATTGGCATGGTAATCGTGATTAGCATTTCCGTCGCCTTCGTGCCGTAGCGGGACAGACGCAGATTCCAGCCAGAAACTTCATCCCCCGCCGGTGCGAAGGCGCCGGCGGGGGATTTTTTATGGCCTCCCTCCGGCACCGGTTCCATCGAGGGGCTCGGAATTAGGAGGCTCATCCATGTACAAGCTTTCCGGGGCACAGATCGTCGTTCGTCTTCTGGAGCGTCAGGGTATCCGCATCGTGGCCGGCATACCGGGAGGAGGCAACCTGCCCCT
>JAJFUA010000151.1 GCA_021372635.1 Desulfobacteraceae bacterium | reverse complement strand
GCTCTGGCCCAGACGGGATACCGCGTCGAGGAGGAACGGCGGGTGACGACCAGCCGGGAAGCGGATCGCCCGGTCGTGAAAGTCTACGGCCCGGATGCACTCACCGGCCTGGCCGGGCAGGCTATCCGGGAGCAACGGTCCGACGTAACCGTCGAAACCTATTACAAACCGCTCAAAAACAAGGTCTTCATCGAAGGGACCAGCGGGTCCGACTACATGCCTCTTTCCCCGAAGAGAGTGGACCGGATGGAAGCTGCTAGGGCCAAAGGCGGAAGCGTTTATGCGGCGCTTTGTACCGAGCAGAAGGGAGTGATCCGGAAGACGGTGGGAGGGGACAAGGGGTGGGTTCGCCTCGAGCGGAAAAAGACCCGTGTCACCCGCTATGTCCGGACGATCTGCCCTCCTCCGCCGGCCGTTTTCGTCCCTGCGGTACGTGTGGGGGTCCTGGTCGGCGGCCCCTGTGTCACCGTCGGTCCCCCTTATCCTGTCTACGGCTATAGAGCCTACGGCGCATGGGGCGTTCACCGCGACCATTACTACCACGAGGGGAGAGGCTACTATCCCTCCCACGGCGGTCATGGGCCGCCCCCTCATGGTCCGGGGTCCTTTCACCGGGATCGGCGTTAGAAACCGGCCCGTCGCGCCTGCGGCGCCGTTGGGGAGGGATTCGGCCACAACCGGCCGGCTCCCTCCGCGCGGGCCTCAACTCTGGCCGCAGAGCGATCTGATCAGTACGGCGGAAGAAAGGATGGCCAGGAGCAAAAGGACCGCCTTCTTGAATGTTTCGGGACTCGTCCGGGCATAGGACCGGCTCCCGATCATGAGGCCGAGAAGGAGCGGCACGACCATTGCCGCTCCGAACAGCATGGTATCCCCGTTCACCAACCCCCCCACCGCATTCGCCCCCAGTGCGAGGCAATCCGTGAAGAAGAAATAGGCGATGAGTGACGCGCGCGAGACATCGACGCCCGCGGGCGATGAAAAATAAAACAGGATCACCGGAGGTCCCCCGAGCGCCGCGGCCCCGTTCAGCAGGCCGGTCGCCATTCCGATCAGGACGGTCCAGGCCTTGTTGGGCATGACTCTCAAGGAAAAACCGCGGCCGAGCAGGATGGAAGAGGCGAGCACGGCGACGGCGATCGCGATGTTCAACTGCCTCGGGGGCGTTACGGCCAGCAGGTAGGCTCCGAGAGGCGTCGTAATCACGACCCCGACGGAAAGCCAGACGAGCGACCGCCAGTGTATCTTCTTCCAGACCTGTGGAAGAAGCCAGACGCTCGCCGCAATTTCAAGAAGCAGGATGGCGGGCACCGTCTTTGCGGGAGGAAGAACCAGGGACAGAAGCATTATGGCGATCATCGAAAAGCCGAACCCGGCATAGCCCCGGGCCACTGCCGCCATGAGTATCGAGAATGCCGCGAACGCCCATAAGCAAGTCGAATCCATACGTCTCCGAACCGGAAGCACATCTTTCACCGGGAAAATTCACGTCCGTCGTCCGAACGGAACGGAAGATGCGCTGCATGTGGAATGAGACTGCCCAGCATACACGGCGCATCCGCATCACTGCCCGGATGCGCCGCAAAGATAAGGCCTCTCTAGCGCCGGAAACCGTTGGCCTCCAGCGTGAAAAACTGTGCATTCAGGCCGGCCGGAGGCTCCCGCAACTGCGCCAGTTCCTCTTCCAGGCCGTGGATCTCGACGCGGACGAGTTCGGCCATTTTCCCTGCCTGGTCCAGCAGTCCCCCCACGCTCTCGAGATGCACCAGCAGCCCCTGCGCATCGGCATAGCCTTCGCGGCAGCTTGCCAAGTCCCCGCAGAAGCTCCACCCGTAGTAGAGGCACTTCGGCTCCGGCTCGCTCTTCTTGACAAACTGCGCGCACAATTCCTTGAAAGCGTCCATCTTCCCCGCGGGAACCTTGAAATAGGGCACGATCGAAACACACCTGTCCTTCGTTGCCATGGCGAATCTCCTTTTGCCGGCAGGATGCCGGAATGTCGGTCGTTTTGTTCAAATCTCCCCAAAAACGCAAAGGCGCTTTCCCTTCGGGTGGGCGGGGTGTTTTCTCCAAAGCTTCAAGCACTTGAATCCGGCATCCCCTTTCTCCTGCCCGACAGTTCTCAGAAGGATTCGATCAGGATCTTGCACGCCGAATACAGGATGATCGAATTGAGGAGCAGCTGGAACCAGCGCTGCGGAATCCGCGGAAAAACCATGTTGCCGGTCACCATGCCGATCAGGATGGACGGAATGAGCAGGGG
>JAJFUA010000128.1 GCA_021372635.1 Desulfobacteraceae bacterium | reverse complement strand
GGATCGAAATGGTAGATCTTACCTTCTTTGCGGAATCGAATTCCAACAACCCTGTCCATATATGCCACCCTTGATGGCCAGGCAAACACTCTCCAGCGTCAGCAGCTTGTTGGCGTTCTGCCGTAGATGCCGCATGGCCCGTTCAACGTGTTCGTAAAGCTGAAAGAGACGTTCAACGGCAACATTCCGAACCACGCCGCATATCGCAGCTTCCGGTCGGGAAGGGGGTTGAATGTCCGTTAACAACCTGGAGTAAATAAGGTCCCGTACCCACAGTTTAATACATTCCAGATCCTGCTCCAAGTCTTCACTTTTCTTGGCCCATTCGGCGAGGAAAGGAAAAAAATCCATCATCGCCATATCGTAGAGTGCCGCGACGGCTCGGATGACTTCATCCCTTCGCGCGACGCAGTCGTCCTCGACCAGGTGTTTTGCCCGTTCCATGCTGCCCATGGCGAGTCCGGCGATTTCTTTCGCCCGGGATGGGGACAGGCTGAAGGCATCGACGAGGTAGGACTCGATCCAGCCGTCTTCCAGCGGCTGAAAGCGAATATGGCAGCAGCGGGAGACGATGGTCGGGAGCAGCATCTGGGGTTCGATGGCGGTCAATATGAAAAGGTTACGGGCGGGAGGCTCCTCCAGCAGTTTCAGGAGCGCATTGCCGGATTCCGCCCTCAGGTTTTGGGCGTCCTGGATGATGATGACGCGCCATTTCCCTTCGAAGGGGCTGAAGCGCAACCGTTCCCGAAGGCTTCGTATCCGGTCCACCTTGATGGATGCCCCTTCGCTTTGCACATGGAGGATGTCCGGATGGCTGCCCGCATCCATCTTCCGGCACGAGGGGCATTCGCCGCAGGAGTCCAGGTCGCGCGGGTCCAGGCAGTTGACGGCCTTGGCGAATTCAAAGGCGACCTCCTTCTTGCCCACCCCGGCCATCCCGGTAAAAAGGAGGGCGTGCGGTATGTGATCGGACCGGAGCAACCGCCGGATGAAGCGCTTGGTGCGCGGTTGTCCGGGAATGTCTTTCAACGGCATGGATGACCTTCCCTGTCAGTTCCCCGGTTTCTTTAAGGGGATGGTCCAGAGGCTCAACTGTTGTCCCCGTTCCTCGCTGCCGTCGGCTTCGGTCGAGGATTCATCGGTGCAAGCCGATGGAAAGCCGCGAAAGAAAAAGCGTTCGTATGGACCCTGGTAGGCGGTCCAGGCATCGTCGCCGCCGGGTTCCGACAGAATGCGCGTCAGGCCGTTCATCTTCGCGTCGATGTTGTCGGCGTAGTGGAGCAGAAATGCCTCGCGGGTCATGGGGAGTTTCACCGCGCCGTGGGCGACTTCTCCGTGATGGCTCAGGATCAGGTGCTTCAGGAGCATCGCTTCCTCGGCGGGGAAGTTCTTCATCGAGCGGATTTTTTCCTCCAGGATCTGCACCCCCAGAACCATGTGTCCCAGAAGCCGGCCGCTGGTGGAGTAATCGATGCAGATATCGTAGACGAATTCATCGATCTTGCCGATGTCGTGGAGAATGGCCCCCACGATCAGGATGTCCGCGTCCACTTCCGGGTAGCACTTGCAGAGTTCCGCCGTCAGCGCGGCCACCGCAGCAGAATGTTCCAGGAGTCCTCCCAGGTAGGCATGATGCATACCCTTCGCGGCCGGGGCGGTCTTGAACCGGTCCATCAACTCGCGGTCTCCCAGGAGGTGCCGGAGAAGGGATTGCAGGGAACGCCTCTTCACGCGCGCAGCCGTTCCCTTGAGGTTTTCGAAGAGCTTGTCGACATCCTGCCGGCAGGCGGGAAGAAAATCCTCCGGTTTGATTTCTCCGGGCGGTACGATGCTCAGTTCGGTTACGTTGAGCTGCAGTTCGTCGCGGAACGTTTCGCTTCTGCCCTTGACGAGGACCGCGCCTTTCGGAGGTATGGCGGCAGCCGTTTCATCGGCCTTATCCCAGACGCGGGCGGCAATTTCCCCTGTTTTGTCCACGAGTTTCAGAGTGAGAAACGAAGTCCCATTGCGTGCCGTTCTCAGTTGCTTGTCCGCTACGATAAAAGTCCCCGAAACTTCCTGGTTCGCTTGAATCTCTTCAACAAACATCCTGGCCACGTCGCTGTAATCCTGTCTTGTCAAGGCGTTTAGAAATCGGGAGCATGTGCGCGGTGCGCTTCAACGATGCCGCATGCCCCAAACAGCAGGCCAGTATATAGTATAGTATCGCAAACTATGTCAAATTTCGTTTTGTATCCGCAGCTTGGGCCGGACTTTCGCGGCACGGCCCGCTGCGGTTGAACCTTGCGGGAACAGAGCGCGAATTCCTCCCGGCCGTCCTCCCTGCCGGCTGCAAGTATTGCTTGCAGCAACGGAAACAAAAGTTTATAGAGACTTTCAACCCCGGACCCGGATTGATCGGGAGGAGGTGCCGGGCAGATCCCGCGTGGAAAGCGTGCCATGGGAGGTTGTGCCGCCTATATGCCCGTACCTGTTAATAATTTTGTAGACCTACGGAAAAGGAACGATCTATGACCCTCAGGATCATCCTCCTGCTGATTCTCCTGGTTCTTCCCCTGATCCCGACATTCTGGGCGCTCATAGACATTCCGAGGCGAAGGTTTTCCAGTACGAAAAAGAAGGTCATCTGGTTTCTGGTCGTATCGACCTTTCCGTTCGTGGGTGCTATAGTCTATATCGCAATTGCCCGGCGCGGCACGGAACCAATCAAACCATAGTCCAACAAGGGAGAAAGGGCTGGCTTATGCTCCAGGTTTTCAGAAAGCATGCAACTTCCTGGCTGATCAAAGTTGCTTTTTTCATTATCGTGGTAGTCTTCGTTTTCTGGGGAGGCTACAGCTACAAGACCCGCCAGCAGGGGCAAGTTGCCCGGGTCGGCGATCACTACATCAGCAACCGCGAGTATGAGGACTCCTACAGGCAGCTGATGGAAATGTATAAGCGGCAGTTTGGACCGTCCTTCAACGAGGAAACGGTCAAAAAGCTCGGCGTCAACATCAAGCAGCAGGCTCTCGACGGACTCATCGAGCGCTACGTGATGCTCGACGCCGCCATGAAGATGGGGTTTGTCCCCACCGTGACCGAGATTCAGCAGAGGGTGCTGAGCTATCCGATTTTCCTGAACGAAGGAAAATTCGACCGGCAGCGGTACACGTTCATCCTGCGTCAGAACCACATGACGCCCGAAGTTTTCGAACAGCAGCTCGGCAACGATATGGCCATCCAGAAACTGCAAGCGTTTGTGAAAAGGCGCGCCGTGGTGACGGAGGGCGATATCCTGGCCGATTTCCAGTACAACCATGCCCAGATCCAGCTGGAGTACATTCCCTTCAGCCCGAAGTCCTACGAAGACCAGGTGGCCATGGATGAAAAGGCAATCCAGTCCTTCTTCCAGGAGAAGAAGGACCGGTACAAGGGCCCGGAGAAACGGCAGATTGCGTATGTGCTGTTTTCTCCCGAGGTCTACGCCAGGGACGTCAAGATCAGCGATGACGAAATCCGGCAGTATTATGACGAAAATGAGGCCGATTTTCACGAGCCGCCTACAGTGAAAGCCCGTCACATCCTCTTTGCGGTAAAGGAAGGCGCACCCGAGGAGGAAGTGAACAAGGTGAAGGCCGAAGCGCAGAAGGTCCTGGACCAGGCGAAACAGGGGAAGGATTTTGCGGAACTGGCCAGGGAGTTTTCCAAAGATCCCGGTTCGGCCAAACAGGGTGGAGACCTCGGATACTTCAGAAAGGAACAGATGGTGGGGCCTTTCGCCGAGGCGGCCTTTGCGATGAAGCCGGGTGAGATCAGCGACCTCGTTCGTTCGCCCTATGGCTTCCATGTCATCAAGGTTGAAGATACGAAGCCGGAAAAGACCGTAAGTTTCGAGGAAGCCAGGCAGAAGATCGAAAAGGAACTCAAGGACCAGAAAGCCCGCGATGTGGCGTTCAACAAGGCCAAAGACTTCAGCAATGCGGCGTACGCACAGAAGGACGTCGGCAAGGCGGCCCAGTTTCAGAACCTGACCGTTGCCGGAGGCGACAAGTGGGTGGTGGAAAAGGATTCGCTTCCCGGTCTGGACGATACGCCTCCCGCGACCATGAAAAAGCTCTTCGGTTTTACGGAGAAAGAGGTCAGCGACGTCCTGGAATTTGCGCAGGGGTTCGTAGTGGCACAGGTGCAGGGTATCCAGGCGCCGCAGGTTCCCGCTTTCGAGGAGGTCAAGGATCGCGTCGAGAAGGATTTCAAGATGGAACAATCGCGCGTCCTGGCGAAGAACAAGGCGTCCGAATTCCTGGAAGCGGCCAGGAAGAGCGGCGGCATCGAAAGCGCGGCGAAAGAGAGCAAGCTGGATGCCAGGAAAAGCGAGTGGTTTTCCAGGAGCAAGCCTGACAAGGACCTGCAGCTTCTGCGCGGGGAATCCATGGATGCGGTGTTCCAGGCCGATGTTTCCAAGCCGTTTCCCGGCGCCCCGGTGGAGTTGGGAGACCGTTTCGTAGTGTTTCAGCTGCTGGGGAAGAAAGTGCCCACGGACGAACTGGCCAACGAACGGACTGCAATCGAGCAAAAGCTTGGCCGGCAGAAGGAAGTCTCGATCTGGATGTCCTGGCTCGACCAGCAGCGGAAAAAGATGGAAGAAGAAAGATTCAGGGAGCTTTAGCCCCTCTGCGACTTAGCACGTCCCATGCGGCGGGAAGGCTCCGCCGCATGGGACAACGTCCTTCAGTTCGTTTCGAGCCTGCCGAAAAGCCTCTCCCAGACTTCCCCGACCTGCCGGCGCGTCTCTTCCGGACCGCCTCCGTTCTCTATGACGATATGCGACCGTTCCCGTTTTGCATCGATGGGAAACTGCATGTGAAGGGTTTTCTCGGCTTCCGCCAACGAAACATGGTCGCGGGCGGCAAGCCGACGCACCTGGATTTCAGGCGGGGCATAGACGAGGATAATGGTGTCGAAGTAGGGAGTGAAATTCGCTTCGAACAGGAGGGGGATGTCGAACAGGATGGGGCGTCCGGGGCAGGCTTTCCGCATTTCCTCCCACTGCCTGTCCATCTCGGCCAGAATGGCGGGATGCGTGATGGCGTCCAGGCGTGAACGGCATCCGCTGTCGCGGATGATGCGTTCGCGGAGTTCGCGGCGCTTGAGCCGTCCGTCCGGACTGAAGAATTCCGTGCCCAGGAAGTCCACGAGGGCCTGAAAGCAGGGCCCCCCGGGCCGGACGACCTCTCTTGCGACCTTGTCCGCATCGATGACAAAAACCCCCATTTCGGCAAACATGGCCGCCACGGAACTCTTTCCCGTGGCTATGCCACCGGTGAGGGCGATTCGTCCGGTCATCTGTCACCGTCCCGTGGCAAAGGATTCCGGGAGCCGCGAACCCGGCTTACTCGATATCTCCCAGGGGCCGCCGGAAAGTGTAGTCAAAGGGTTCCTGGAGCAGCGCCCGTCCCACGCGGTCTCCGGTATTGCTGGATGCGGCGAAGGGCATGGTCACGAAACTGCCCCCGAGTCCCACGATGCAGGCAACGATGCCAAGAGGCCGAACGACCAGCACGTCGGCAAGTATGGCTTCGCCGGACGGCGAACTTTCGGCGTATTCGTCATCGTCGGTCACGGGCGGCGGCGGCACTCGCTTCGCCACTGCCGGCGTGGCAATCATCCCTGCAAGAAGGCACACGATTCCGAATAAAAGAAGAAAACGCTTCATTTCCCATTCTCCTCGTTGGCGGTTTGACACCTCGTCGAAAATTTATCACACCATGTCCATTGTATGCAAAAGATTATTGTCAAGCCGGATTTCCGGGCGATAAAGAATATCGCCTCCGGAACGGCCTGCGTGCTTTCGGTACCACGGTAACGGAAGAATCAATTAGCAAAGAGCCTGCCACATTCCCTTTGAATTTCCCGTTCTCATTCGCCGGCATGGGCCGTGCCGGCCAGTCGGCCCAGCCTCTCAATGCCCTTCTCGATCCGTTTGTCCCAAAGCCCGCAGCAGGTGAGCCGGAAGAAGTTGTTGTACTTTTCATAGGTCGAAAAGATTTGTCCGGGGACGACCCCGATTCCCTCGGAGCGGGCTCTGAAGAAGTATTCCCTGGAATCCACGCCCTTCGGCAATTCCACCCAAAGGAGCGGTCCGCCCGTCGGGCGGGTCACCTTTGTGCCTGAAGGGAAATAGCGGCTGATGGCGAGTTGAGTGGTCTGCATCTGTTTTTCTATCGCAGTGCGCAGCCTTTTCAGGTGCCTCTCGTATTTGCCCGTCCGCAGGAACTCCGCTACGACCATCTGAGTCGGCGAAGCCGTGCACACGCTCGTGTTCGCCTTGATCTCCAGCGCCCTTCCGTAGAATTTTCCGGGAATCAGCCAACCCACGCGATAACCCGGGGCAATCGTTTTCGAAAAAGAGGAGCAGAGCATCACGAGACCGTTCCTGTCGAATTTTTTGCACACCTGGGGACGGACCGGGCCGAAATAGATGTCTCCCGAGACGTCGTCTTCAATGAGCGGGATGAATTTTTTCGCCAGCAGCCTTACGATTTCTTCCTTGTCGGCGTCCGACATGATGCTTCCATCCGGGTTGTTGAAGTTGGGATTGAGGACGCACGCCTTGACGTCGTACTGGTTGACGGCCCTGGCTAGGTCCCCGGGGCAGATGCCTCCTTCCGGCCGCGAAGGAATTTCGATGACCCTCAGGCCGAGGGTGTCCAGCAACTGGAGGAAACAGTAGAAGGCCGGAGACTGGATCACCACGACGTCACCCGGCCGGGTCAGGCATTGTATGGCGATGGAAATGGCCTCCATCGCCCCCGTCGTGACGATGACGTCGTCGGGCATGACGGCCGCTCCGGCGTCGATGCAGCGGAAGGCTATCTGTTTCCGGAGTTCCGGATTGCCGCTGACCATTTCATAGCCGATGACGGAGTTGGCGTTTTCTCGCAGAATGGAGGACATGATGCGGCTCAGTTCTTTGCCGGGAAGCAGGGAGGCGTCGGGGCAGGCCATCCCGAAAGAGAGGATATCCTTTCGTCCCAGGAGGCCCATCACGGTGCGGACCATCTCCCCGCGGTTCACTTCGCGGGGTTCGATGGGAATGTCCGCGTCCAGTGCCGGGGGAGGAAGCATGTTCTTGAAATTGGGGCGCACGAAGAAGCCGGACTTGGGGCGTGCCTCGATCACCCCCTGGCTTTCCAGTTCGACGTAGGCCTGCGACACCGTCGTGACGCTCACCCGCATCTTGCCGCTCATGTGCCTGAGAGAAGGAAGCCTGTCGCCGGGCTTCAACGCACCCGATTCGACGAGTCCCATGATGTGCTTTCCCACCATGGCGTAGCGGTACGAATAATCTTCCGGCTTCTGTTCGAGCATGCTCTTCTCTCCTCGATGCAATCTGTTATGGATGTTTTTTATCATAACTGCATCTGTATCAATAACAGATTTTCTGCTTTGATGGGGCCAGAATCGGAGATCGTTTGTGAACGCGGATCAACGGGAGAGGAGCGGCTATGCTGTGCGCGGGCGAATGTGAAATCCGGAGGGCGGAGTACCGGCGGAACGGTTTCCTGGCGCGGGTGCTCCAGAGGTGTTTCGGCTTCGTCCGGGGAGATGCCCGGGAGGAGAATGAGCGGGGGTTCGTGTGGGCCTTCCGGTCGGGTACGACGGTGTTGAACAGGGGGGAAATGTGCGTCGTGTATCTGACAGGGCGGTGCCGGTTCTCCTGCGACGGGGGGGCCGCCTGGGTCACCCGCTCGGGCGACTCCCGCGACTACATTCTCGGCACGGGCGAGGATTTGATCCTGGAGGGCGGGGGAAAGGTCGTGGTTTCCGGCGGGGAGGCGGGTACGATGGTTCGGATCCGCAATGCGTGATCGCGCCCCCGCTTCGGTTCCTGCCGTTTGTTTCGGGTGTATTCTTCCGCAGTCTCCATAAATCGCGGATCCTTCCTGCTGCTGCGGCTCTATGCCGGAAGCCGCCGGGAGGGTACGCGATTTTGTCCGATGCCGCTTCATTCATTGAGTGTATAATATCCACATTGTGAAGGTGGGCTTCCCCATTGTCTCCTGAACAAACCCGGGGAGAATGAGCGGAGGAATATGCTCGCGGATATTCCGGCACCGGGGCTTGCAGGCTCGAGAACCGGGATTTCGGAAACGTTGGGCCGAAGGAGCGGGATGGGGCGGAAGGAGTCCGAGCGGTTTTTCCCTCGTCGCCTGTCCCATTGGGCTGTTCCGTATATAATGAAAGCCTGGAGCAAGAACCGATCTCACCGTGGGGAACGGCGGGGCAGTGGAAAAACTTGTGAATTCAATGAATGGGATGCGTGGAGAGTGTTGCCGATGGGTATCATAGATTTAGAAGGAAAACGCCTCGAGAGGCTTGGGCCTGCCGAATTGGCCGGGCAGTTGATGCGGCTGCCCGCCAGGAAGAGGCTGGAAACGATTCTGCAGAGGGCGGATGCCGAGGCGGTCGTGAAGGCCATGGCGGTTCAGGACTTCTACTTCTCCGTCCAGGAACTCGGGCCCGATGATGCCTTGGCGCTTCTGTCTCTCGCCGGTGTGGATCAGCTGACGTACCTTTTCGACCTCGAGTGGTGGCAGAAAGACCGGACGAATCCCGCACGTGCGATCGAATGGCTGGAGCGCTTGGCGACGGCGAGCGAGGATAAGCTGCTCGCATGGCTGTATGAGGTGGATTTCGAACTGCTGGTGACGATGTTCAAGCAATGGATCGACGTCGGGGTCGCGCCGGAAGAGACCGATCCCATGGAAGCCGTTGAATATCTGCCGAAGAACACTCTTGACGATCTTTACTATTGGGAAGCGAGGTATCCGCAGCACGAAGAATTCCTGAAGTCCCTTCTCAGCGTGCTCTTCGAAGTGAATCCAAGCTTTTACAGGGAACTGTTGCACCACGTCATGTACTGGCTGGACGCGGAGGCGGAGGAGAGCGCATACCGCTTTCACCGCGGACGGCTGGAAGATCACGCCATTCCGGATTTCTACGATGCCATGGAGATTTACCGGGCCATCCGGCCGGAAGATGTTATCGCGGGCAAACGGGTGCAGGACGTTCGGGAGGAGGAAGCTCCGAGCCCGGCGTTCGCCGTGAGCCTGGTGCCGGAAAAGGATCTCCTGGGCAGGGCTCTGGGAGGGATCCAGGATGCCGCCATGCTGGATATGATCCAATTGGAGCTGGCGTCCCTGGCGAACAAAGTCGTCGTCGCCGACGAGGTTGCCGCCGACAATCCCGCGGGGCTGCGCGATGCCGTGGACAAGGTGGCGGCGTACGTGAACCTGGGACTCGACCTGAAATCTGCCGGCAGTGTCGACGAAGCCGTCGGAATTGTTTCGGGAGTCTATCTCGAGCAGTTGTTCCGCCTGGGGCACGCGCAGGTTGCCCGCCTCAGGGCGCGCATGAAGCAGGTGCTGCAGCGGGGCTGGCTCGCACAGTGGCCGACCGGGCTCGGAGTGCTCGAGTCGGAATGGATGGACGAAGCGGAAGCCCTGCTCCGAAAAACACCCCGGATGCTGCGTGCGGCGACCGCCGACGGCCCGCGCCGGGAGGATTTTTTCAGGGACCGGCGCGATCTTTTCCAGGGCAAGAATTTTATCGATACGGTGATCTCCCTGGGAATGCTCGTCAACGGGCTGGGGGCGACGCCCGGGAGCCTGGACCTGGAACTCTGGCCGGACGGGCAGATACACGGCGCCGAAGACGTCACGGCGGGGGCGATGATCTGGACCGCGGCCGCCCGTTCCGTGACGGACGGAAAGTGGGAAGTCGTTCCGATACCGGTGGAGGATTGGGAAGCGGTCTTCCCGCTGCTGCAAGAAAACCCTCTGGAGGATCGCATCCGGTCGTGGGTTGAGAAAACGGTGTCCCAGGCGACGCAGCGCAATCTTCTGTGGGCTTACCTGGAACCCCTCTGCAAGGCGTGGGCCGAGGATTCGAAGCTGCGTGAAGAAGGGGGGGCTCCCGACCCCAGGTTTGTCCGGCTGCTCCTTTTCACGTCACGATAGAAATCATCTCTCCGAACAGGCCTTTGGGACCTGATTTCACCGGGTGTATGCGAACAGCCGTTCCCTGCGGCAGATCGGGGGGGGCCGGGAAAAAGACCTGCAGATAGTTGCCCGACGTTCCCTGCCACAGGCCGCCCGGTTCCCGCGACTCGGCGATCACTTCCACTTCGCGGCCGAGGAACCTTTCCCTGAAGGCCTGCTTTTTCTGTTCTCCCAGGATCTGGAGCGCCCTGGCCCTCTGCTTGAGCGCGTCCCCGGTGACCCGCCCGGGAAGGGCGGCCGCCCGGGTTCCCGGCCGGGGGGAATAGGGAAACACATGCAGGTATGTCAGCGGAAGGCGGCTGATAAACCGGAAGGTGTTTTGAAACTGCCGTTCGGTCTCCCCCGGAAAGCCGACCAGCACGTCGGCCCCCAGCGCCGCATCGGGGAAGAGGCGATGAAGCTCCTCCACGACTTCCGCGTATTGCGCGGGGGAATACGGGCGGTTCATCAGCTTCAGGATTTCTTCGTCCCCGCTTTGCAGGGGGACGTGGAAATGAGGGCAGAGCCATGGCCAGGACGTCATGCGCCGCAGGAGGTCTCCGCCGATTTCCGTGGATTCGAGGGAACTCAGGCGCACCTGCCGCGGCATGTCTCCCCGGGCCAGGTATTCCAGCAGGTCCGCGAATCCCTGCGGAGGGTCCAGGTCTTTTCCCCACTGTCCGAGATGGATCCCGGTGAGCACCACTTCGGGATAGCCGTGCAGGAGAAGAAGGTCCATCTGCTCCCTGACGGCTTCCCGCGGCAGACTGCGGCTCCTGCCCCGCGTGTACGGCACCACGCAGTACGAGCAGAAGGCATTGCAGCCGTCCTGGATTTTCAGAAAAGCCCTGATCCGGCCGGAGTGCATGCGGCCAACGGGGGTGGGCGGGCATTCTCCGAAGCTGCGGGGATCGGAGATCGCGAGGCAGGGGGCCGCGAGGCCGCCCGGCTGCCTAAGCCAGTGCAGGAGGTCGAATTTCTCCCTGTTGCCGAGAATGTGGGTGGCGAGGCGTTCGCGTGCGAGCCTGTCGGGCTCCAACTGAGCGTTGCATCCCGCAACCACGATTACGGCCTCCGGGTTCAAGCGCTGCGCTCTGCGAAGCATCTGCCGGGTCTGGTAGCAGGCCCTGGAGGTGACGGCGCAGCTGTGGACGATGTAGACGTCCGCCGGGTCCCGGAAGGAAACGGGCTCGAAGCCCGCGTTGCACAGGGTTTCCAGGAAATGGGAGGACTCGTACTGATTGACCTTGCACCCCAGGGTCTCCAGGGCCACTTTGATACTCATATGCCTGTCTTCATTCCGAGTGGGATTCCATGACAATCGTTCCGCCGCCCAGCAGGACGTCGCCGTCATAGAAAACGGCGGCCTGGCCGGGCGTTACGGCCCGTTGAGGCTGTTCGAAGCGGACCACGGCGTCGTGTTCCCCCAGCGGGGAGACGCAGGCGGGCGCCGGCCTGTGCTGGTTGCGAATGCGCACATGGCAGCGCAGCGGTCTGTCCGGCCGGGATATGGACAGCCAGCTCACCCCGGTCGTGGTGAATTCGCGGCAGAAAAGGTCGTCGGCCCTGCCGATGCGCACGGTGTTCGTTGCGGGTTCGAGTGCGACCACGTAATAGGGAGCCGAAGAAGGTATTCCCAGGCCGCGGCGCTGACCCACCGTGTACGCGAAGATGCCCCTGTGCTCTCCGAGGACCTTGCCGTTCACGTCGACGATCGGCCCGGCGGCGGGCGGACGGTTCATGCCGGCGCGATCCGCCAGGAATTCCTGGTAGCTTCCGGAAGGGATGAAACAGATCTCCTGGCTTTCTTCGGGAATGAACCCGGAGAACCCCGCTTCTTCCGCCCAGAGCTTCACATCCCGCTTCAAGCTGGACCCGAGGGGTAGAACGGCGGATGCAAGCTGCTCCTGTGTCAGGTTGTAGAGAAAGTAGGACTGATCCTTTGCCGGATCCGCCGCGCGGCACAGGCGAAAGCGAGGCGAGGACGCGTCGGGGGGGAGTATCCGCGCGTAGTGCCCGGTGGCCAGCCGCTGCGCTCCCGATCGCCGTGCTTCCTGGAGAAGTCTTCCGAACTTGATGCGCGGATTGCAGAGAACACAGGGATTGGGAGTGAGCCCCTCGAGGTATGCCTCGACAAAGGGCCGGATGACGAGTTCCTCGAAGTCGGCCTGGAGATCCACGAAAAAGAGGGGAATATCCAGCCGGGCGGCGAGTTTGGCAAGCGAACAGTCCTTGCCGCCTGCGGCCTCCTGGCCGGGGAGGCAGTTTCCGTTCAGGGGAAAAAGACGCATGTGGACCCCGAAAACTTCATACCCCCGTTCTTTGAGCAGGGCTGCCGTGCACAGGCTGTCCACACCGCCGCTCATGGCGACTGCAATGGTAGCGGATTGTTCCATATATGCATGGTGGCCATCGAGAGGGCTTTCCGAACGTGGAATGCGCCCTGCCGGATTGCCGGTTTCCTTTCGAAAGTGACGACCGGTGCCCGGGCCTGGAAATGGGCCGGTACAAAGCCCGCGGGCACTTCTTCAACCTGAAAAACGCTTGAAGAATAACAGCTTCGCGCAAAATTCCAACCCTTTTGTTCCCGATTTGCCGTAAGCTGGAAGCACCCTTGGGAGCCGATAATCTGGAATTGGATTCTCGCGCGATCGCGCATGAGGAGTTATCTTGCTGAGAGCCCGGTGCGGCAGTGGCCCGGCGGAATGCCGTGAGACGGCGAAGCCGCAATCCCGGACGTCGGGCGAAGGCTCGGGGGACGAAACCCGGGAGTGTGCCTGCCGCGGGGAGGATACGGCCGGTGCGGCCGTCTATGATTACATGGAGGGTGAAATGGTGAGAAATCCCTTTGGAGACCGGCTGAGCCGACTGCGGGGTCTCATGGAGGAGCAGGAACTGGACGCCTTTTTCGTCTCCGTGCCGGAGAACCGATATTACGTCAGCGGGTACGAGGCGGAAGACCATCATTCGACGGAGACTTCAGGCTATGTGCTCGTCACTGCGTCGGACCAATACCTGTTGACCGACTTTCGCTACGAGGAGGAGGCGAAGCGGGAGTCTCCCGGGTTCAGGCTGGTCATCTACAGCCAGGGGCCGGGCGCCGTCCTGCGGGATGTCTTTACCGAGGCGGGTTGCCGGCGTATCGGTTTCGAAGGGCACCACCTGGTGTTCAAAACCTTCCGGGAGGTTGAGGAAGCCCTCAAGGCGGTCTCCCCGTCCGGGGTTTTGGAACCGTTCGAAAACCTGGTCGAACAGCTTCGCGTGGTGAAGGATGCGTTCGAAGTCGAGCGGATCAGGACTTCCCTCGCCCTGGCCGAACGGGTGCTGGAAGACATTTGGGAGACGATTCGTCCGGGCGTGAAGGAGAAGGAAATCGCCTGGGAGATCGAACGGCTGATCCGGGAGAGAGGAGGGGACGGAATTTCCTTTCCGTCCATCGTCGCTGCGGGAGCCAACGGTGCCCTGCCGCACGCAGTCCCGACGGACCGGGAGATCGAAGGGGGCGAGGCCGTTACCGTCGACATGGGGGCGAAGCTGGACCGCTACTGCTCGGATATCACCCGCACCAAGATGCCGGATAACCCACATCCGCGCCTGCTGGAAATATACCGGATCGTTCGCGAGGCGCAGCTGGCCGCCCAGGATGCCGTGAGGGCCGGCATGAACTCGATGGCCGTCGATGCCGTAGCGAGGGACCTCATCAGCGGCGCAGGCTACGGAGACCGGTTCGGGCACGGACTGGGCCATGGCGTGGGACTGGCGGTGCATGAACCGCCGGGCCTGCGGAAAAGCAACGGGACCGTCTTGAAGGAAAACATGATCGTGACGATAGAACCGGGAGTCTACCTGCCCGAGTTCGGGGGGGTTCGGCTGGAGAACATGGTGCGCGTCACCGGGTCGGGGTGCGAAGTGCTGAATACCGCCGATCTCTTCTACAAGCGGTAGCGGAGGCGCGTGGGGCATTCATCTGGCTTTTTGACGGACGAAGTGGTACTTTCCGTCGAGAGAGGAGACGGTCAATGTCGATTTCCCAAAAATGCCAGTATGCCCTGCGCGCGGTTTACGAACTGGCAAAATACGGCGGCAGAGGGCCGCTGAAGATCGCCGAAATCGCCAGGCGGCAGTCGATTCCCCTGCGCTTTCTGGAGATCATCCTGAATGAACTGAAGCGCGGCGGTTTTATCCGGGCGATACGCGGCAAGTACGGCGG
>JAJFUA010000123.1 GCA_021372635.1 Desulfobacteraceae bacterium | reverse complement strand
CCTGATGGACTATTTCGGGTTCGATCACCCCGTCAACTTCATGTACGGGATCCACGGCGTTCTGCTCGTCGAAACGCTGCACCTGTTCCCGCTCATGACCCTGAGCATCGTCGACGCCATGGGCAAGATTTCGCCCTCGCTCGACGAGGCGGCGGAGAGCGTGGGGTCCAGGGGGCTGCGGAAATTCTGGGACATCACCTTCCCGCTCACCACGCCGGGCTACGTCTCGGGCGCACTCCTGGTCTTCATCTGGACGTTCGCCGACTTCGCCACGCCCCTCGTGGTCGGGATCGACGACCTGCTCGCCTCCCAGGCCTACCTGAACATCGTTCAGTTCGTAGACCGGCGGCTGTTCAAAATGGGGATCGTCATCTCCGCCATCATGATCTTCCTGGCCATCCTGTTCCTGATCGTCGCCAAGAAGTACGTGGCCACGAAGGATTACAGCTCCCTTTCCTACTCGGTGATCGAGAGGAAGCAGCTTTCCCGTCCGGCCAAGGTAGGGGTGGTCGCTTTCCTGAGCGCGATCCTGGTCCTGGCCTTCATTCCGTACCTGGGCATCCTACTGGATTCGTTCGGCAAGGGATGGGCGCTGACCCCGATCCCCCTGAAATACACGCTCCAGTATTTCCAGCGGGTCGCCATAGAAACCCCCAAGTTCATCGTCAACAGCCTGCTCTACTCGGGCATTTCCGTCCTGATCTGCATCGTCGTCGGCGTGCCGATCGCCTGGGTCATGGCCCGGACGCGCCTTCCCGGGCGTGATGTCCTCGACTCGCTCACCACGCTCATCCTCGCTCTCCCGGGCACAGGCATAGGCATCGCCTATCTCCGGGCGTTCAGGGACCCGTTGCCGTTCTTCAGCACGGCCCTGATCGGGATGTGGATCATCATTCCACTCGTCCTGGGAGTGCGCCGGCTGCCTTATACGGTCCGGGGGACGTTCGCGTCCCTGCAGATCGTGCACAAGTCGTTCGAGGAAGCCGCCGAGAGCGTGGGGGCAAAAAAGATGACGACCTTCAAGGACGTGACCCTGCCCCTGATCTGGAAGGGCGTCCTGGTGGGCTCCCTGTACTCGTTCATCCTCGCGCTCCAGGAAGCTTCGGCCACCCTGCTGCTCGTGGTGCCGGGGCATGAGATGATGCCGGTCGGCATATTCAACTTTTACATCGGAGGTTCGGTGAACGAAGCGGCGGCCCTCGGGGTCATCCTGATCGTACTGGGAGCGCTCTGCCTCTTCGTCGTCAACCGGATCACGGGAACAAAAATGGGAGGCGTCTTCGGGTAGGCACACGGGCAGTCCGCCGTCCGCCTCTCCAGGCGTCCCGTTTGTGAATTTCGTCGAGGTATCGGGTGAAATACTATTCCAGCCGAAAGTTCGATCTCGTTGTCGTCGGTTCGGGTCTTGCCGGAAGCGCGGCCGCGTGCTTCGCGACGAGGCGCGGCCTGCGTGTCGCGCAGGTTTCCGCAAGCGGCGGCGAAATGGCCTTCGCCAGCGGAGTGCTGGACGTCCTGCATATCTTTCCACCGGGGGAGCAGAAGCACTGGGACAATCCCTGGGAGGGCGTTGCGGCCCTTGCCGCCGCGTCCCCGCAGCACCCTTATGCACGTCTCGGCGTCGGGACCATTCGCGAGGCGGTGGAGGAATTCGTCGAATTCCTCCGGGGCGCAGGACTCGAATACCGCGGCCTGCCCGACCGCAACGTGACCATCCCCACCGCCGCGGGGACGTCCAAGACCACCTACAGGGTCCCTCAGTCCATGTGGAACGGCGTCGTCGCCATGGACGGAAAGCTCCCGGCGCTCCTGGTCGATTTCACGGGAATGAAGGATTTCAACGCCGGCATGATCGCGGAAGTGCTGCGGCCGGAGTGGCCGGATCTCCGGTCCGTCCGCGTCCCTTTTCCAAAGCCTTTGATGGGCGTGGACCGTCCCAACCTGATGCTCGCCGAAGCCCTGGAATCCGAGGATGTTCTGGCCAGGTTCGCCGAGGCCGTCTGGCCCCACCTGGGCAACGCGCGGGTGATCGGCATGCCCGCGGTGCTCGGATTGCGCTCCGCGCCCCAGGCCGTCGCCGACCTGGAGGAACGGCTCGGCGTGGGGGTTTTCGAGATCCCCACGCTGCCGCCCTCGGTACCGGGCTGCCGTCTCCGGGAAGCCATCGACGCCGCCCTGGTCCGTGACGGGGCCAAGGTCCTCCAGGACAGGCGTGCACTGTCCGTCCGGACCGAAGGCCGCCGCTGCACGGGCATCGTCACCGGCGCGGAAGAATGGCGTGAGACGCTGGAAGCGGACGGGATCGTCCTGGCCACCGGGCGGTTTCTGGGCGGGGGGCTCTCGGCCAGCCAGGAAGGCATCGCGGAAACGCTCTTCGGGTTGCCCGTAACGCACCCCGGGGAAAGGAGACTGTGGCACCGCGACCGCTTCCTGGACCATCGGGGACATCCCGTAAACGAAGCGGGCCTGGAAATCGACGACCGCTTCCGACCTCTTGGAAGGGGCGGCGCATTCGCTTTCGAAAACGTATTTGCGGCGGGTTCGATACTGGCACACCAGGACTGGGTGAGAACGAAGAGCGGCGCGGGACTGGCCGTCTCCACCGCGCTGGCCGCGGTCGAGGCCTTCCTGCGGCTGCGTTCGGGGGGCTGAAAACATGGGGCGGCCGCCAGGCCTGGCAGCCGCCCCTTTTCGCTTCAATTCACTCCAGCGTCTCCAGTCCGAAAATCCCGCAGTGGACGGCTTCTTGGAGCTGTTCCTGGACCATCTGCCGCCCCCAAAGCACCGGCCGCAGCCCCTTCCACCTGGATTCCAGGAACTTCCGCAAATTGTCGAGGCCCTGCCTCTTTTCGTAGATCCCCTGCTCGTAGAGGTATTCCGTAATCCTCAGGCTGCAAAACGCCCCCTGGCAGGATCCCTTTCCCATGCGACTGCGCAGCCGGATGCTGTCCAGGTCCACGGTTTCCCCTTCGGCACGGATCTGTTCC
>JAJFUA010000122.1 GCA_021372635.1 Desulfobacteraceae bacterium | reverse complement strand
CCTTATTTTCGACGCCCCGTAGATCAGGTCCATGTTGGACATCAGCTTGGTGACGCCGGCGATCATTTCCGCCGTGAGGCCCCCGGAAACCCGGCGGATCATCTCCCCGTCGGTCGTGTCCGCCAGCAGCCACTCGCGGAGCGCGCCCAGCGTCCAGTCCCTGATTTCGTTGTATACCGTCTCGTTTACGGCGTCCTCGATGACCCGGGTCACCTCGTCTTGTTCATACGGCACGGCGGGATTTTCGCGCAGAAGCCAAAGGGGCGCTTCCGCCAGGACAAACCTTGCGGCAATCCTCTCTGTAGCCGACTGCGCGGCCAGGCCCGCCAGTCGGTCGCCGGACTTTTCCTCGTTGGCCTTGCCCATGAGGACTCGTATGTCCGGGAATTCATACAGTTTCCCGTGAAGTTTGGTGCGAAGCAGCATGCGTTCCCCCGGTGACGGATCAGTGATAGAAAATCAGCGTTTTTACGCTCAACGGCACGACCCGCCCGTCCATCAGGGGCGTGCCGATGTCGATGTAATCGCCTTCGCCGAATTCCACCTGGTCGATGGCCAGCAGCGGCCTGTCCGGTGCCAGGCCCTTCAGCGTCTGCCCCAGGGACCGCGCGTAGTCCCGGTCAACCAGCACGATGAGCGGCTTCCCTCTTGGCAGAACCGATGCGAATTCGGCAAGTTCACGGGCCAGGTGTGAAAGGCCCGCATAGTCCAGCGACCCGCCCGTTTCCACGGCGATCGCGAACGGTGCGGCGGCGGGATCGATGTCCGAGCGCAGCACTGCGTCCCGGACGATCTCTGCAATTTCCGTTTTTTCGAAATCCCGAACGTCCGGCAGAACCGGCCGCACAACCGGCACGTTGCGAAGGGGCAGGACACCCCGCTCCGCCCAGATGGTCGAACCGGAAAGCGTTACGGTCCGGGTTCCGGCGCCGAGGACGGTGGCGCGCAGCGTCTCCGCCGGCTCCCTGACTTCCCGGGCGCCCAGGAGCGAATGCCGGCGCAGCGATTCGGCCAGCAGCGGCCCGAGATCGTCGTGGACGGCGGCATCCTCCACCGACTGGATCGGCAGGGGATGATAGTAATAGTGCCCGACGCCCCCGGAGAACATCAGCAGGGTATCCCTGCCCGAAACAGACAAGGGGGGGGTCAGGTAGAGGGCGGAAGCCAGGGCGGAGGTCCCTCCGTCGATGAGTTCGACCGTCAGGTCCGCCAGGCGGTCGGTAAAGCGCCGCAGGTCGGACAGAGAAGGGCGGTCGCCGGCCTTCATGTTCATTCCGCAGTCGTTCAGAACGCGCACGGCTGGTTCCGCGACGTGCCGGACGCGGCCGGTACGACGTTCGATCTCCACGATGCGCCCTCCGTAGTTCATCGCGGCCGAAGCCACCATCGAACCCGACCGGAAGACGCCGCCGTTCGCGCTGCCTCCGCCGATGTCGATGTTCGTGACGGTGGTGTAGTTCTCCCGCGAGCAGGCGGCCGCGCCGGAGCCTCTTCCCGCGATGAGGCTCTCCAGGTGCGGACCGGCTATGCTGACGACGAATTCGCCCGCCAGCCCGGAAAGCTCACGCAAAAGTTCGTCGGCGTTCCGCTTCTTAGCCGTTTCCCCCGTGACGATGACCGCGCCGCTTTCCACCTGCTCCGGCTTCACTCCCGCCGCTGCGTACTCACGGGCCGCAAATTCCACGAGCCGCGCCGTATCGAGCGTGTCGCGGTCCAGGAGCGGCGTGAATACGACGGGACTCCGGTGAACCACCTCGCAGTCCGTGACCGAGATCCGGGGGACCCGTCCGTGCCCCGCCGCATCGTGCATGGTGAGACGCGCCAGGACAATCTGCGTGGTGGTGGTGCCGACGTCCAGGCCGGCAGACAGTATGGTTCGGCAGTCAGACATCGCCCGCTCCCTCAGGGTCCCTTGCGGAAGGTAACCGTGCCTTCCACTTCCAGCGAATCGACGATTCCCACGATCGCAAGATCGACCGGCGCGTCCAGGGTGTCGAACGTCCGCCGCGCGGCAGACCCCTCGACCGTGATGACCACGTCCCCCTTGCCGGCACCGACCGTATCCACGGCAACCCGGGTGGACCCGGAAGGATTGCCGGAATCGTCCGTTTTACGGACAAGCAGAAGCTTGCGGCCGTGTAACTTGTCATCCTTTATGGTGGCCACCGCCGAACCGACGACGAGCGCTATTTTCATAAATCCCCTGTCTGTATATGCTGAGTGCGCTGCCCCTGCTGTCCGCCCGGGAGCGGTCGAGTCATGCCGTATCCCCGGGATTGGGGCGCAGCGCTGGACCCCGTCTCGGGCGGGACGCCCCTCACGGGCGCCCCGCCGGGAAAATCGACCGGTCCTGCCGGCCCTAGTCTGCGGGTTCCATCTTCTCGTGGATGATGATGTCCCTCTTCGCCAGTTCATCGAAAACATCGTTCGGGCTGAAGGCTTCTTCGGGGGTTAACGCACCGCATCCCGAGACTTTTCCCACCGCGATCAACATGGCCCCGATCCCCATGGGGATGCCGACGTTGCGCGTATAGGCGCGAAGCTTTTCCCAGCCTTTCACGGAACCGTCCGACGCGGGGTGGGTGTGCCACAGGGTGTGTTTAACCTTCTTGCCATCCCGCGTGCCCACCACCTCGACGTGCAGCGCATACCCGTATAGATCGGTGGTCTGCCCCTCGGGAGCCTGCATCAGGTAGGACCCGATGGCGTCCATGATGTTGAACTCCGCCCCGTTGAGCTTCACCTTCGGGTTGTGCATGAAACCCCATTCGTAGAGGGCCTTGATCAGCGCCATGTTCTTGGGAGGCCAGGTGCCGCGGACTTCGATCAGCTTGACGTTCTTGTTCGCCAGGTACTTCGCGAGAGTTACCGTCTCCGAATGGGGGATGATGTACTGCGGGTTCGTTCCATAGGGTTCGGGCAGCTTCACGTCGAGCGGCCTCGCAAAAGGCGGGACCTGGATGAACTCGCCGTTTTCATAAACGGTACGCCCGGTGAACAGGGGATCGTACTCCGTGGTGGTCGTTTCGGTGATGGATGCCGAAAACGCCATCGGCCGATAGGCCCCGTGGCTGATGCGGACCGTATCCACGGTCTCCATCTGATCCGCGGCGTACTTGGCCATCATGTCGGTCACCCCGGGCGTCATGCCGAAGCCGGGAACGCACGTGCGATTGTTCTTCCTGAACAGTTCGTCGTACTTGTATTCCGCCCCGAAACCGTTGAGGTTGATGGCGTGGCAGCCGGCTTTTGCAATGCACTCGGTGGACAGGTCGTTGAGGGATATGGTGGTGCCGTCCATCACCATGTCGTATTCCTTCATGACCTTGATGGTGGCTTCCTTGTCGTGGATATCGATCTTCCGGAAGTCGACGCGCGGATCGTCCAGCCATGCCGCGACTTCCCTGCCCGCCTTTTCGTTGTAATCGCCGACGGTGATTTTTTCGAAGTCGGAAAACTCTACGAGATCCATGGTGGATTCACGGGATATCTTGCCAGCTGCTCCAAGACACAGTATTTTCACTTTTTTTCTCCTCGTTCACGATGCGACCAGCATACGTTTCGTCGACTCCCGCCCGGCCCTTCTCCCGCTTCCGCCTGTCCCGCGGGGTTCGAGCCCGGGAGGGACTCACCTTTTTCACGTTGCCGATAATGATGGGCTCTTCGGTTCCCCGTTTAGGGGAGGTTTTGTTTCTTTCGTTCTGTCTCCTTGTGCTGCTGAAGGGACGCGCTTTCGTGCCACCCGAGCGATTTTCCCGTCGCCTGGACAAATCTCACCTGTTCGAAAATTCACCCATTGTGCGCACAAACGGATGATCTTTCGCCGTCGTCTGGAACGACGCGGGTGCTTCGTTCCAAAGCTGTGCCGGGAACGGAATCGCTCAACCCGAAATTCAATGACTTACGGTTGATCGGCCTCCACCCCGAGGCTGACTCTTTCCTTTGGCTGCAAGCCCTTTATGTGCTTATATCAATTGCTTGGCAGGGAGCCTTTCGATCTGCCACCATCACAGCGTCAACTCGGAGGCGTCGGTGATCTTCTGCCTGAGTTCGAGGAACTTCATCTCCGTATGTTCGCGGGGCCTCGGAAGGTTCACTTCGTAGGTCTCGTGCATGCATCCGGGCAGCTTCCCCTTCAGGGAGATGATCCGGTCTCCGAGGTAGATCGCCTCTTCGATGTTGTTGGTGACGAAGATGACCGTTCTCTTCTCCGT
>JAJFUA010000091.1 GCA_021372635.1 Desulfobacteraceae bacterium | reverse complement strand
TCGGCGACGACGCCCAGGTCGTGGGTGATGAGGAGGATCGCCATGCCGAGCTTTTCCCTGAGCCTGCGCAGGAGGTCGAGGATCTGCGCCTGGATGGTCACGTCCAGGGCCGTGGTCGGTTCGTCCGCGATGAGCAGCTTCGGAGCGCAGCACAGGGCCATGCCGATCATGACCCGCTGTCTCATACCGCCCGACATTTGGTGCGGGTACTCGGAAAAGCGCCGTTCCGGGAGGGGAATTCCCACCAGCCGGAGCATCTCCAGGACCTGCTTCTTCGCTTCCGCGCGCGTCAGGTTCCGGTGCCGGCCGATGGCTTCCAGCAACTGGCTGCCGCAGGTGAACACGGGGTTCAGAGACGTCATGGGTTCCTGAAAGATCATGGCGATATCCCGGCCGCGGATCTCCTGCATCTCTTTTTCGGTCTTTTCCAGCAGGTCGGCCCCTTCGAACCGGATGCGTCCGCGTTCGATCCTTCCCGGGGGGCTGGGCACCAGCCTGAGGACGGAAAGGGAGGCGACGCTCTTGCCGCATCCCGATTCGCCCACCAGGGCAACGGTCTCTCCCTGCCCCAGGGTGAGGCTGATGCCGTCCACGGCGGTCACGAGACCTTCCTCCGTGTCGAAGGTTGTCTTCAAGTCTTCAATTTCAAGCAATGGCTGCATGATTCCCAATCTTTATCCCGGTCCGTCAGGTTTTGAGCTTGGGGTCGAGGGCGTCCCGGAGTCCGTCGCCGAAGAGGTTGAACCCGAGGACCGTCAGGGCGATGGCCAGCCCGGGAAAGGTGATCGACCACCAGGCGGTTTCCATGAAATCGCGGTCGACGGAAAGCATGCCTCCCCAACTGGGGACGTCCGGCGGCATGCCGATCCCGAGGAACGTCAGCGCCGCTTCGGTCAGGATGGGAGTCGCCATGCCCATGGTGGCCTGCACGATGATGGGGGCCATCAGGTTCGGCAGAAGATGGCGGAAGAGGATGCGCGGCGTGCTCGCGCCCAGGGACTGGGCCGCCTGGATGAATTCCCTGCTGCGCAACGACAGTCCTTCCGCCCGCACCAGCCGGGCGAAGGCCGTCCAGCCCGTCACGGTGAGGGCGAACACCACGTTCCCGAACCCCTGCCCGCGCACGGCCATGATGGCCATGGCGAAGACGAGTTGCGGAAAGGTGAGGAAAATGTCGGTGAGGCGCATCAGGAGGGAATCCGTCCGCCCGCCGAAGTAGCCGGCGCCGAGGCCCAGGGTGGTGCCGAAGAGCAGGCCGCCGAGGACGACCGAAACGCCGAGGGTGAAGGAAACCCTGGAGCCGTAGACGATGCGGCTCAGGATGTCGCGGCCGTAGAAGTCCGTCCCCAGGAGGTACTTGAGACAGGGGGCGGTGTGCCGGTCCGCGAGGTGCATCTCCTCTGGGTCGTAGGGAGCGATCTGCGGTGCGAAGATCACCATGACGAGGTTTGCGAGGATGAGGATGAATCCGGCGATCGTCAGGGGGTTCCTGAACAGCCGCCGGAGGATTTTTTTAGTGTTGCTGCCGGCCATGGGCGAAAAACCTTTTCAACGGTAACGGATCCTCGGGTCGAACAGGGCGTAGAGAAGGTCCGTGATGATGTTCAGGATGCAGACCAGGATGGCGTAGAGCAGGAGGTTGCCCATGATGGTGGGGATGTCCCGCTGCAGCATCCTCATGTAACAGAAGCGCCCGATGCCCGGCCAGGCGAAAACCGTCTCGATCACCACGGTTCCCCCCAGCAGATTCCCCACCTGGAGGGCGATGGTCGTAATGACCGGCAAAATGGCGTTGCGCATGGCGTGCTTGAGGATGACCACTTTTTCCGAGAGGCCCTTGGCGCGCGCTGTTTTCAGGTAGTCTTCCCGCAGGACCTCCAGCACGCTGGAGCGGACCATCCGCATGAGGATGCCTGCCATGGCGAATCCCAGGGCGAGAGCCGGCATGATGACGCTGGTCCAGCCTTCCCGTCCGGCGGAGGGGAGCCAGCGCAGGTCCTTGGCGAAGATGAGGATGAGCAGGAGCCCGATCCAGAAACTGGGCATGGATACGCCGAGCAGTGCGAACACGCGGCCCACGTTGTCCAGGATGGAATTCCTCCTGACCGCCGAAGCGATGCCTATGGGAATGCCGATCAGCATGGCCACGAACATGGCCGCGACGAGCAGTTCCAGGGTGGCCGGCATCCGGCTGAGGAGATCCGGCAGGATTTCCCGGTTGTCCTGGAAAGACCGCCCGAAATCCCCGAGGCAGACTTTGCCGAGCCAGTCGAGGTACTGGATGTGCAGCGGCCGGTCCAGGCCCAGCTTGTGATTGACCATGGCGATTTGTTCGGCGGAAGCGTCTTCCCCGAGAATCATCAGCGCCGGTCCGCCGGGAATGAGCTGTATCAGGCAGAAAACCAGTATGGTGACGCCGATGAGTACGCCGATGCTTTGAAAAAGACGCTTTGCGATATAACCCAACATGCTGCCGCTTTCTCCCCGTCTGGCTCATGCTGTAAACAGTTGCGGTACACGAGCCCGCGCCGCCCGGCCGATCTCCCTGAGACATGCCCCGCCTTCCGGCGGCAGTTGCCGCCGCGTCGGGCAGTGAGGTGTCCCTCCCGGGCGGTCGCCTCAATTTCCCCTGTCGAAGAGTCTCCATTCCCCCCTTGAGGGGGACAGGGGGGTGTTTTCTACGAAACTTCGATTAGTTAAAACTTGCACACACACCTTTGTCACCCCTCGAAGGGGGAATGGAAGCGCCAGGTCAACAGCATTGCCCTTCCCCCTTCCGGCGGCGAATCGGGATTGTCGTGCGAGCGGGAAGCGCGGGCGGCCTTCTCAGAGGCCGTCCGCGCATGCATTCGTTATTTCCCCTCGATGGTGGCGGTGGCCAGCGGACGGAGGAAGTCGTACGGAGAGTAGTAGAAATCCCTTACGTTGGCTGACGTGCCGATGAACTTCTTGTATTCCGCCAGGAAGATGCACACGAATTCATCCGAGAGCAGTCTCTGGGCTTCCTTGTAGAGTTCCTTGCGCTTTTCCTGGTCCAGGGTCGTCCGGGCGGCGGTCAGGATCTCGTCCATACGGGCGTTCTTGAAGAAAATCCAGTTGTACCCGTTGGGGGCCCAGTTCTTGGAGTGAAACATCCGGTAGAGAGGCACGTCCGGATCTTTCTGGTCGAGGCTCTGCCAAGCGCACACTTCGTATTTTCCCGTCGTGATATCGTTGAAGTAGGCGCCCCATTCCTTGGCGACCATTTTCCCCTTGAGCCCGATCCTGGCCCACTGCTGGTTGGCGATTTCGACGAACTTCTTCACGTTTTCGTCCGCTTCCATGGAGAGCTGGAACTCGAAGCCGTTGGAGTAGCCGGCCTCGGCGAGCAGCTTCTTGGCCTTTTCGATGTCCTGGGTGTAATTCTTCACGTTCGGTTCGTAGGCCCAGGATTCGGGGATGATCGGGCTGTTCAGCAGGCGGTTCTGGCCGTACCAGACGAACTGCACGATTTCCGCCCGGTTTAGCGCCAGGGTCATGGCTTCCCGCACCCTCCTGTCGTCGAAGGGCTTCTTGGTCTGGTTGAAAGTGAGCATATTGTAGCCGTTGGGCTGGGTCGGGATGATCTTGAGACCCTTTTCGGTGAGGTC
>JAJFUA010000089.1 GCA_021372635.1 Desulfobacteraceae bacterium | reverse complement strand
CTTGATGAACTGGGTCTTGAGCCGGGTGCCGATCCTCGGGGGAGGTTCGATCTGGTCGGCTTCGAGATCGATCACCTCCTGGACGGAGTCGGCCAGGGCGCCCAGGATGGTCTTTTCCCCGTCCAGTTCGATTTCCACGATCACGATGCACGTGTTCACCGTGGTCTCTGTGGCGCTCATACCGAACTTGAGCCTCATATCGACCACGGGGACCACGCTGCCCCGCAGGTTGATCACCCCGAGCATGAAATCCGGGGTCTGGGGCACCTTGGTGATGTTCGTGAAATCGAGCACCTCGCGCACCTTCGAAATCTCGAGGGCGAAAACCTCCCGATCGAGTCTGAAGGTGAGATACTGAGTGGTATCCAACACGGACGATTCGTTCATGTGCACTCCCTTCGAGTATCTTGCGAACTCTTTCGTTCTTTTTGTCCCGGACGGCTCTTCCGGCCGGGGTGTGGTCCATGGATGACGCGGCCTCATGGGCCGGGGCCGGCTGCGAAATGCGACAGACCCCGTCAATGGATGGTCATGCTTTCGTTCAGTTCGACTCCATTGAGGATCTGGCTGATATCGAGAATGAGCGCAACGGTTCCGTCGCCGAGAATCGTCGCCCCGGATATTTCCTTGACGCCCCGGTAAACCCTGCCGAGGTTCTTGATGACCGTCTGGTATTGTCCGATCACCCTGTCGACCACGAACCCCACCTTGCTGCCGAAAACCTCGGTGATCACGATCTGTTCGATTTCGGGGGGAGTTCCGGTGATGGCGAAGGTGTCCCGGAGGGGGACGTAGGGGACGATTTCGCCGCGCAGGTACGTGACATGCCTGCCGTTGGAGTTCGATACTTCCTCGCGGCCGAGTTCCACGCATTCCTCGACGGTGGACAGGGGAAGCACGTAGCGGCCCGCCCCGACTTCCACGAGCAGCCCGTCGATGATGGCGAGGGTGAGCGGCAGCTTGAGGGTGATCGTGGCCCCCGCGCCCTTCTGGCTGTTGACTTCTATCGATCCCCGCAACGCTTCGATGCTGCGTCGAACGACGTCCATCCCGACCCCGCGGCCGGAGATGCTGGTCACCTCCCGGGAGGTGGAAAACCCCGCAGTGAAGATCAGCGAGAAGATCTCCTTTTCCGTCAGTTCGGAGTCCTGGGAGATCAGGTTCTGCTCGATGGCCTTCGCCCGGATGGCGTCCGCGTCGAGTCCCGCGCCGTCGTCGGTGATGCAGATGAGAACGTTGGCGCCCGAGTGGCTTGCCGAGAGGCGTACGGTCCCCTGTCGCGGTTTCCCGCAGGACTCCCTCGCGCCGGGTTCTTCGATCCCGTGGTCGATGCTGTTCCGGATGAGATGGACGAGGGGGTCGTTGAGGCGTTCGATCACGGTCTTGTCGAGTTCCGTTTCCGCGCCTTCGGTGATGAGGACGACTTCTTTGCCGAGTTCGGCCGAGAGGTCCCTGACGAGTCTCTTGAACTTCTTGAAGGTGGTGCCGATGGGAAGCATCCGGATACTCATGGTGTTGTCGCGCAGTTCTCCCGTGAGCCTCTCCACCTCTTCCGCAATGGATATGAGTTCGGGATGGCACATGGATGCGACTGTCTGGGACAGCCTGGCTTGCACGGTCACAAGCTCCCCGACCAGGTCCACGAGCGTGTCCAGTCGCTCGGCGGGCACTCGAATACTCGTCGCCGCCTCCTCGTCCTCCTTCCGTCTCTTCAGTTGCCGGATCTGCTGCTGTTCGGCGAGCGCGGATTCCACGCGCGCGGCATCGACCACGCCCGCGTCGACCAGCAGTTCGCCGATCCGCTTCTGCTCGGTGAGCACTCTCGTCAGTTCTTCCCGGGACACATCGCCCCTCTCCACCAGTATCTCGCCGAGTTTCTTCTCCGGACACGGCCCGTCGCTGTCCGCGACGGCCTCGATGGCCAGATCGCAGTCGTCTTCCGAGAATATGAAGACATCCCGGATGGCGTTCACGCCGGCGTCGGTGGTGAGCACCACGTTGAAGTCCGTGTAGCAATCTTCCGGGTCCAGGGCTTCGAGTTCGGGAATGCCGTCGAGCAGCGCGACCACGCGGCATTCTCCGAGCGACCGGAGTTCGTTCAGCAGAAGCAGTGGATTGGTGCCCGTCTTGAAGATGCCCCGATGAGGCCGGATCCCGATCCTGTACGTCACGACTTCTCCCTGCGCCGCTTCGGGTTTCTCCGCGGCGTGCGGACCGGAGGGGTGATCCCCTTCTTTCAGGCCGGCGATGATTCCTTCGGCCAGCGACCTGGTTGTACCGTCCCCGTCCTCCGGGTCTTCCAGCATGGAGCGGATGACGTCCCTGGCCGACAGGGTCAGATCCACCAGCTCCTTTGTAACGGCCCTCTGACC
The DNA here is from genome assembly GCA_021372635.1 of Desulfobacteraceae bacterium. Lineage (GTDB taxonomy): Bacteria > Desulfobacterota > Syntrophobacteria > Syntrophobacterales > Syntrophobacteraceae > JAJFUA01. Next base: position 8,998 of record JAJFUA010000089.1, on the reverse strand, counting down.
GTTGCGAACGAGGTCGAAGACGGTTTCCACTTCATGAGTGAAGGCGGCAATGTCGTCGAACCCGAACATGGCCCCGGACCCTTTGATCGTGTGCAGGGCGCGAAAGACACGTCCGATCGTCTCCGCGTCCTCCGGGTTTTCTTCCAGGTCGAGGAGTGAGGATTCGAGTTCAGACAGCAGTTCGGCGGCTTCTTCCTTGAAAACCTCTCTGTAGTTGTCTTTCATCCGAGCACCTTCTTCACTACGGCAAGCAGTTGGTCCGGCTTGAAGGGCTTGACGATCCAGCCTGTGGCTCCCGCGGCCTTGGCTTCCTGCTTCTTGGCCGCTTCCGATTCGGTGGTGAGGAGAACGATGGGTACGAACTTGTGGTCCGTAGTGGCTCTGAGCCTGCGGATGAGATCGATCCCATCCATTTTGGGCATGTTGAGATCGGTGAGGACCAGGTTGACGGACATTCCGCTCAATTTGACGAAGGCGTCCATGCCGTCCGCGGCTTCGACCACTTCATATCCGGCCCCCTTGAGCGTGAAGCCCACCATCTGGCGAACACTTGCGGAATCGTCCACGGTCATGATGACCTTGCTCATCGATCTGCTCCTTTCCACAGGCAGTCTTTGTGAAAGGCGTCGCAGCAGCCTTCGAGGGGCAGTATCCCGGCGTCTGCCTTCGCCTGGCGAAGGCAGGGGGGCTGCCGCGCACCCAGAAGCAGATGCTTGTTCCTGTGCGAGGCGCTCTTATGAGCTGCGCAGAGGAGCTGAAGGAAAGATAGATCGATTTCGGCGGCGTTTTCCACGTTCAGGACCACCTCGTCCGATTCGGAAAGGGCAAGAGAGATCATCTCCTTGAGCTCGCCGATCCGCTGAACGGTCAGTGCTCCTTCAAGCGCGAGCACTCTCGATAATTCGCTGGAATCCTTGGAGTTGGACATCGTTTTCCCCCCGGAGGAGAATCCTTCAGAATAGTTCGACATTGTCCCCGAGATCTTCATCGTCTTTCCCGTCTGGATCCTCCGGAACCTCAGCGTCCGGCAACTGCGGGGCTGCCGCCGCCGGAGCGTCCTCCGGCGCCTGTTCCGGGCGGTCCGTCAGGGAATGGTGCACTGCGCGCTCGCTTTCCATGGTGTACATGGATGCCAGCTCTTCCATATCGTCCGTTCCGTCCCCGCCGTCGCCCCCGGAACCCGAAAGCTCGAGTTGTGCCGTCAATGCGCCCATCGCGGCGAGAATGCCCCCTATGGCGTCGGCTGCCTGCCGGTGGACGACGATCCGGGAAGCGGTTTCGTCCATGTCGCGGGAAAGCGCCTTGCCGGCGGCTTCCATCCTGGAGGTGAGTTCGAGGAGATCTCCGTTGACTTCACCGATTGTGGCGATGTGGACCTTGAGATCCCCGGAGATTTCCGCCTCGCCGGCGCCGTCCATTCCCTCCTCGATTTTCCGGACAATTCCTTCCGCGGCCGTCGCCACCGCCCTGAAAAGATCCGAGACCTGGTCGCTCTGCGACCGGGTGTCGAGGGAAAGGGCATGAACGGCTTCGGCCAGGACTCCCAGTGCCGCACCCCTTTCCCCGATGTGCTCCGCCTTGACGATCGCGTTCAGGGCGATCAGGTTGATCTCAAAACCGATCTTCTCGATGCTTTTGACGAAGGCCGCCATCTCCGAAACCGCCTTGGCGACGGAATGCGTCGCTTCCGACAGCCTGCGGTTGGCAGCAAGGTATTCGCCCAGAACCGCGGACACATCCGTGAGCATGGACTCCAGGCCCGAAAGGAACGAACTATCCCTCTCGCTGCCGATTCCTGCGACCTGCTGCGCCTCGAGAGACATGTCCGAGATGTTCCGGGCCGCGGCATGGAGATTGTGTATAATATTCTCGACAGCTTCCACCAGTGTGTCCCTGGAGCTGTCGAGCTGCTGCCCCTGGAGCCTGCATATGGCGGCCATCCTGCCGACGGAAGGGAGCCGGACGTCCCCTGCGGATTCCGGGTCCTTCGTCTCCTCGCCAGCGGTACCCGCGGGAGGCGGGAGGAGCCGTTTTCCTCCCTGCGCCTGCGAAGCTTCGGCTGCCGGGATCAGGTCTTCGAACGCCTTCCCGACGTGTTCGAACCGCTGGCGCGTGATGTCGTGAAACTGTACGGATGTCACGATCTCCGCGATGTTGCCCGACAGTTCCTCGTAGCGCCGGGCGAGACTTTCCGCGGCGGCGACGGATATGTGGTGGCGTTCCCGGAGGGACGTGAGGGTCAGGAGAATGTTGTCGAGGATCAGCTTTTCACGGTCGGTCCGCCCGGCATGCGTGCCGCTGATCCGGGAGACGGTCTGCCGGATGATCTTTCCGAGTTCGTCGGAATGGTCCAGTATGCCGGAGAACTGGGATTCGATGTCCAGCCCGAGTTTCCTTATGTCTCCCGCCAGGGTGTCGAACCCCGTGTCGTCCTGGCCGAACCGGGCGCTTTCGATCTGTATGGTGATGCAGAGGACCCGCAGGATTCGCGTGATCCCATGGAAGCGGGTTCCCGACTCGTGTATGCCGTCCAGGATGGTGAGGATTTCCTCGAGCGTTTCCGCCCCGAGGCGCGTGTTGCTTTCCAGTTGTTTCACACGGTCCAGGATCGTGCCGAGCCCTTCCATGGTGCCGGCGATTCTGTCTCCGGACACCTGGCCTGCGACGGAAGAGGCCATCTGCGAAATGCCCTGCGCCTCCCGGTAAAAGTCCACCAGCTTCTCGCCAACGGGGAGAAAATCCCGTTCCATGGCGGCGTTGATCCTGTCGACTTCCTCTTTGGAGTTCCGAAGGGATTCGTCCCATCGCATGGGGGGATCCTGATGCCGGCAGGAAAGGAGTGGAAGCCCGGGGGATTTCAGAATGCGCGATGTTGTCCGGCAGGCCCGGAGGGAAACGGCCGCCGCCCGGTTCCAAAGATTCTGAAGCGTGCAAAGCAGACCGGGCGGTCGGCCCGCTCCGCTCTCGGAATCCGGGGTTCGAAGCGCTGTTCCGCCGATCGGCGACGGTGCCGGGATGCCGTTGGCATCGACCTGCGTTGTCTCCACTGATTCGCTCAACCCTGTCGATCTCCCTTGCTGGCTCTGTGCGGGAATCCTCCCTGTCGCAGGTTCAAAAGCGCTTGCCCGGCGGTTGCGCAGGCGCTCCCGATACGCCGCACGGTTCCCGTTTTCAATGGGCGAATGCGGGAATAGAGGAACCCATCGCGATCTTGGCCAGTATCGCCCCGATTTCCCCGAAATCGCCGTCCGCGAAAGTGAAGAAGCGCGGCTTCAGTTTCAGCCCGATCGAAATGGTCTCCCTGGTCCTGTCGGGCAGGACGAGTATGATGCGCACGTTCCACAGCCATCCCGTAAGCGAGTGAAAATTCAGGAGTTCCTGCTGGTTGGCTGCAAAAAGGACTGCAACGGTCGTATCCGTTTTTCCGTTGAAAGGGGTCAGCCGGTGGAGTCCGTCGGTGAGACCGCCGATGGAATCAAAGGCATTGATTTCCGCCTCCGGTACGGCCGTCCGGATAATATCCGTGATCTGGCCGGCCATGGTGTTCGATGCGTATAGAATTACCTTCATGCCGTGTTTGCCTCCACATGGCTTTTCCCATGCCTCCGCAGGACCCGCTCTGCATGGGGGAATTTCTGGGTCTTCGGTCCTCGATGCGATCATGGAAAAATACAAAACTCATGCCATAGCCTTGATGGCTGCGGGGGCAGGCGACGTTCCGGAGCAGCGCAAGCTCCGGGAATCCGGCGAGCCGCGCGGGAATTGAACTTTCTGCCCTCCCACGGAAATTGGTTCACGAACGGATTTTCCCCCGGCTTCGGGCAACGGGGACATTGCGGGTGACGGCATCCATTGCAGGGGCCGCCCGTTCACGGGCAGTCTGGATTTTTCGGAAAGATCCGGCGGGGCTGGAAACGGTGGTTTTCCGAGAAAACGTTGCAGGGCGGGAAGAGCCGGGCGGCATTCAGCGGGGGAGCGAGACGCTGTAGCTCTTGAGGAGTTCGTAGAGTCTTGCCCGTTGCAGGCCGGACAGCCGGCACGCCTCTTCGATGTTTCCGCCGGTGTGCACAATGAGGTCCTGCAGGTACTGCTGCTCGATCCGGTTGATGGCGGCCTTCCTGAGTTCCTTCAAGGTGGGGAAAGCCGTGTCCTTGAAGTCAGGGGGGGCATCCTCGCCGGCGGGTTTTTTCCCGAGCGAGGCCCGGGCCACCTGGATGCGGATATCGGTCGGCAGGTGGGTGGAATAGAGAGTCGGTTCGCTGCTCGCCACGGCGACGACCCGCTCCATCACGTTGACCAGTTCCCGGACGTTTCCGGGCCATTGATAGGCCTGGAGCACCTCGAAGAGATCGGGCGAAAGGCCCTTCATTCCGGTACCGTTTCGCTCGCAGAACATGGCCATGTAGTACATGGCGAGTTCCCTGATGTCCTCCTGCCGCTCCCTGAGAGGGGGCAGTTCGATGACGAACGACTTGAGCCGGTACAGGAGATCCTGGCGAAAGTTCCCCTGTTCCACCATGGTGTCGAGATTTCGGTTGGTTGCGACGACGAGCCTGAAGTTGCTGCTCACTTCGTATTTTGCGCCGACGGGGCGAAACCGGTGCTCCTGGAGCACTCTCAGGAAGACCTTCTGGACGGAGAGCGGCAGTTCGCCGACTTCGTCCAGGAACAGCGTGCCGCCGTCGGCCTGGCGGATCAGCCCCTCGCGGTTTCGGTCGGCTCCCGTGAACGAACCCTTTTCATGGCCGAAAAGAACGCTTTCGACGAGGGTTTCGGGGAGCGACGCGCAATCGACCACGATGAAATTCTGATCCGCGCGGCTGCTGTTTTCATGGATGGCCCGGGCGAACAGTTCCTTCCCGGTTCCCGTCTCGCCGGTGATGAGTGCGCTGGCATCCGTGCTGGCGGCCTGCGCCAGAAGGTCCAGGCACGCGGTCAGCCGGCTGCTGTTTCCGACGATGCATCCCCGCTTCAGGGCCTTGATGCCGGTGGCGGACGAGAGCGACCTGGCGAGCTTCTCCTCGCGGTATTGCAGCGCGCGAACGAGGGGCAGGGCCATCGCCTTGATGGACGAAGGCTTCTCTATGTAATCCCAGGCGCCGTTCTTGATGGCGAGTTCCGCGCCGTCCGGGTCTCCAGCTCCCGTGATGATGATGATCTCCGGGGAGGAATCGGTTTCCCTGATCCGGGGCAGAATATCGAGGCCGTTTCCGTCGGGCAGGCGCACGTCCAGGTAAACGGCGTCGAAGGATTCGGAGGTCGCGAACTGGAGACCTTCCCTCAGGGTGAACGCACTGGTGACGTCGTGATCCATGCGTCTGACCACCCGGGAGAGGGCGCCGTTCATGGATATGTCGTCATCAATGATCAGTACGTTTGCCATGTCTTTCCTTATCGTCGGCAGCAGAGCGGCTGAGAATATATGCGGGCCGGGAACCCATCCGGTGCGGCACCGGGAAGCGCTCCCGAAGAGAGCCCGGGGTCGTGCGCAACGATCTTCCTCGGGGTTCATCCTGAAGGTTTCCCGTGGGGATTGCCTGGAAGAACCGGCTGTACGGCCGAAGTCAAAAACTATGCCTGATCCGGCCTCGCCTTATACGCAGACTCGTATCTAAGCCACAATTATTCTTGGATGTCAATCAGGAGATTGTTCCCGGCCGGTGAAAAACGGTCCCCCGCGGCAGTGATCCGCTCCCATTCCCTCCTTGATGCTCTTCGACAACTTAATCCATTGACAGATTTAGCCAATCCGACATAGCACGTAGGTTGGCGGTGAGCGAAGAGCGAACCCCAACACTCGCGAACCCCAACCTGACAGCCAATGCAGCTTGTCCCTGCCCGTGCGCCGGTGTGGAAATGTTGGGGTTCGCTGCCGCTCACCGCCAACCTGCTCTTGTAAGCCGCTCAGGGGGGGATGGAGACTGGCGCTCGAGGGAGAAATCGCTCGCTTGGCTCAGCGGCAGGATGGGCACGGTAAAGCTGTGCCCATCCTGTGGGAATTCAACCGGCGGATTGGGCGGGGAATCCGGGGGGAAGGGAGACGAGCGGCGGCGGAAAATGCTACGAGAGCCGGTTCCGGTAATTCTCGTAGCCGAACCGCCGGACCGTGCGCACCTGGTTCTGCCGGTCCCGGACGGCGATGCAAGGGAGCCTGACGCCGTTGAACGTGTTGTTCTTCACCATCGTGTAATGGGCCATATCCGTAAAAACAAGCCTGGAGCCCACGGCGAGCGGTTCGGGGAAGGAATAGTCCCCGATCACGTCGCCGGCAAGACAGGTCAACCCACCGAGGCGGTAGGTGTGGGGATGCTCGCCCGGCATTCCCGCGCCGATGATCTCCGGCCTGTAGGGCATTTCGAGAACGTCGGGCATGTGGGTCGCGGCGGAGGTGTCCAGGATGGCGATGTCCATCCCGTTGTGGAGGATGTCCAGGACGGAGGCGGTCAGGTACCCGGTCTGCAGGGCGATCGCCTCGCCGGGTTCGAGATAGACCTCCACGGGATGGCGCCGCTTGAAATCGGTGATGAGTTCGCAGAGCAGGTCCACGTCGTAGTCCTCGCGGGTGATGTGGTGCCCGCCGCCGAAATTCACCCACTGCATTTCCCGGAGGACCCCGCCGAATTTTTCCTCGAACACGGGAAGTGTCCTGGCCAGAGAATCCGCATTCAGTTCGCAAAGCGTATGAAAGTGCAGGCCCGAGATTCCGTCCAGGTCCTCCGTCCGGAAATTCCCGCGCGTGATTCCCAGCCGGGAATAAGGGGCGCAGGGGTCGTAGATGGGGACCTTCACTTCGGAGTGTTCCGGGTTGACCCGGAGACCGCACAGGACCTTGCGGCGATGCGCCCGGACGCGATCCTTGTAGCGGTCCCACTGGGAGAAGGAGTTGAAGACGATGTGATCGCCGTACTCCAGGAGTTCGTCGAATTCGGGCTCGCGGTAGGCCGGTGCGAAGATGTGCACCTCCCCGCCGAACTCTTCGAAACCGAGGCGGGCTTCGTCCAGGGAGCTTGCCGCAATCCCGCGAAGATATTCCTTGATCAGCGGAAACACGCTGAAGGCGGCAAACGCCTTCAGGGCCATCAGGATCCTGCATCCGGTGCGTTGCTGCACGGACCGGAGGATCTTCAGGTTGCGCTCCAGCGCGATTTCATCGATCACGTAGCAGGGTGTCGGGAGGTTCGATACGTCGAGGTCCATCGTTCGGTCCATCGCAAAAAGAGCGGGTTGCGGGTGTCCTGCCAGTTGCCGCGCGGCGCCGCGGCCCGGTCCCGTTTCCGGGAAGGGGCTAGACCAGGAATTTTTCCGTCCAGGGCAATCCGTGCTGCGTCAGCTTTTCCATGAAGGGATCGGGATCGAACTGTTCCACGTTGAAAACGCCCGTTCCCTTCCAGCGGCCGGTCAGCATCATCATGGCGCCGATCATCGCCGGAACGCCCGTGGTATAGGATATGGCCTGGGCCTTGACCTCACGGTATGCCTCGGCGTGGTCGCACACGTTGTAGACATAGTATTTCGCCGGTTTTCCGTCTTTGATCCCTTCGATCATGCATCCGATGTTCGTCTTCCCCTTGTAGTTCTCGCCCAGGGAAGAAGGTTCGGGGAGCAACGCCTTCAGGAACTGGAGCGGGACGATCTCGCAGCCCTGGAACTTCACGGGATCGATGCGGGTCATGCCGACGTTCTGGAGCACACGCAGGTGCGTCAGGTATTCCTGGCCGAAAGTCATCCAGAACCTGATCTTCCTGATGGACGGGATGTGCTTGACGAGGGACTCCATTTCCTCGTGGTACATGAGGTACATTTCCCGTGGTCCGATCTCGGGGAAATCGAAAGACTGGTGTACCGACAGCGGGTCGGTTTCGATCCATTGGCCGCTTTCATAGTATTTGCCGCGGGCGGTCACTTCCCGGATGTTGATTTCCGGGTTGAAGTTGGTGGCGAAGGGGTGTCCGTGTTCGCCGGCGTTGCAGTCCATGATGTCCACGTAGTGGATCTCGTCGAAACGGTTTTTCACGGCGTGGGCGATGAAGATGTTGGTGACGCCGGGATCGAAGCCGCAGCCGAGCAGGGCCATGATTCCCCTGTCGCGGAAGCGGTCCTGGTAGTCCCACTGCCATTTGTAGCAGAACCTGGCCTCGTCGGGCGGTTCGTAGTTGGCGGTGTCGAGGTAATTTACGCCGGTCTCGAGGCAGGCGTCCATGATCGCGAGGTCCTGGTAGGGCAGGGCGACGTTGAGGACGAGATCGGGTTTCACTTTCCGGATGAGGGCGACCATCTCGGGAACGTTGTCGGCATCGACCCTGGCGGTCTCGATGGGCCTGGGCAGCTGGCTTTTGATCTTCTCGCATTTCTCCAGGGTTCGGCTGGCCAGAACGATTTCGGAGAACACTTCCGGAACCTGGGCGCACTTGTGCGTGACCACTCCGCCCACTCCCCCCGCGCCGACAATCAGGACCTTACTCATCGCTCCCTCCTACATTTCTCTTTAAATTCGGGGTTACTTATGTTTAAAGGAATTGAAGACACACATCCGAAACGGGTATGTGGATCGTACCGCAATCTTCCTGTTAAACAATCTATTATACGCCCATCGGGAGCTCATGTCAATCGTGGCCGCCCGCTCGGTCACGGGAAGCACAGGTCAGCATGAACGATTATCTACAGCTCAAGAAGAAGATACAGCAGCGGGTAGAAGCCCTGGAAGATGTGATCCGCACTCTCGAAACCCCCGGAATCGTCGACGAAAATCTCGCCTCCCGCTGGCGGACCCACCTGACCCGGGTCCAGGGGTCGCTGCGGGACAGCCTGCTCCGCGTCGCGGTGGTCGGGTCCGTCAAATCGGGCAAAAGCACCCTGATCAACACGCTGGCGGGCAGGGATCTGCTCAAGCGCGGGGCGGGGATCATCACGGCGTTCATCACGCGGCTTCGCACGAACGGGGACGTCGGCGGGTGGGTGGAGCTGAAACCCTGGTCGCAGGTCATGGAGGAACTCAACA
>JAJFUA010000081.1 GCA_021372635.1 Desulfobacteraceae bacterium | reverse complement strand
TCATCCGCCCGGGCGACGTAAAGGGCGGGACCGCCATCGGTGTGATTCTCCTTTTCCTGACGATCCTCACGGGCCCGTATGTCGCGGAGCACCCGCAACTGGCGTCGATGTTCACTTTCTCCAAGGCCACCCTGTCGATCTTCATCCCCCTCTACGGGTTCGTCGCATCGGCCCTTCCCGTCTGGCTGTTGCTCTGCCCGCGCGACTATATCTCGACCTATCTCAAACTTGGAACCATCGCCGCGTTGACCCTGGGGATCTTCATCGTTCATCCCGACCTCCACATGACGGCGGTCACGAACTTCGTGCACGGCAACGGCCCGATCATTCCGGGCTCCATATTCCCGTTCCTGTTCATCACCATCGCCTGCGGGGCGCTTTCCGGCTTCCATGCGATCATCGGAACGGGTACGACCCCCAAGATGCTCGCCAACGAGCGTGACATCCTCTTCGTCGGATACGGAGCCATGCTGGTGGAAGGCTTCGTGGCCATCATGGCACTCGTGGCCGCCTGCGTGCTGCTTCCCGCCGATTACTACGCCATCAATGCGTCGGCCGAGGCATATGCCAAACTGGGGATGACCCCCGTGAACCTTCCCGAACTGGCCAGAGAAGTCGGAGAGCAGGTGCAGGGCCGTACCGGCGGCGCCGTATCCCTGGCGGTCGGCATGGCATACATCTTCTCATCCATCCCGTTCATGAAGGGCCTCATGGCTTACTGGTACCATTTCGCGATCATGTTCGAAGCAGTGTTCATCCTGACGGCCGTCGACACCGGAACGCGAGTGGGCAGATACCTTCTGCAGGAAATGATCGGGAGGGTCATTCCGAAGTTCAATGAAAAGAAATGGATGCCCGGCATCGTCGGCACCAGTTTCCTCTTCACACTGGCCTGGGGCTACCTGGTCTATACGGGTGAAATCGGGACGATCTGGCCGCTCTTCGGCATGTCCAACCAGTTGCTGGCAACCTGCGCCCTGATCGTCGGCACCACAATGATCATCGGGATGGGCAAGGCAAAGTACGCCTGGGTCACCGCAGTCCCCGGCATCCTGATGATCCCGGTCACGATGTCCGCGGGCTATTTGAACATCGTGGGCAACTACTGGCCGAAGGGGCTCTACCTCCTCGTCTTCCTTTCCGTGGTCCTGATGATTCTCATGACCATCGTTTTCGTGCTGGCGTTCAAGAAATGGTACGTGCTCCTGAACGCCCCCGCCCGGGCTCCCCAGAAAGTGAAGGGAATGGTGCTCGGCAAGTAGATCCGTCTCGGGGCAGGCTCGGGGCGGTGCTCCGGCCTGCCTCCCCGCCTCCCGTACTTCCATTGCCGGACGGCCGCAGACTCTGCGGCCGTCCGGCGCAAAAGCATGTTTCCTTAAAAATTGTGCGGTGTTAATATGAGGCGTTGACGAGCTTAGCCGCCGGCGATCAAAGGCATATTCCGGCGGCATTCGGCTCTGAATGCCTCAGGAGAACAAATACATATGGGCCTTTTATTCTCCCTCGCCCAGACCATGTCCGTCTTTCTTGTCGTGGCATATCTATACTGCAAGTCTCCCTGGTTCAGGCCCCTCACGGGCTATACCCTCGGGATGCGTGACAAGATCTGTCTCTATTTCTTCTTTTCCGCCATTTCCATGATGGGGACCTACCTGGGACTGCCGGTCCACGACGCCCTGGCCAACACCCGGGCCATCGGTCCCGTGCTGGCGGGCATCATCGGGGGGCCGATACTCGGGGCCGCGGTGGGATTCACGGGCGGCTTTCACCGCTGGTATTTCTTCGGCGGCTTCACCGCTTTTTCCTGCGGTCTTTCCACGACCACGGAAGGGCTGATCGGGGGACTCGTCCACCTGCTCCTCGTCCGGAAGAACAAACTGGATCACGTCTTCGACCCGAAGGTCGCTTTCCTCACCACCGTTTTCTCCGAACTGGTGCAGATGGGCATCATCCTGCTCGTCTCCAGGCCCTACGAAGAGGCGCTGGCCCTGGTCCAGATCATCGCCGTCCCGATGATCGCCTCCAGTTCCGCAGGGGCCGCCCTGTTCATGAGCATCATCCGGGACCAGAGAAACATGATCGACAATGCGGCGGCCATATTCTCCAAGAAGGCCTTTCAGATCGCCGAGCGCACCATGAGTATTCTCGCGAAGGGGTTCAGCCGCGAAACCGCCCTGGATATCGCCCGCATCATCCACGAGGAGACGGGGGTCGGGGCCGTCGCCATCACCGATACGGAAAAAGTCCTGGCCTTCGTCGGCCTCGGTTCCGACCACCACCTTCCCGGCGCCCCCATCGCCTCCTCGCTCACCCACCAGGCGATCTCCGAAAACAAGGTCATCTTCGCCGACGGGGACCGTGAACTCTATTCCTGCGAGCTGTCCGCCAAATGCCCTCTCAACTCGGCCCTCGTCGTCCCCCTGACGGTCGACAACCAGGTCATCGGGACGATCAAGCTCTACGAATCGGGGAACAAGCGGTTTCTGAACATGAACAAATCCCTCGGCGAAGGCATCGCCGGGCTTCTTTCCAACCAATTGCTCCTCTCCCGCTACGAAAACCAGAAGAACCTGCTGGTCATGTCCGAGCTGAAACTTCTCCAGGCCCAGGTGAATCCCCATTTCCTGTTCAACTCGCTCAACACGATCATTTCCATCATCCGGGCGGATGCCGACAGGGCCAGGGAACTTCTGATCCACCTCTCGAACTTCTTCCGCAAGAATCTGAAGCGCAACTCCGAACTGTCCACCCTGGAGGAGGAACTCAATCACGTGAGTTCCTATCTCAAGATTGAAAAGGCCCGTTTCGAAGACAGGCTGGCCATCGAGATGGACGTCGATCCTTCCCTGCTGTCCCTCAGAATCCCGACGTTCACCCTGCAGCCGATTATCGAGAACGCCATCAAGCACGGCATATCCAACATGCTCGAGCAGGGGGTCACAAAGGTAAGAGCCTACCGGCGGGACGACCTCGCCGTCATCGAAATCGAGGACAACGCGGGGACGTACTTTGAAAACAGGCTGAGCGACGGGCACGGCATCAGGATCGTCGACCGGCGGATCAAGTACCTCATGGGAAAAGGCTACGGGACCGCGGTGGAATGCATACCGCACGAGATGACCCGGGTGACGCTGCGGATACCAGTGGAGGGGTGCCCCGATGATACGGGCGTTGATCGTTGACGACGAAGTCCATGCACGGGAAGAACTGGAAGCGCTGCTGCTGGAGACGGGGGAGTTCCAGATCGCCGGGAAATGTGCCAACGCGCTGGAAGCCCTCAAGGCCATCAAGCGGGAAAGACCGGAAGTCCTCTTCCTGGACATCCAGATGCCCGTCGTCAACGGCTTCGAACTCCTGAGCATGATCGACGAGGAGATCATGCCCAACGTGGTTTTCATCACCGCCTACGACGAATACGCCTTGAAGGCTTTTGAGGAGAGCGCCCTCGATTACGTGTTGAAACCGATCGAAAAGGAACGGCTGGCCAAGACCGTCCACAGGCTCAAGAAAAGCCTGGGCGAGGGGAGCCACCCCGATTACGCGCGGCCGGAGATCCGGCGCATTCCCTGCGTGATCGCCAACCGCATCAAGCTGATCAACGCGGCGGAGGTGGAATTCGTGCGGTCCGACCTGGCGGGGGTCTACGTCGTCTGCCCCGGCGGCGAATTCTACACGGAACTCACCCTGAAGGTGCTCGAGACACGGGCCGGCTTCGTGCGCTGTCACAAGCAATACCTCGTCAACATCGACCACGTGGACGAAATCGTCCTGCAGGACAATCTTCTCGCCCAGATGCAGTTGAAATCCGGCAGGTGCATTCCGGTAAGCAGGCGTTACCTGAAGAAGATCAAGGAAGAACTGGGGCTGTAGAGACGCGGAGGATGCAGAACCACCCCGGCTAGAGCAGCGGGCCGACGAGGTGGGCACCCCATTCCTTGATGCGGTTTGACGTGGAGCGGGCCTTCCACTCTTCCTTGCTCAGCGGATTGGATTCCTCCATGTCTTTGTCGAAAAGCTTCTCCATGCTCAGGGCAAAATCCCTGTCCAGGATGATCGCATTCACTTCGTCGTTGTACCAGAAACTGCGCAGATCCAGGTTGGTGGAACCCACCGTAGACCAGACCCCGTCGATGACGGCGGTCTTGGCATGCAGCACCCCTCCCCTGCGGCGATAGAGCTTCACGCCGGCCTTCAGCAGCCGGGAATAGTAATATTCCCCCGCGTGGAGGGCGACCGGAGAGTCGGTGACCAGGGGTACGACCATCCTTACATCCACTCCTCGCCTTGCCGCATTCGCGAGGGCACTCACGATGGCCCTGCCCGGGGCGAAATAGGCGACGGTCAGGTGTATGGAATAGCGGGCGTTGCGGATAGCCGAAAGATACATCAGGTAGGTCGTTCGGTTGGACTGGCCGGGAGTGTTCCCGACCACCATCACCATGGCGTCTCCCTCCCCGGGGACCTGGGGGAAATAGGTGCGCGTCGGGTCCAGTTCCCCTCCGGCCCACTGCCA
>JAJFUA010000062.1 GCA_021372635.1 Desulfobacteraceae bacterium | reverse complement strand
TTCGATGGATTGCTTGTTGAGAAGATCGCAGCCAATTCCGTAGTAAGTATCGGTCGGATATGCGATGATACCTCCATTGGCGAGGACTTCCACGATTTTCTTGATTTTCCTCGGCTCGGGATGCTTGGGATTGACTTCCAGAATCATTGGCAACCCTTTCTTTGTGAGATGACGGTGGATCTACCCCGGATCCCCGCTCCCCGGCTGTCGAAGGAGGATCGAGTCAAAGGAGAGGTGAAGATGGTACCCGGGGGAATGTCGAACAGGAGTGGCGGGGCCACCCGGAAGCGGCCCGGATCCTTTTCGAAGATAAACTTGCGGTGGAGGTTATGTCAAGGCTAGAAAAGAAACGCCGGCCATTGGGTGCAGAGCCCGGCGGGCCCGTGTTCGCGGCCATCGACGCAGGCTCTCACACGATCCGCCTGCTCGTTGCGACCCTCGGCGAAAACCTGGAGATCACCCCCCTGAAAACCGAACGGAGGATCACCTGCCTCGCGCGCGGCTTCCGCGAGGGGAGAACCCTCAAAGAGGCCGGCATGAGCGGCAGCCTGGCCGTGTTCCGGGAATATGCCGCCATTCTGGAGGATTATGGCGCCGGGCCGGCCGCCTGCGGGGCCACGGGGGTCATACGCAAAGCGGTGAACGGGAAGGAGTTCCTGGAGCGGGTCCACGAGGAAACCGGTATCCGCGCCCGCATCCTCTCGGAAGAAGCCGAAGCGATCCTCTCCACCAGAGGAGTGCTGAGCGTCCTGCCTTCGCGCGAAGGAGCCGTGCTGACCTTCGACCTGGGGGGCAGCAGCACGGAGTTCACCCTGGTCGACACCGCGCGGGACGAACCGCTCTGGAACACCAGTGTCTTCATCGGGGCGGCGACCGTAACGGAACGGTGGCTCCTCGACGACCCGCCCGGTTCTCCGGCATGCGCCGCGGCGGCACGGGACATCCGGGAGGCTCTCGCCCCCGCGCTGGCTACGGTGCACGAACTTCTGCGGGAGGCGCCGGAATCCCGGCCCTTCCGGGTCGTCGGGACGGCGGGCACGGCCACCACCCTGGCCGCCATGCGCCTCGGGATGGCGGAATACCGGCCGTTCCTGGTGAACGGCTCCGCTTTGAGTACGGCATGGCTCGATGAAACGATCGCCCTTCTCTCCCGCTCCACCCTGGAAGCCCGGCGCGGCATACGGGGCCTCGAGAAGGGCCGGGAAGACATCATCCTCGGCGGAGGCATGATCGTGCGGGCGATCCTGGAAGGACTCGGCCTCGACGGCCTGACGGTCGTGGACGGCGGACTCCTCGAAGGGCTGCTCATCGACGAAATCGAAAGCAGATGCGGCCTGCCCCATTCCCTGAAGACCCCCTTGACATGGCGGCGGCAGGGAATATAAAGGCGGGGCCAGGTTTTGTGCGACTGCACCAGGGACGGCTTCCGGCGGCCGCGACGGAAAACGGCGCTTCGCCGGCCGGAATCGGTTGATCACTGAAGGACCATTTTCGATAAAGGATGGAGAGACTCAATGGATGACAAGCACGTTCACGATATTCCCGAAGCGTTGACCTTCGACGATGTATCGCTGCTTCCGCAATATTCCGAGGTTCTGCCCGCCGAAACGCTCGTGACGACTCAGCTCACGCGGAGCATTTCCCTTGGCATCCCGCTCGTCAGCGCGGCCATGGACACCGTCACGGAATCCGAAACGGCCATCAGCCTGGCCCGCGAGGGAGGCATCGGCATCATTCACAGAAACATGTCCCCGGATCGGCAGGCGCTGGAAGTCAACAAGGTGAAGAAGTCCGAAAGCGGCATGATCCTGGACCCCGTGACCGTCCACCCGAACCAGAGCATTTCCGACGTGCACGACCTGATGTCCCGTTTTCACATTTCCGGCGTCCCGGTCGTCAAGGACGGCCAACTGGTGGGAATCATCACCAATCGCGATCTGCGCTTCGAAACCGACATGAGCCTCAAGGTTTCCCAGGTCATGACCAAGGACAACCTGATCACGGCTCAGATGGGAATCTCCCTGGAAGAGTCCAAAAGGCTGCTGCACAAGAACCGGATCGAAAAGCTCCTGGTGGTCGACGAGGCCGGCTGCCTCAAGGGGCTCATCACGATCAAGGACATCATGAAGGTCCAGAAATACCCGACCGCCTGCAAGGACCAGTTCGGACGCCTGCGGGTCGGGGCGGCCGTCGGCGTCGGCAAGGAGACGCAGGTCCGGGTCGCGGCGCTGCGCGGCGCGGGAGTGGACGTTATCGCCGTGGACAGCGCCCACGGCCATTCCCGCAACGTGCTCGAGGCCGTGAGGACCATCAAGAGGGATTATCCCGAGTTGCAGGTCATCGCGGGCAACGTCGCCACGGCCGACGGCGCGGAGGCTCTGATCAAGGCGGGGGCGGACGCCATCAAGGTCGGCGTGGGTCCGGGCTCGATCTGCACGACGCGCATCGTCGCGGGCGTCGGCGTCCCCCAGGTCTCGGCCATCATGGAATGTTCGCGGATCGGGAGGAAATACGGCATCCCGATTGTCGCCGACGGAGGCATCAAGTACAGCGGCGACATCGTGAAGGCACTCGCCAGCGGGGCCGCTTCGGTGATGATCGGAGGACTCTTCGCGGGCACGGACGAAAGCCCGGGTGAGAGCATTCTCTACCAGGGGCGCAGCTACAAGGTCTACCGCGGCATGGGATCTCTTGGCGCCATGAAGGAAGGCAGCCGGGATCGGTACTTCCAGGAAGAGGTGTTCGAACCCAAGAAACTGGTCCCGGAAGGCATCGAGGGCAAGGTGCCCTCCCGCGGCCCCATGGCGGACATCGTCCACCAGCTCATCGGCGGCCTTCGCGCCGGCATGGGCTACCTGGGCGCCGGGAACCTCGAGGAACTGCGCACGAAGGCACGCATCGTCCGCGTCACCAGCGCCGGGCTGCGTGAAAGCCACGTGCACGACGTCATCATCACCAAAGAGGCTCCCAACTACCAGGTGGATTTGAGGTAACGCCCGGGCTGATGCGAACGGGCCGCAGCAAACCCTGCCCGGCAGGCCGGACGCATTTCGGACGAGCCCGGCGAAAAAGCCAAGGCTTTTGCGTTCACCCGCGGTTGCCGCGGATGAACGCAGGATGAAAAAAAGGAAGAGAGTCCCATGGCAGCATTCGATCACCTGCACGAAGAACGGATCCTTATCCTGGATTTCGGGTCCCAGTACACCCAACTGATCGCCCGGCGGGTCAGGGAAAGCCACGTCTACTGCGAAATACACCCATTCGACATGTCCAGGGAGGCAATCCTGGCCTTCCAGCCGCGCGGGATCATTCTTTCCGGGGGGCCCTCCAGCGTCCACGATCCGGGTGCGCCGCACTCCGACGCGTCGCTCTACTCCCTCGGAATTCCCATCCTCGGCATCTGCTACGGCATGCAACTCATGGCCCAGCAACTGGGAGGGGCGGTGGAAAAGGCCGAACACCGGGAATACGGGCCGGCCACGATCGACATCAGCGAAGCCGACGCCCTTTTCGTGGACGTCGAGCGCGAAGCCGTGCGCGTCTGGATGAGCCACGGAGACCGCATTCTCTCCATGCCTCCCGGCTTCCGGGCACTCGCGCAGAGTGCCAACTCCCCCTTTGCCGCCATGGGATGCCCCGAACGGCGCTTCTTCGCCGTGCAGTTTCACCCCGAAGTGGTCCACACGCCGTGCGGCAAGGCGATCCTGGACAACTTCCTGTTCCATATCTGCCGCTGCAAGCCCACCTGGACCATGAAGTCCTTCGTGGAATCGTCGATACAGGCGATGCGCGAACAGATCGGGTCGGACCGCGTCATCTGCGCGCTGAGCGGGGGCGTCGACTCCTCGGTCGTTTCCGTGCTGCTGCACAAGGCCATCGGAGACCGGCTCCACTGCATTTTCGTCAACAACGGGCTGCTGCGCAAAGGGGAAGCGGAAAGCGTGCAGCGGATCTTCCGCGACCATT
>JAJFUA010000046.1 GCA_021372635.1 Desulfobacteraceae bacterium | reverse complement strand
CATCCAGGGGCATGACGGGTTCCTGCTGCAAGGGGTTGAATTTCCAGGCCGGAAGGATCTTCCGGCCGCATCCGGGCAGATACCGGCTTGTACCCTTCGCGCTTTCCTTTGTCAATGTCTTTTGGATGTTGCCGAGTGGCGAGGTGGTTTGCGCGCGGGGGGCAGCTTTGTGAAAGTTATGTGCTTTCGATCGGTTGCAGCATGTGCCGAAACGCGCTTGACAGGGGTTCGAGGGGGATTGTAATGTAGTGACGTCATGACGTCATGATGTCTAGGGCGGGCGCCGGAAACTTCCGGGCAGCCTTCCCTGGAGATGGAGAAACGGGCCATCGAGAGTGCCGCCCGTTCCACGCAGTTCCCCCTGGAGGCCGGTCACGGTCGAAGAGACCGCTTCGATGGCCGTCCGGCTTCGGAAGAATCGCCCCTCGCGGGGGCCGGATTATCAGCCCCGACGGAGGGCTTGCAGTCTGAAAGAAAGGAGCAGGTAATGGCAGATGCATGCTGCGGCGTACTGACCCCTCAGGAAATCCGGATTGCATCGGAGGCCCGTGGAAAAGAGTCCGAGGGAAGGCGGAGGGTTTACAGGATTCTCGACACGTTCAAGGACACCGTTCCGCACGCCTGCACGGAAAGGGCGCGACTGCTGACGGAATCCTTCAGGGAGACCGAAGGCCGCCCGCTGATCTGGAGGTGGGCCAGGGCGATGATGCACGTGGCCGAGAACATATCCCTCTTCATCGGTGAAGACGAACTCGTCGTGGGTCGTGCGAACGGATCTTCCGGCAGGTATGGGCTGATCTACCCCGAACTGGAGGGGGGCTTTCTGGAGGAGGTGGTGGAACTCGTCCGCAGCGGGAAAGCCCGGTATTCGTTCACCGAAGAGGACGAGAGGGTCATACGCGAGGTGATCCTTCCGTACTGGAAGGGAAAATCCTTCCACGAGGGGCTCCACGCCGCTCTGCCGGAAGAAACCCGGCGGCTGCTGTTCAATCCGGGGAACCTCTTCGTGCAGCGGAATATCCTCACCGAGACGGCCACGTTCCGAAGCTGTCTGCAGTGGATCCTGGACTATGAAAAGGTTCTGCGCAAAGGGCTGAGCGGCGTCCGCAACGAGGCCCGGGAGCGGCTGTCCGCCCTCGACATGCTCGATCCGCACAACTCCGTCGAAATGGCCCCGTTTTACGAGGCGGTCATCCTGGTGTGCGACGCCGCCGTGGTTTTCGCCCGCAGGTATGCGGCGCTCGCGGCGAAGATGGCCGAGGAGGCCCCCAGTCCGCAGCGGCGGCAGGAACTGCTGGAAATAGCGGAAACCTGCTCGCGCGTTCCCGAACATCCCGCCAGGACGTTCCGGGAAGCGGTGCAGTCCCAGTGGATGACCCAGGTCTTCTCCAGGCTCGAACAGAAGACCGGCGCGGTCATCGGCAACGGGAGGATGGACCAGTACTTTTACCCGTACTTCCGAAAGGACAGGGAAGAGGGGAGAATCACGGACGAATCCGCCCTGGAACTCCTGGAATGCGTATGGCTGAACATGGCCCAGTTCATCGACCTTCAGGTCTCCCCGACCTTCATCTCCTTCACGGAGGGATACGCGCACTGGGAGGCGCTGACCATCGGGGGGCGAACCCGCGACGGGGAGGATGCCACCAACGACCTGTCCTACCTGCTCCTGAGATCCAAGAGGGAATTCCCGCTCAATTACCCTGACCTTGTGGCGAGGGTGCATTCGCTCAGCCCGAACCGCTTCCTCCACGAAATCTGCGAAACGGTCAAGGAAGGTTCGGGATTTCCCAAGATGCTCAACGACGAGGAGATCGTTCCCCTGCTGATCGCCAAGGGCGCCGGTCTCCAGGATGCCAACGACTACGCGGGGTCCGGATGCACCGAGGTCCGGATGCCGAACGTGGACACGTATACGAGTCCCTGCGCCTGGGTGAACCTCGGGGCCGTCCTCGAAATGGCGCTCAACGACGGTCGCATCAGGAAATACGGAGACGAACAGTTCGGCCCGAAGACCGGCGATCCGCGATCGTTCGAGACCTACGACGATCTGTGGCGCGCCTTCTGCGCGCAGCAGGAATACATCCTGAGGCACGTTTTCATTCAGCAGTACGTGGTGGACACCATGCGGCCGAAGTACCTCGCCACGCCCCTGTCCTCCGCGCTGCACGACCAGTGCATGAACGAATGCAAGGACCTCCACTGCGGGAACATCGACGGCGGGGTCAAGCTGGGCTACTACGACATCATCGGCTTCGGGACGGTCATCGATTCCCTGGCTGCCGTCAGGAAGCTCGTGTTCGAGGAAAAGCGGTTCACGATGGCCGAACTGATGGATGCCCTGGACTGCAATTTCGAGGGCAGGGAAGCCATCCGGCACCTGTGCCTCAACGCGCCCCGGTACGGGAACGGCGATTCCTATGCCGACGGTATCGGAAGGGATGTCGAGGGTATCTCGGCGAAGTTTTCGAGCACCTACCGCACGGCGTTCGGCGGTGAACTGGACGTGCGTTACGTGCCGCTGACCTCGCACATTCCCCTGGGAAAGCTGGTCGGAGCCACTCCCAACGGGCGGAAGGCCGGCGAATACCTGTCCGAGGGCGCTTCGGCTTCACACGGCGCCGACGTCAAGGGGCCGACGGGGGTCCTGCTTTCCAACGCGCGCACCAAGAGCACGGGGTACAAGGAAAGGGCGGCGAGGCTGCTGAATATCAAGTTGAGTCCCGGGACGGTGGCGGGACGGGAAGGAACGGAGAAGCTGGTCTCTCTGATCCGGGCTTTCGAGGACCTCAAACTGTGGCACCTTCAGTTCAACGTCGTCAACCGCGAAACCCTGCTGGCGGCGCAGAACGATCCCGGGAAATACAGAAACCTGCTGGTGCGCGTGGCTGGCTACAGCGCCTACTTCGTGGATTTGTCCCCCGAACTGCAAAACGAAATCATAGCGAGAACGGAACATTCCTTCTGAGCTTTCGCGGGGAGAACGCGGGACGGCCTGCGTTCTCCCCGCGGGGCGACCCGCCCGCGCGCCTTCGAACCATGCGCTTTGCCGAACGGCTTTCCGTGTGCCTGCCCGTGCTCCCGTGCAAGCCCGAATCCGATTACGGCACTCTGGACATTTGGTGCATTTCCGCTATATTCCAACCGGTCGGGACCGGTCCGCGAGTACCGAGAGGATCGCGGCCGCGATGTCTTCCGGCTGCGAAGAATCTGTGTCCAGGATAAGGTCGGCGCAGTCTTCGTAGAGCGGGGTGCGTTCGCGGGCGAGGTGGTCGATTTCTTCTCGTGGGCTCAGGTCGGTGAGCGGCGGCCGGGTGGTTTCCGTCTTTCGATCCTGGAGCAGCCTGGCGTGGAGGATTTCCGCCGAGGCCTTCAGCCATACGACGAAAAAGCGGTCTTTGAGTATTTCCCGGTTGGCCGGCTTCAGGACCGCGCCGCCCCCGGTGGCGACCACGAGTCCGTGCTGCGCCGCGAGGGCGGCCAGGAGTTGTGCCTCCGCTTTTCGGAATGCCTCCCAGCCATGGGCGCGGACCCAGGTGTCGATGTCGACCCCGAAGAGGCCCGTAAGCCGTTCGTCCATATCGACGAAGGGCCAGGACATTCTTCGGGCCAGGATGCCTCCGACCAGGCTTTTCCCTGTGGCCCGGAGGCCGATGAGGGCTATGTTCGGTTTTTCCATCCGGATGCATCTCCTCCGAATCCGATTCAGGTAAGGAAATTATGGACGCTCCTGATCGCAACAGATCTTTGAGTCGAAAGGCCGGGAAGGTCCCGATCCTGGATCGGGTTCCGTTCCTGCCGCGCCTGCTGGCTGCGCTGGTGAGGCTTTATCACGGCACCTGCCGTTTCACCATACTCGGGCAGGAGCATGTAGAAGCCGCCATGAGCGGCGGCAAGCCGATTCTTTACACCTCGTGGCATTTTGCTTTCCCCGCCGTGATTTACCATTTGAGGGACCAAAATGGAATGGTAATGGTCAGCCTCAGCCGCGACGGCGAGTGGGTGGCCCGCATCCTGACGTACCTGGGCTATGAAAGCGCCCGGGGATCTCCCGGGAAAGGCGGGAGCGGAGCGCTGAAGAAGGTGATTTCCCATATCCGGGCGGGCTATCCGGGCGGTTTCATCGCCGACGGATCCCAGGGGCCCGCCCTGGTGGCCCAGATGGGAATCCTGGTTCTTGCCCGGCACACGCAGTCGCCCCTGGTCCCGGTAAGCGTCGCGGCCAGGCCCTGCTGGAGGTTCAAAAGCTGGGACCGGACTCTCCTGGGAAAGCCGTTTTCGAGAATTGCCCTCGCGTTCGGGCCTCCCATACGGGTGGGTCGGCAAACCACCGACGAGCAACTCGAGGAGATGCGCCGCGACCTGGAAGCGTCCCTCAATCGCTTGACCCGCCAGTGCGAAGAGGCCTTGGGAACCGGCCGACCGCGCGGGGCGGAAAGGCGCACGATTATTGATTAAGGATGGGAATTTGCTATAATTATTAAGTGACGGTTGCCTGAGATTCTTAATACGTTCATAATAGTAAATTGACCGGAGACTTGGAGTAGAGCGAACGATCGCCGGTCCCGCGCAGGCGGGGCGGGAGGAAAGTCCGGGCTCCACAGGGCAGGGTGCTGGGTAACGCCCAGTCCCGGCGACGGGAAGGAAAGCGCAACAGAAAGCAGACCGCCTCCCCTTCGGGGATGAGGTAAGGGTGAAACGGTGAGGTAAGAGCTCACCAGTCCCGGTGGTGACATCGGGAGCTAGGCAAGCCCCACCCGGAGCAAAACCGAATAGGAGAGCGTTTGAGGACGGCCCGTCCGAGCTCTCGGGTTGGTTGCTCGATCCCGTCGGTAACGGCGGGGCTAGAGGAATGATCGTTGCCTCTCTGCCGACTCGTGCGGAAGAGAGGAACAGGACCCGGCTTATGCGCTGCTCCAAGTCTCCCTTTCCCGGATAAGAAGAGATATGTCGAATACAATAGCCATTGTCCCGGCGGCCGGGCGCGGCGTGCGCATGGGGTCCGACAGGCCGAAGCAGTTTCTGGAGCTGTCCGGAAAGTCCATCCTCGCCCACACTCTGGACGCCCTTGCCGGCCTCCCGTTCCTGGGAGGCGCTCTTCTCGTGGTGCCGGAGGGTTTCATGGAGGAAGCCGCCGGCCTGGCGCGGTGCTGTGCCCGTCCGGAGCGGTTTCCCATATCCGTGGTGGCGGGAGGGGCACAAAGGCAGGACAGCGTTTTCAACGGTCTGAGCAACCTTCCGGAGGACTGCGAGTGGGTGCTCATCCACGACGGCGTGCGCCCGTTCGCTTCCCCGAAGCTCATGGAGGAAACCTGGCGGGAGGCCCGCAGGGCCGGGGCGTGCATCGCTGCGCTGCCGGCGACCGACACGGTCAAGAGAGTGGAAGACGGGCGCGTGCTGCAGACGCTGCGCCGTGAGGAGATATGGCTGGTCCAGACGCCCCAGGTGTTCCGGAGGGATATTCTGATGAATGCCTACCTGGAAGCGCGCAGGGGAGGGTGGACCGGCACCGATGACGCCTCCTTCGTGGAACGGTGCGGAATCCCGGTGTCCGTCGTGCGGGGGGAGCGCTTGAATATCAAGGTTACGATCCCGGAAGACCTCGATTTGGCCGCGTGGTTTCTGAGCCGGTCCGCGAGGTGCGGGGCGAAGGAGAACCGAGGAGTGTGCCCGTGAGAGTCGGGTTCGGCTACGATGTCCATGCTTTTGCCGAGGGCCGTCCGCTCGTGCTCGGCGGAGTCACCATTCCGCATACCTGCGGACTCCTGGGGCATTCGGATGCGGACGTGCTTCTTCACGCCATTTGCGACGCCCTGCTCGGGGCCGCGGCCCTGGGAGACATCGGAAGGCATTTCCCCGATTCCGACCCGTCGTACAAGGGCATTTCCAGCCTGATCCTCTTTGACCGGACCGTCCGCCTGGTCCGCGAGCACGGCTTTCGGGTCCACAATATCGACACCACGCTGGTGCTGCAAAAACCCAGGCTTTCCCCGTACATCCCCGCGATGGTGGAAGAGATCTCCCGTGCGGCGGACGTGCCGGCGTCGGCGGTCAACGTGAAGGCCACCACGACCGAGCGGCTCGGTTTCACAGGGCGCGAAGAGGGCGTTGCGGCGTATGCCGTGGTGCTGCTGGAAGAAACGTCATCATGATCACCACTCGGCGAAATGCCACCGGTCGCAGCGACAAGGAGGCCACGGCCCATGGGTTTGCAAGTCTATAACACGCTCACCAGGAGCAAAGAGGAATTCGTCCCGCTGGAAGCCGGCAGAGTCAAGTTCTATGCCTGTGGCGTGACCGTCTACGACCATTGCCATATCGGTCACGCCCGGTCGTCCATCGTCTTCGACGTGATCTACAGGTATCTCATGCACCTGGGG
Organism: Desulfobacteraceae bacterium; assembly: GCA_021372635.1. Lineage (GTDB taxonomy): Bacteria > Desulfobacterota > Syntrophobacteria > Syntrophobacterales > Syntrophobacteraceae > JAJFUA01. Next base: position 20,309 of record JAJFUA010000046.1, on the reverse strand, counting down.
TACGAGGTCACCTATGTGCGGAATTTTACCGATATAGACGACAAGATCATCCGCCGGGCCAACGAGGAAGGATGCGACTACCGCACCATTTCCGAGCGCTACATTGCGGAGTTCTACGAGGACATGGACGCGCTCGGCGTGCTGCATCCGACGGTGGAGCCCCTTGCGACGGACAACATCCCCGGGATGATCGAAATCATCGGGATCCTGATGGAGAAGGGCGTCGCGTACCAGAGCGGACCGGACGTCTACTTCGAGGTGGAGCGGTTCCCGGGGTATGGGAAGCTTTCGGGCCGTGAACTGGAAGACATGATGGCCGGCGCCCGGGTGGAGGTGGACGCAAACAAGCGGAACCCGCTGGACTTCGTTCTCTGGAAGGGCAGCAAACCGGGCGAGCCGTCCTGGGAGAGCCCCTGGGGACCGGGCCGCCCCGGCTGGCACATCGAATGCTCCGCAATGGGCCTGCGCTACCTGGGGAAGACCTTCGACATCCACGGCGGAGGCCGGGACCTGGTTTTTCCGCACCACGAAAACGAAATCGCCCAGAGCGAGGCGGCCTTCGGCGTCCCCTTCGCGCGCTACTGGCTCCATAACGGCTTCGTGAACATCAACAACGAGAAGATGTCCAAATCCCTGGGGAATTTCTTCACCATCCGGGAGGTGCTGAAAAAGGTACACCCCGAATCACTGCGCCTGTTCGTGCTGAGCAAGCATTATCGCAGCCCCGTGGATTTTTCGGACGAAACGGTCGCCGAGGCCGAACGCAGCCTGGAGAGGCTGTACGGCACGCTCGAAGCGGTGGAAGAGAGGGCTTCCGCCCCGGTCGACACGTCCGCCGCCGACAAGGCTCTTCGAGCGCAGGATCCCGAACTCTTTGACGAAATCTCCACTCTTCCCGGCGCCTTCGGAGAGGCGATGGACAACGACTTCAATACGGCGCAGGCGCTCGGCTACCTTTTCGGACTGCAGCGCCATCTGCAGCGCTTTCTGGACCGGTTCGGGCAGAAGAAGCTCAAAGGACCGGCGGCCACGCTGGCGCAGAAAGGCGCGGCAACTCTCCGGGAGCATTCCCGGCTTCTTGGACTGCTTACCGGTGAGGCCGGCAGGTTTTTCGAAGAACAGAAAAAGCTGAAACTCTCCTCCACCGGGCTTACGGAAGAGGAAGTGGAACGGTCGATCGAACTGCGCCACCTCGCCAGGCAGGAGAAGAACTTTGCTGAGGCGGATGCCATCCGCCGCCGGCTCGAAGAAAAGCACGTCATACTCGAAGATACCCCTCGGGGAACCCGCTGGAAGGTCGTGGCCTGATTTCCCCGCGGGTGCCGTTCCTTCATGCGGCGCTCAGAGGGCGCGCGGCCGCGGCGTGGCCGGTCGGGTGCGCGCCCCGTGCGTCCCGGATTTCGCCGAAACCGCCAGAACCGCTGCCACCCGTCCCTTTCGCGTTGCTTCGGAGTGACTTCTTGAAAATGGACTTTGAAGTGCTATATATGTAAATTAGGCTCACGGTTTTTCAATATCCTTTCAGGAGGCAGCCATGGAACCGAAGGACTTTGTCGAGGCCCGGGAAGTATATATCAAGACGGATCGCATTCAGGGAAACATGGTGGTGCTGAAGGAGAACGAGAAGGACTCCGAGTACTTCATGATGTTTGTCGGCGATGCGGAAATCACTGCCATCGCCAAGGAAAAGGGCCTCGTGGACAGCAAGCGGCCTCTCACCCACGACTTGTACCTGTCCATACTGGAACGTGCGGGGGTCACCTTCGAGCGGGTTGAAATCTACTCGATGCAGGAAAACACATATTACGCAAATGTCTACGTGCGCGTGGGCGACGAAGAGGTGGTTTTCGACAGCCGGCCCAGCGACGCGGTGGCCCTGGCCCTCCACGTGAAATGCCCCATCATGGTGAGCAGAAAGCTGCTGCGGCGCGAACTGAGCCAGGAAGAAATCCAGGAATACGAAATGATCGTCAGGACGGTAAAGTTCTGAACCGGGCGGTGCGCGCGAGAGATGATTTTGACGTTGACTCCATGCTGATTTTCCGATAGAGGGATTCTGCGCGAGCAGAGGCATGCCTTTGGCTGCGATTGATATTTGAAGTAAATCAGGAGCCGGTGACTTTCCCCGGCTTTATTATTTGCACCCGGATAATCCGGAGAAGGAGGCTCGAATGGCCAAGCACAAGAAGACGGAAAGAAAGAAGGAATTGGACCGCCGGCGTAAACGCAAGGCGGAGAGGCAGAAGCTGGCCGCCAGGGAGGCGAGGCAGCAGAAGGCCTAGAACGGCCGGTTTCCCAGTGGAAGGGTTCAGCCGGGGAAAACCCGGCCGACGCCCGCCACAAGCCGGCTGCGAAGCAATAAAGCCTGCAAACGCTGCATCTGCAATCCGTGGTACGCCTTCCAGCCCGACAGGGCCGCTTGCGCCGCCCCGGGGTCGAGAGCCCGCTTTTCCGGGAAGGCGCCGGACAGAGCCTTTCGTTTGTTCCTCATGAGCCATATCTAAGAATGGAGTCGGTTTCCCATGGGTATACGATCGTCTTCGGCGACCTACGTTCGTTATCACATCCCTGAAGCACTCACGGAGGATTTCTGGAGCTACGTGGATGAGCGCCTCAATGACGGGGTGTTCAAGGACCTGGAGGACGGAGAGGAGCGCGCGCTCGGGTTTTCCGCCTGGGAGGACTTCTTCGATTCCACCTTTTCCCAGGGTTCCTACCACAAGGGCGAATACGTGGCCTTCAATTTCCGACTGGACCAGAGAAGGGTTCCCGCGGTCATCACCAGGCAGTATGTGCGCGAAGCGGTGCAGAAGTACCGGGACGAGCAGGGAGGGCGGTGGCCTTCCCGCAAGGAGAGGCAGGAGATCCACGAAAACGTCCAGACATGGTTGCTGAACCGGGCTTTTCCCCAGCCGTCGGCTTGCGAGGTGGTGTGGAATCCAGCGGGCAAATCGATGATCGTGGGCACTACGAGCGCCAAGATGCTGGAGGCCTTTCTGGAGCATTTCGAAAACCGCTTCAAGCAGTATCCCATCCCTATGTACCATGCCCAGTGGGCTCTCAATGGCATTCCCCTGGACGGGCGGCAGAAGGACACGCTCAGCTCCATGATTTCCGTAAAATCCCCCACGGCCATGGAAGAAGGGCGGTTCCTCGGGTTCGAGTTCCTTACCTGGCTCTGGTTCTTTTCGGAACATTTCGGCGGTTCGTTCCGCATTTCGGAGGAAAAGGAAGCGGAAGTGCACTTGGGCGAGCGCCTGGTGCTGATGCTTCCCGGTGAGGGGAAGGAAAAAGTTGTCTGCACCACCCAGGCCAACTTCCTGGATGAGGCCCGCATGGCTTTGAAACGCGGCAAGCTCGTCCACGAAATTCAGCTCCTCCTGATGGTGGCCGACAACGAGTACCTCCTTACCCTGGACAGCGCCCTGTGGGCCGTCAAGGGCCTGAAGACCCCGAAGCAGCTCCAGGATTACGAAGAAGAAGATACCGACGGGCTCTTTCTCGAGAAGATGTATTTCCTGGAAGAAGTTTCCTCGGCCCTGGACGCCCTGTACGGCCAGTTCCTGGCCGAACGCCTCAGCCCTGCCTGGGATTCGGACACCATGCCTCTCATGAAGCAGTGGATCGAAACCCGCGGCGACGAGGAACAGGCCGCCCTGGCGCCCACGTCCGGGCGGTAGAAGGCACCCGGCGGCGGGTGATGCGGGGTGGATCATGGATGCGCAGCTCGGATTCCAGGCTTTTTTCGAACTGATTCACCGGCATTGGCTGAGTGCGCTGTTTTTCTGCCTTACCCTTCTGACCATCCTGGTGCTCGTGGGCGTCCGCTGGTGGATCAAGCGACGCCTGCGGCGCCTTCTCGAAGAGCGCTTCGAAGAGGAAAACGAACTGGATGTCCTGCCGTCTCCCGGCCCTAAGGACCGTGAGGCCATGGAATTGATCCGGCGGTTCCGGCAGGATGTCTGGAACATGCAGGACCAGGAACTCCAGCTCAGCGTCGAACTGCTGATCCAGCACGCCATCCGTATCATACGCTCCGTCGCCGGCGTCTATCATCCCGAGGTGGAAATCCCCCAATACGAAGCCTCGCTTACGGAACTGCTCCAGATGATCCGCCGCGTGAGCACGCGGCTTACCCGGCTGGCCTCGGCCATTCCCTTCAAATATCTCGGCAACCGCAGGCTCAGCGACTATCAGCGCTATTACCAGGTGTACCTCAAGATCAACGAAAACCCGGTCGTGCAATTGCTGAAGCGGAACCCTCACCTCTACCGGCTCGCGCGCCTGGCCATGAACGTGAAGAACATCGCGAACCCCATTTACTGGGCCGGAAGGGAACTGAGCCGGGAGGGCTACTTCTACGTGCTCCGCTGGTTCTACCTGAGCTTCACCAGCCAGGTGGGCAGAGAGGCGATGCGGTTGTACAGCGGCCGCCATTTCCAGACGGAAGAGGATCGGGATGCGGCACTCGTGTGCTACAGATTGTTTGCCCTGACGAAGTGCTGGGGCGGGCCCGGCCCGAAGGAATGGCCGCTTCTCGTGGATTTCGTTGCCGGCCATGCCGCTCTCGAATCGGAAACGAAGCTGCATATCCTTTCGCGGTGGACCCAGGATCGTCTCCCGAAGGATCTCGATCAGCAGAGGCTCCAGACCCGGTCGGGCCTGAAATGGTATAATCAGGGGCTGAAGAAGCTTCTCGAGGCGGACCCCGCTCCTGAGGCCGGCAAGCTCGAGCTGATCCGGCGCGAGATGGAAGCGGTCGAATGATCCTGTTGCGGCCGGTTCACTGCTTCAGCAGTCTCAACCCGTTGAAGATCACCAGGAGGGATGCGCCCATGTCCGCGGCGATGGCCCCCCAGAGGGTGGCGAACCCGCACAGGGCCATGGCGAAAAACGCGGCTTTGAGTCCCAGCGAAAAGACGATGTTCTGCTTGATGACCCGGAGGGTATGCCGCGAGTGGCTGATCAGCCAGGGGATCCTGGAGAGATCGTCCGACATGAGGGCGATATCGGCGGTTTCAATGGCCGCGTCCGTTCCCATGGCGCCCATGGCGATGGAAACGTCGGCCGCCGCCATGGCCGGGGCATCGTTCACGCCGTCGCCGACCATGGCCACCGGGCCCGGGTTCTTCCGGAGCGCCTCCACCATCTCCACCTTGCCTTCCGGCAGCAGTTCGGCCATGCACTCGTCCACCCCCGTCTGCTCCGCCACCTGCCGGGCCGTGTGACGGTTGTCCCCCGTCATCATGACCGTTCTTTCGATGCCGATGCGCTTCAGTGCCCGGACGGTCTCCGGGGCTTCCGCCCGAACTTCGTCGGAGAGACCCATCAGCCCGCACACATGGTCTTCGCACCACATGGCCACCACCGAATGGCCCCGGTTCTCCATTTGCCGCGCCGTTTCCCCGTAGCGGGGATTTTCCTCACCGCCTGCGAGCATCCGGTGACTGCCGATCCAGTAGGTTTTCCCGTCCAGGGTCCCCTTTGCCCCCTGGCCTGGTAGAATGGTGAAGTCTCCGGCGGGGACGACCCGGATGCCGCTCGATTCGGCGTGGGAGACGATCGCGCGGGCCAGTGGGTGTGTACTGTGGGATTCCAGCGCGGCCGCGTTCGCCAGCAGTTCGCTTTCGGTGTGGTCGTTCAGGGGAACGATCTGCCGCACGACGGGCCGGCCGCGGGTGAGCGTACCGGTCTTGTCGAAAGCGACCACTTTCAGGGTTGCCGGGGCCTCCAGGAAGGCGCCGCCCTTGATGAGCACGCCGTGCCGGGCGGCGGAGGCGAGGCCGGCGACGATGCTGACGGGAGTCGAAATGACCAGGGAGCATGGGCACGCGATGACCAGGATGACGAGCGCCTGGTAGAACCATTTCGACCATGGTTCCGCCAGGAGAATGGGGGGAAGCAGGGCGATGAGAAGTGCGGCGAGCATCATGGCGGGAGTGTAGACGCGGGCGAATTTCTCGATCCATTGCTCCGTGGGGGCTCTCCGGCAGCGGGTTTCTTCCACCAGCCGGATGATATGCGACAGGGTGGTGTCGGCCGCGGGTTTTGTGGATCGGAATTCAATGGCGCCTTCCCCGTTGATGGTTCCCGCGAACACCTCGTTCCCGGGATTTTTTGCGACGGGCATGGACTCCCCCGTAATGGGCGCCTGGTTCACTGAGGTGCTGCCGCGGAGCACGACGCCGTCGAGGGGGATCTTTTCGCCCGGCCGCACCAGGACGACCGTTCCGACGGGGATTTCCGCGACGGGCTTCTCCTCGATGTCCCCGTCCTTCGGGCAGATGAAGCGGGCCGTTGCCGGGACGATGTCCAGAAGCGCCTGGATCGCCCTGCGGGCGCGCCCGATGCTCCAGGATTCCAGGAGCAGGGCGAGGGAGAAAAGAAACGTTACGGAGGCGGCTTCGAGCCATTGCCCGAGCCAGATCGCGCCGAGGCAGGCGCAGATCATCAGCAGGTTCATGTCCGGCCGGAGGCGCTGGACGGCCGCGTACGCCCTGGGTAGGACGAACCACGCGCCGGCGGCGATGGAGCAGAAATAGAGCGCGACGGGGCCTGGAGGCACGGCGGTGCCCTCCACTCCTCCGTGGGCCAGCACGACCGGAAGGCTCCCCTGGAGAAACGCCTGCAAAGCCAGGCCGGAAAGCATCAGCAGGCCGCTGAGCGCGCACGTGAGGCGGCGTCCGTAAAGCGCCCAGGCGCCTTCTTCCATGGAGCAGGACGGCGCGGTGCAGGCCTGAGTCCAGGGGACTGCACGCATTCCGGCAAGAGCGACCGCAGTCGCAATCCGCTCGGCATCAACTTCTCCTTCGGGGACCCGCACGGTCATCCTGCGGTCCAGAAGGTCGAAGTCGAGGTTGGCCGCTCCGCCGACGAGAGGGGCTACGGCCTTCTTCAGGACCGAAACCTCCTCGCCGCAACACATCCCTTCTATCCGGAAGTCCAGACGCTGCATGAGGCGATTCCTTCGGGGCGCTGCCGTACGGGCTTTTCGACGGCGTGTCCGTTGATCTTCTCTGTCACGTGTTTTACTTGCTGTTATTATATCGTGTACGGAGCGGATTCAGGCAAGGATTATCCGAAGGGGCGCGCCGCGCGCGTTGCAGCCCTGTTCGAGGATGGCGCGGCCTGCCGGTGATCTTGGAAATCATTCCTTCTTGAGAAGAGGCTGCAGCAGAGTGATGGGAAGCTGGAAAACCCGCTTCATGTATCCCAGGAATTCGGAACCGACGGCCGCGGGAGACATGGGGATGACGTAGGGGTCCTGCAGGTCTCCCACCACCTGCACGGGGATGGTGAGCAGGGACCCGCCCAGGACGTTCCCGATGACGGGAATGTGCTTCACGATGCTGTCCACGGTTTTGAGCGGGGAGACCAGGGCGACGAGGTCCACCTTTTTTTCGACGATATCCACGGTGCCCTTCCAGACCATCCGGACGCACGGTCCGTCGATGGAGGAATCGCCGAGCGTGAAGACGCCGTCCTTCAGATTCCCTTTCATCTTGATTTCGTCGTAGGGGCAGCCTTCCTTCGTGAGGTCCGGCAACTGTCCCTTGTAGATTTCGGTCACGTTGAGCACGCTGAAGATTTTCGTGAGGATGGCGAAGCGATAGATGCGGCCGTCTTTTGCGAGGAAGTCCAGGTCGCCGGTGAGGGACTTCTCAACGCTTTCCTTGAGTTCCGGAGTGGAAAGGTTTCCCTTGAGGTTGTAGCCGCCGGTCATCAGCCCCTTTTTCTTCCAGAAGCATTCGAGCATGTGTTCCAGGTTCTGGTCCCTTGCTTCCAGGCGCAGCTTGAGCCGGAGCGGATCGAGTTCCAGGGTCCCTGGGGTTGAAATGCCGCACAGGGCTGCCCGGGTGAGTTCGACGTTCATCCGGTCCTGTTTCAGGGTGAGTCTCGCCTCCAGGGGTTCCCAGGTGTAGTCCCCGTAGGTGAAGGACTTGACCGCGACCCGCACGACGCCCTCCAGGGGGGTCTTCTCAGGGTCCTTGACCTGCTGCGGTCCGTCTTTTTCCTTGTTCGCTTCGTCGGGTTTCTTCGTTTCCCTGAACTTTTCCCAGTTCAGGGAATCCGCGACGACGTCCAGGTTCAGCACGTACCCGTCGGGGGAGAACGTGACCAGTCCGGTGATTCCCATTTGGGTTTCCCGGAAATAGACTTCGGAGGAACGGATGTCGATCAGGTTTCCCCCCGCCTCGATGGAGGCCCGCTCAATCCATACGGGGCCGGTCCCGGGAAGGTTCGGCCCGAATCCGAAAAGCTCGAGCGAACCCTTGGCGCTTGCAGCCATGGGGTGATCCAGGTTCAGGCGGGTTTTGAGCTTTCCCTTGATGGCTCCTTTGAGCAGGTCGTTTTTCTCGAGGAGCCGGGTCAGGCTTTTCCCGGAAAGCCCTCCGTTGATGTCCAGGTCGAGTTCCCTCTTCTTGAGGCCCAGGGCCATGGAGACGTTGGAGAATTCATCGCGGATGAGGATCTGCCGCGCGTTGATATCCCCTTGCGCGTTCTTTTCGACATCCAGGCTGACGCCGGGAAGAGGGCTGCCGGAAAAGGAGACCTGACCGTTGAGGTTCCAGGCGAGACGGGCGCCGGGGGACAGGTTCAGGGGCGGTTTGAGCCTCATGGGGATGGAGATCAGGTCGAAAACCCTGCGGTTCATCTCGGGTCCCACCTTTCCCTGGAGAGTGAGGTCCAAGGACTTGATCTGCCCCTTGTCGGAAGTATAGCTGCCGGAGACGAGAAGGGACGCGTCCTGCACCGCGAGGTTCATATCGGTCAGAGTGGTGCGGTCTTCTTCCATTGTGTACTTGCCGTTGGCCAGCGCTACGGGACCGAACGGGGACGCCACCCTGGCGTTTTCGACGGTTCCAGCGATTTTCAGGTATTCGGGCTGTGCCGCCGAGCCGGTCATTTCGAGGGATTCCAGGGTCAACACCCCGTTGATGTCGGTCTTCAGGGGGATATCTTCGGGCAGGTAAAGCTTCGATTCGGTCGCATGAACGTCCAGCCGGGGAGCATTTTCCCAGTCGAAGGAAAGGGAGCCGACGCTGAGGTTCGACTTGCCGGTGAAAAAGTCTACCCCTGCCAGGGAGATCTTTTCGCCGTCGAGGGTGAAGGCTCCTCCGGCGACGCGAACAGGGTGTGGCAGGCGGCCGTAGACTCCCTCCATTTCGAATTCGTCTATGAAGACCTGCGTGTAGACGTCTCCGAGAGTCTCGCCGAGGAGGAGCCTGCCTTTCCCCTTTCCGTGAAGATCATTCACGAGCGAGAGTTCTTCGAGGAATGTCCGGTTTTTCACGACTCGATGGAGTACGGGCGGGAGATCCGCAAGGTCGGCGGTGATGTACAGGTCCAGGTGAAACGGGGTGTCGTCCGCGTCCTTCAACCCGACCAGGAGATACCCTCCCCTGGTGGTGCTCGATCCGGTCCGGCCTTCGAGATTCGTTCCCTCCAGGATCCCGTTTCGGATGACCACGTCCCCTATGACGTCTTCGATGTCGAGGGCGATTTTCTTGATAAAGACCCTGCCCCTGGCGATATTGCCTTCGATGAGGGAGTTTCCCGGGGTTCCCAGTTCCGAGGGCCGGGGGGCTGAACTGGTGAACCGGATCTTCGGCACCTGCCCCTCACGGATGACGTTGAAGACGTTCCGGACGACTTCGACATCGCGGGCCAGAGCCAGGGTAAGCGCGCGGATGGAGGTGGCGTCGGCGTTTTCGGCTTCGATGGTCATGGCGGCGCCACCGGGGGTCGATTCGTATTTTCCGCGGGCGTGGATCCGGGGGGACTCGAGGAGGAGTTTTCCGAGCGTCAACTGGAGGGAACCTTCTTTAACGTTGAGGTCCCCCTCCAGGATTCCGCCTCGGATTTCGTGCCGTTCCTGCTCGCGGGTAAAGGCCAGCAGGGGCACCGAGGCATTCAGGCGGGCCTGGATGTCTCCCGAAGCATCCCACGACAGGGAACCTTCCACGCTGCAGTCGGAATCGGGCAGGAAGGGCGCTTTAAAGGGAATTTTCCCGATCTGGAGGTCGTTCAGGCTGAATCGTCCATTTCCCGAGAGGTTCTCCGGATGGAGGACCCCTTCGAAGGAGAAGCCGGAGAAGAGGTCCGAGCGGCATGCCAGGCGGGCTTCCATGCGGGAGGAGGGCAGAGAGGCGGTCCCGTGGATGTCCAGGAATCGGATCGACTGTTGTGAAGGCATGGAGAGGGTGAATTCCCCCTGCTCGATTTTCAGGGTAAGCCCCGGAAATTCGGAGGCGAGATAAGCCAGGGACGCGGCCAGCACTTCCTTGCCGGCGGAGACGACCTCGGAGTGGTTTTCACGGATCCGGGAAAACGGAATATCGAGGGAACTCTTCCCGACGGGGATCATTGTCGTGTCCAGGGAGACGCGCGGTGAAACGGTGTCCAGGGACGCAAGCTTGAATTCCCCCAGCAGCAGGGGCGGAATCCGTGGAGAAATCCTGAGTGACTCGAAGGAACCGTTGAGGCCACGGGGGTGCGAGAAGCTTCCCTGCCGGATCATGACCGAAGGGCGAGGGAAAAAGGAAAGCTCGATCTCCCGGTACTCGACTTCGCATCCGGTCTTTTCCCGAATGCCGGAGAGGATCTCTTGCCTGATGGTGTCGAGGTGAACGGCGTTGGGCAAAAGGACGAGGGCGAGCGCGAACAGCAGGGCGAACCCCGTGCCGATGGCGATTCTGGGAAAAAGCTTACTGGATCTTTGCATGCAACGATAACTCCAGGTCCTTGACACCACTTGCCGTGCGATCGAAAGATTTTTCGAAAACGGGCACGCTGCAAATGTGTTTCCCCGCGTACGGCTTCGGCGGGGAGTGCAACGGCCGTGGAAGGCCCTGTTCCCCTTGCCGGTGTTCCCCATGGGGGTGAATAGCTGCGAAGCATAGCAATTCTTCGGCTTTGGGGCAAGATGCGGGTTGAGCGCGGGCTGCTTTGGGGCCGGTTTCGGGTCGTTGGAAGGCAGATGGAATGGCGTGGTGGCAAAGGGGGGGCGAGGCTGGTAGAGACAGGTGCACCGATGTAATGGAAAAAAGGCGGGGAAGAGCGTATGTGGACGAGGGGAATAATCGCCTGGAGGGTAGAGAAAATCTGCATGCGGCGGAAACGGTTCAGTGTACGAGCAGGTTTCGAGAGGCTTGACTTTGGCGGGGCAGCGGTTACAATAATATCGTCGCGAAGGTCTGATGAAAACACATCCACAACAAGGGGGCGAAACGGGTTCGACGGGAGTAGAGAAGCTTAAGTTGCATGCCGAGGTCCTGGCTCCTCGTAAAACCGACAGGGCATAAAACAAACGCAGACGATTACGCGTACGCCGTAGCCGCTTAAGCGGCTACCGTTCCCCCGGCCTTTTCTCACGTGGCCGGACGGGGGCGCCGAATCAGTGAGATGGCTTCCCCTGCGGCGCCTGTAGCACGGGAGGCGAGATTTCAGCAGGCTAGCCCAATCGAAATCCTGCCAGTAGGAGGTCGCGCGGGCGAAACTTAAATTACTGGATAAGCATGTAGAGGCTTGGGTGGAATGCTTTCGGACGCGGGTTCAACTCCCGCCGCCTCCACCATTACAAACGCTTACTGTATAACGATTTGGCAATACTGAGCCTTCGACTTTCGCTGAGACTTTCGCCGGTCGCCATAGCGAAAGCGGAGGCTTTCTTTTTTACAAGTTGATAAAGTCATTGCCAAAATACTCCAAAATCTTGTCCGCGTCCTGTTCAAGACCCTCAACGTAGTTCCCGTATACTTCATAGACCATCTTCTTTGAGCCATGTCCCATGCGCTTAACAAGCTTGTTCGGGTTCATACCGATGGTCAATGCCCACGCTGCGAAGGTATGTCTAGTGGTATACGGAACCCCGTAGTTGATTCCAGCTTTCTTTAGAGCAGTTGTCCAAGGATTCTTCCGAAAAGAATCGACATCAAAGATCCGTCCACTCTTCATGCTGAATACGTACTCACTCTTTGTGCGAGACAGCACAGTTTCAAGGAGGGCGCGGAGGGAATCTGTTATCGGGAGTCTTCTGTCACGGTACTTCGTCTTTAATGTCCGCTTCTCGACCTTCCGCACTATCGAATTGCGAATCAAAATGTGATCTTTCTGGATATCACCTTTCCGAAGACCAGCAATCTCTGAACCGATCATCCCTGTCATCACCATGATCTCTGAAATAGGGCGGAAAAATGGATCGATGCATTCCAGAATCCTTTTCCATTCGTCAAATCGAAGAACATCAGGATGCTTATTCGATCCTTCCGGTAAGTGTTTTGCCACGAATCTGAATGGATCAGGAAGATCCCAATGATTTTCCTCACAAGCATCACTCCAGATTGTACGCAGTGGAGCCAGAATATTGCCGATCCTTGAACGGGAAAGAACCTCTCCCTTTTTCTTCCCTTCTCTCCATTTCAGTGATGCAATGAATTTCTTTAGCTCTACTCCGGTAATCTGGTAGAAAGTCTTCTTCCCGAAGTAGGGGAGCAGACGATCATAAATTGCCTGTTGGTAGTCGCGCTTTTTCCCCTCCGAAGTGTAGCCACAGAAAATCTCAGACTCCCATTTTTTGAAATAATCCTCAAACAGCGACTGTCTCGCATCGGGGCTGTAATGCCACCCCTCTTTCTCTGTGAAGAATCTCTTGTCGGCTTCGGACGCACCGGGAAACGCCTCAGCAAAACGGAAAGTTCCATCGGCAATCTTCGCCAGTTGCCGATCAAGCCAGATCCTTGCTTTCTGCCTGTTTTCTAGAGTGTCATCAAGCCCAGTAGACTTCTCAATCCTTTTCCCGAAGTAGTAGAAATCGAGGTAGAGCTTGTTCGACCCCGCTTTACGACTGATACTCCCCGAACCTCTTTCTTGTTTGTCATCAACTCTGTTGAAACTGAGTATAGTAGCCAATCGAGTCTCCTTTGCTTCCCCCCTTTCTGACTGGCTGAGTCCGTGAGGGAGAATTTAACAAATCAACAAACCTTTTCAATACGCAAAATTGACCGCCGACTTGCGCCTTGGAGGACGCACAGTTTCGGCCTTTGGCTTTCCTGAGCTTTTCGGACAATCTGATTCTGCACTGCTTTGGAGCAGCCTGTTTATTAGCTCTTCACTCCAAAAAATCCGAATAACTCTCCCTTCTTGGATGAAATCCCGACCAGCCTTAAGCCTTCCCTTGCGCTTCCATTCGAAGAAAGTCGTTCTCCCGATTTTCATACGGGCGTAGAACTCTTCAGTGGTCAGAATTTCTATTTTGGTGTTCATACTCTTCATCCAATCTTCATCTAACTACAGAGTCTTGCGCCTTGAGTTCTCTTCAGCGAGCCCCGGCGCAAGACCTTAAAGCTGAAGTTTCACACCCCTCCCATAGCTTAATTTTATATCTTACCCGTGGTAAACGGTGCCAATGACTTGCTACAAGCATTCAGTTTAATTGATCATTTCGCTTCTATGTTGTCCAAATAGATAGGTCGAATCCCTGCCTCCAGAACCGCCGCTAAAAAATCGCCTTCTAAAGGGGCGCACTTCCATTCTGCATGGACGTACTCACTGAGCGGTACTCGATAGTAATTCCCTCCTTTTTCGCCAAGGACAAAAACCGCTGCCGATCCGCCATAACTTAACCAATTATCGCGATTCACTTCAGTAGAATAATAAAACAACTGACAATTAACAATCATGTCTTCGGCTAAGTTTAATACTTCGCGGACAGTGTTATTACCCCAAGTATGTGGATCAGGTAATCCTAGATCGTCCCATCGAAGAAGCTCCAAGTCCCACACTTTCCAAACGCCACCGTTCTCAAATAAAGATTCCATCTTGTAAACCTTCATGGCTCTACTTGCTGCCATCATTAACCGCAGAATGCGATATATTGCCGTGCCGTTATTGAGCTTATAGCAGATAGCCATTGCAGTTGTCAAGAAAAAATTGAATTATTTTAATGCGTTACATTGCTATACATATTAGCTCTTAGAAATCATCAGTGCTTTACATTGTTATACATATCGTAATAGATATTTCATCAAGCGAGTATATCCTTGATCAATGTCCATCGAAGACACGTGGTTGGAGAAAATATTCTTATGACCAAGTTTTTCAGAACTCATCGCTCTATCGATGATGTATAACGGAAGGCAAAAACTGTCACATTCAGTCGCATTATATAGATGATGGGTTGTTTATTTTATTGATTGATTAATATGGGAGGAGGCGAGAGGGGGCTGACCGTGCCGTAGCCAAGACATCGGGTGCAGCATCGATTGAAACGTTGCCATAGTCTCTATTCCACCGAGACCGATAGCCTTGCTTGTCCATGACAGGATCACAGGTTGACCGCCAGCACGATGGCTAAGGGCGGTTATCCTTGCCGTACCCAAAACCCACGCCCAGTGCATGCAACCTGATCGCCTCTGGATTTCATCTCGAATCTCTAACTGGCTCCTGATCAGTCTTTGGTGGGCGGCTTAGAGATGAGATCGCGGGTTGGGAATGCTAATTATCATTCGAGTAATATTCTTAGTGAGGGTCGAGAGGGGCGGCCCATCCCGTTGCTAAACTCCAGCCCCAGTGTGACGCGCATCCCGATCACGCATCCATAGGTACCCCCAACGGCACTGATTTATCAATTTACTGATAATCTCATCTTCCCGTACTTTATCAGTTCAGTAATATCTGTTTGTGAGTCGAGAAGGGCAGCCAAGACCGTACCAAAATCCCGCCCCCCTTCCACCACGCATGCAGACCAGCCGTGGGCTTTATCCCGCATCCACACACTCCCAACGGCCCGATTTATCATTTATATGATAATCGGGTCTTCCCGCTCAAAAAAGGATTCCAATAGCTGGCCTTAACGCCATCCGAAAGAAGTGTGGGCCATACGGCAGAGCACATCCAAACCGAAGGGGGCCGTTAGAAAATGACTCCCATCGGGAGAAGACTTTGTTTGTGAACGGTACGAGATCCGATCAGTTATAAACAACTAATTCTATTATCTGGATAAGAAGGATTCGTGGAATGGGAACAAGCATCGATGAAAGCTCGGGCGGCATTTGAACGAGCCAGCCAGACCAAAAAGGAGTACAAAAATGAACTTAGACAACATCCAACTGGTAGAACACCCGCTCAGGAAAGAGATCGTTGAAAGAGGTATCCAGCTTTAGAAGCTGAAGCTGGCACTGGGCGGAAGTCCCAGTGAAAACAAACTGCACAGGGTTTTGCGCGGGATCGATCCGATGAGTCCAGAACTGGAGCAGCGGATCAGGGAGGTACTGGAAGAAGATGGGGGACAGAAACATTGATAATTTCTAACTGGGGCAGTTTAAGACTTCAAGTCTTCATCGAATTGGACATGTAACCAAGACCGCTGACGAGAAAACCGTTCCCTACGGTGCATAAGATATATTCCATATGTTTTGGTCTTTGGTTTTGAATTTTCAGTAAAAGAAAAGGATGATTTTTCATTGATTGGTAAAGGATTTGGCAGTGTGGGTTTTGGAGCTACCGCCGCTCGAAATTCCCAAGCGAAGCGACATCGACATCGAAGAAAGAGGAGATAAACGTGAAAGATAACCATTGGGATTCAGCCCGAAGCCGATTCATAAAGTACACTCCCCGTAACCCACACTGTTCTGATAACCTTAAACGTCACGGTCTGTTCGTAAAACCGAAGAATGAAGCCCTGCTATACCCATAGATCCAACTAAACCAGACCATGAGATGCTACCTCACTTTTGATGTTGATTCTGACGGTGCAGCCTTTGCTTAGGAAAGGGCCGATTTACCAGCACCCACGATAGTATCCGTCAATCCAGAAAATTCCTTCGCCCATCTATCTTGGGAGCTAATAAGCCCGGTGGCCTTCATGGAAGGGAATGGTGGAGCGGCAAGGATCAAGCCGATGAAATTCTATCAGGCTGTATACCGATCCATGAGGAAGAAATTGAACGCCGATATTGGCTACATTGGATTTATCGTGAAAAATCCACTGCATAAGAACTGGTATACTATATTCCATGACACTGCCAGATACGATCTGGCTGAACTGGCGGAGGCCGCGCCGCCTATCTGGTATGAAGAGGGTCTTTTTGCCAGCAAAAAAGAACTGGAAAAAAGCGGTGACATTCTGTTCGAAGGGCGAATATGCAAGGGTGTCAGGTTTAAAACGATGTATTCCATCATGAAGCATTACTGCTACCGTTCTGTCAAGCTGGCACATTCCTGTGATTTCCTGATAAACAAGGTCTTTGACTACGGGAATACAATTAATCTTGAAATGTGTGAACCTCCACTGCGGCCCAGTGAGATCAAATCGATAGCACGTAATGTCGGCAGATGGACATGGCAACATCGGGACAGTGTCGCCCGCAACACCAAAAATCGCGGTGTGATGGATCTGGAGCAAATCCCATATCCCATTTCGAAGGATGCCAAGGAAGAAATTATCAGAGATCGGCAGAGCAAAGGGGCCTCTTACACCAACAATCTTCAAAGATCACAAACAGAATCCAAGATAATCGATGCCATCGGTGTCTTAGTCGGCAATGAGGAACGTGTTACGATGGGTAGAGTGGCACGGATGACAGGAATCAGCAAGTCAAACATCAGCACCAACTACCGGCATCTATTCAAGACCGTTCAAAATGGGTGAGCCACGATCCCGCCGATGCATCAGCCCCCACCAATTTGTATGTCCATAATGCGGGAATGATCCCACTGTTGTGAGTTCAGCACCCCTATTCGACACGAAATCCACTCCCTGCTTCTCGCATATCAATAAATAACATGATTATTAATGTAAGCATATTTTTTTGTAACTAATATTTATAGACACTAAAAAATAATATAAAATCAAAGGAGGGCAACGATGAGCGAAATCAGTATGGCCGTGACATTGGTAATTCCTATCTGCTGGAAATCCAAATTAGACAAACTAGCCAGAGAACAATCTATCATTCGGAATAAAACTCTTAGATAGGCAACTCTAGTTCGTGAGGCACTTGATGAAAAATATAAATTGAGCGAAGGAGATAACAATGCAGAGTAATGAAATTATTCCATTTGACTTTGATGATACTGAAATAAGGGTTATTCTGGATGTTAATAATGATCCTTAGTGGGTAGCGCGAGAAGTATGCGACCTTCTTGATATTCAAAATGTGAGTGATGCGGTTAATAGACTGGATGACGATGAGAAGGATATAGTTTTAATCGATACCCTTGGTGGCCATCAAAAGTCCCGCATTATAAATGAATCAGGACTATATGTTTTGATAATGAGTTCTCGCAAATCAGAAGCTAAAGCATTCAGGCGGTAGATAACCCACGAAGTCATTCCATCGATAAGAAAAAGTGGTTCATATTCCATTCTAAAACTTTCCAAGATCGATATTTTAGAAATGGCTCTTGAGTCTGAAAAAAGGTATCAATTACAAGTGGAGCAGACAAAAATATTATCTCATGCAGTAACCGAAATGACTCCAAAGGCTGAATTTTTCGATGCAGTAACCGATAGCACAACCACAATTTCGATGGGGGACGCAGCGAAAGTTCTGAATATGGGACTGGGTAGAAACAATTTAATTAAGTTTTTACGCAGCACGAAAATCCTCAATTCCAAGAATGTTCCCTATCAAAGATATATCGATCTCGGATATTTCCGTGTCGTAGAACGCAAATTCAGCGCGCGAAACGGTGAAACTCATATATCCGTTACGACACTTGTCTATCAAAAGGGTCTTGACTTCATCAGGCGAACGCTGATCAGCAGGTGAATTAGAGAAACAAGCTGAAAAAATGTAACTCTTCCGGAATGATTGAAGCTTAAATGTTCTATAGTGTGCTCGATGAGGAAAAATATTGTTCACTACGGTATGGGTGGATGGGGTCTGTAGTGTCGCTGCGTAAGTCTCGAAGCGTGGGGACGCTGATGCCACAATACTCAGAAAGCTCTTAAACGCGGAGGAATTTTCTTTCGATAGTGATATTTTAACCATCTCCCCTTACCTGGTGGTTTGGTTATCGAAGGACACTCTTGTTCTGTTTAGCGGAGTGCGATGCAAAACCTGACAGATTAGCATTGGCAACGTATGATGTTTCGGGATACCAGGAGCCGTTTGGATTGACCACCTCCAACGATAAACATCATCATTGATCGCCCGATCCATTGCCTAGCCTGATCAAATCGCATCGAAAATATCATCAACTAATAAAGATGGTCTTTAAGATTTCACCAACAAAACTGTTTCAGGCTCCTGTCCTATGCATCTATTCGACCTCATCGCGTTCGAGTTGCTGTCTCCTGAGCCACTCGAATTTTTAAAATATAGAGAAGAGTAACGGAGATCGCTTCGGCACAAATCCAAAAAAATAAATGGAGGAAACAATCAATGACAAAAGGATTATTCCACATGAAGGGAACCACATGCCTTGGCAGTATCGGCTGTTATGACGATCGGAAACCAAGGTCAGGGATTAACATCAATCCACCGCCTTCCGATGGCCACTGCGCCTGTTGCGGCAGACACGTCAGTGAATTGAGGCGGTTCGGCAAAGCTGGCGATTCGGAGGTTGACGATTTTGACGATGAACGGTTGGTAAAGACTTGGAAACGCTTCTATCCACGCGATGCGGAACGTGAGCGTCTATGGGAGCAGTACTTCGACAACTGCCATACCGAAGAGGATTTCGAGGGTCAGAGAAGGCTCTATGACGAGGAATTCGGTACGGATGCGGCCCTCAATCTTGATTTGTATCTGAGCGCATCCGATCAAATCGAAAATGAAAAACATGAAACAATACTAAAGGAGAAAATAAAATGTTAAAACTTCATCCATTTTTTTCTTATTTTGGCTCCAAGTACAGATTAGCTAAATACTATCATAAACCGCAGTATGATGAGATCATTGAGCCATTCGCAGGATCGGCTGGGTACTCTTTATTGTATCCACAAAAGAACGTCTATTTATACGAAGCCCACGAACCAATTGTAGAGTTGTAGGACTATCTCATCAATGTAACTGAATCTGAAATATTGTCCTTACCCCTCGGGCCATTTGACAAAAATCATCCTGTTGAAAGCGAAGTGAAGTGTATTCCAGCAAGAACATTGTTGGGATTTTGGCTAAGCGAGAGTCAGACATATGCATCACGTTAGCCAACGTCTAAATCGAGAGGTGGAAACTGGACAGAAAAGAAACGAGCTATGATTGCTGAACAACTAAAGCATATTCGTCACTGGAAAGTGGAAAAATGTTCCTACGAACAAATACCAAACCGAAAGGCAACGTGGTTCATTGACCCGCCCTATCGACAGGCAGGAAAACGATATGCTATCAACGACCTTACTTATTCAGATTTATCACAGTGGTGCACAGAGCTGGAGGGTCAAATAATAGTATGTGAACAAAATGAGGCGAATTGGCTGGAGTTTGAACCACTTAAAGCGACACGCAATGGAAGCAATGGCCAATATCAGGAGCTGGTATGGTACAAAGGCTCCGCGAACCATGACCATTCTACATCCTAAGCGCATGTTACAAGTTACAAATCGATGGCAGAGCCACTATGTGAAAGACTTTCGACTGATTGGGGGTACATGGAGGCTTCTGTGCGCTCAAAATGTAAGGCTCCATGCAATGGGGATGGTTTCTCGATGGAGGATTGTCCTGATTATCTCCTGTGTCCAGAATGTACGAATGACCGCATGATCAACGAGTCCATTCCGATGGACTGGTTCTATAGTGAAAAAGAGCACTGATATCCGAATGGGAAGTCCTGCTTCCTTGTGAGAACGAAGCGGGGCTTCCCATCGGAGAGGCTATGCCCTGAATCAACGATATCGCTCAGTTAGCAAGAAAATGAAACCCCCTACAGCCCCCAGCAAGGCCGCAGGGGTTTGAAAAGAAACTATCACGGTTGACGATAGCCAGGTGTATTCAATTAATGATATTTATGATCGCAATCTGGTTACTGTGCCTTCCTGTCAATTGGAATCCTTCACGAGTCGCCCAGTGTGGCCGTTCCGCTCTTCGTGATCTTCTCTCCCTGTTTTTCGATTATTACAACGGGAATCAGCATGAACAACCGCCAGTTTCAGGCCGCTGAAGAATAAAATTGAATATTTTGCAGCATACTGGCAACATCCTGCCTCATGCCACAGGGAACACCGGAGGATTTTGATGATGGCCATAAATCTAAATGAACAGCTTTGGCGGGAGCACCAATACGGTATCCTTGTGAGTTTTGTTCATCATCTGGCATACTGGAAGTGTTCGCGCAGGGCCTATACCGAATTGCAGGGGAACGAC
>JAJFUA010000024.1 GCA_021372635.1 Desulfobacteraceae bacterium | reverse complement strand
GTCGAAACAATGACGTGCCTCAGGCTCTCGATCCTGGGATCGACCGCTTCGGGCTTCGCCTGCGCGGCGCTGAACTTCTTCAGCACCATGCGGTAAAAGGCCTTGAACAGCTCCGGTTTCTTCTGGAGCAGTTCGTTGAGTTGCTCTCTCTTCAACTCCAGAACGTTCAGGTCGGTATTGGAAACGACCGAGTACTTTCCGGACTCCCCCGCGAGCAGGGCGCTTTCTCCGAACGAGTCGCCCGCACCGAGTTGATCGATGACCCTCTCGCCGCCCTCCTCGTTGAGTTCCACCACGCGCGCGGTTCCCGAATACAGGAAGAACATGCTTTCGGCGGGAGTGTTCTGCCGGATAACGGTGGCGTTCTTCGGGAAAAAGCGAAGCGACAGGCTCCTGGCAAGCAATCCGCGCGTTTCCTCATCCAGCCAGTTGAACAGATCGCTCCTGTTGATGAAGTCGATCTGGTTCTCGAGAGAAATCTCCGGGACATCCTGTGTGAAAAGCAGGACGCAGTCGCCCAGGCCGATGCGGTTCCCCGATTTGAGCACGATTTTCTTCACCAGGTTGCCGTCCACGGTGACCCCGTTGGTCGAGTTCAAATCCTCGACCACGTAATGGCCCTTTTCGAAGTAGATGGCGGCATGGGTCCGCGAGACCTTCTTGTCGTTCAACACGAGGTCGTTGAATCCCACCCGGCCCAGCGTCACTTTTTCCCTGCCCAGGGGAAGAACCGTTTTGTTGGCCGAACCCGAGACGACTTCGAGCGTGGGCTGCACCGCGACGGTTTCGTCTTTCCCCCCCGCCGAAGCGCCGTAGATCATCGTGGCCTGATCGTCGCCCTCCCCGGCAGTTGGCTCTTTACCGCTCCGGGTATGCTGTCCGTCGCTCACGCCGGCTTTCTTGCTTTCTTCTTCCATAGACGATTCCTTGTGAATGACACCCTCTCGGGCCTTCCAAACATCAAATCAGGCGCCTGCACACCTTTTGCGTGGAAGGACGGTCCAAACGTGCCCGGATGCAGAGTGAAACCGTATTCCCCACCCAGTCCGAGGCCCGCACGCTCAATGCATTCGACTCGATACAACCTTGTCGTTCTGGAAATAAACCTCGAATTTGCCCTGCCCCGTATAATATTCCCATTCGAGCATTCCGTTTTTTTTCTGCTTCGCTTTATCGGGACTGCCCATGAACTGCTGCACCTGCTGCGTCGTCATGCCGACCTGCACCCGGGAATAATTCCCGGGACTCGTCGTCGGCGCCGGAGGAGCCGTGGTGGTCGGGGGGGCGGCCGGCCTGGTCGTCCCCGACGGACTTGTGGCGGTTACCGGCGAAGTCGTTGTGGTCGTCTCCGGCGTCGTTGCCGTTTTCGCCGGCGCGGGAGGAACGGTTGTCGCTGCGGGTGGCGCACTCGAAGGCGAAGGAACGAGGGTCGTCGGAACAGGGACAGTGGCTGCCGGCGCGGCAACGGTCGTGGTCGTCGATTCCGAAGGGGCCGACTGGTCCCGATTGCAGCCGGAGAACAAAAGAAAAACGGCGAGGACAAGGCTCGGGCCGATCAGGCTGAGATATGCCGAGGTCTTTCCGAATGCCTTCACCATGATGCATTCTCCTTGCACGAACGGGATAGAGAGCATTTCCGGAAAAAGATTCTCATTCTGATGGCCGGGTCTTAGCCATTGTTATGATTGCAGCAATTTTCCTTGATTGCCGTATCGAAGTCAAGTTCGATCCCCCCTGTGGATGCCCTGT
>JAJFUA010000439.1 GCA_021372635.1 Desulfobacteraceae bacterium | reverse complement strand
CTCTTCCTCGAAAGTCATCATATACACGATATCGAAGAGGCTCAGCGGCATGCTGACGGCCCCCTTGATATGCCGTTTCTGGTAGAAGTTCACGGGCATGGCGTCCAGGATGAGCGTCTCGCCCTTCTCGTAGCTCTCCATGATGGCGGATGACTTCACGGTGGTGAAAGCGGTCGGGTCCGGAAATTCGGGGAAAAGAGAAATCCCGTTGGGACTGGACTGGTTGAAAATCACCGCCAGGATGACGCTCAGACCGATGATCACCACAAAATCGAGCCAGGACGTGCGGGTGGCTTTATAGGCTACCTCGGCCTCGTCTTCGATGAGTTGGTGATCCGTGATCAGCCAGCGCCGCATTTCCTTCATGAATGTTGCGGAAATGGAGGGATATTCCCGCAGGATGCGGTCGAAATGCTCTTTCGGAAGCACGAGAAGATGAGTCTCTTCCAATGCCTCCGCGTTGGCGGAGCGGGGCTCGCCCGTGATCAGCGATATTTCCCCGAAGCTCTCGCCCGGCCCTAGGATGGAAAGCTCTCTTTCCACCCCTGCCCCCTTCTTCCGGTAAATCCGCACCTTGCCCGAATGGATGATGTAGAAGCCGTCGCCGGGGTCGCCTACCTTGAAGATCACGCCCCCGCGCGGAACGACGCGCTTCTCCACCACATGCAGGATCTTATCGAGTTCCTCGCACGGCAGGTCCCGGAAGATTGTCGCTTCCAGCAACTGATGGTCTTTGCACTCGTTTTCAGCCACGTTCGCCCACTGTCTTTTTGTGAATTTGTCTGATTTCCTTCAGGAAGGCGTCGAAGTCCCGTATTTCTCCGAGATGGCTCGTGAGGACTTTGCCGGTAATAGTCGTCAGCACCGTCGTCGGCGTATCCAGGCTTTCCAGGTCGCCGACCACGGCATACCCCTCGTCGGGGAACATGGGGAAGGGTACTTTGAATTTCTTCCTGAAGGCGTCCACCTGACTCTTGCTGCTGCCAATGGCAATTGCGATGATTTTGATATCCCCGGCCAAAGTCGGGTTGTCCTGGATCACCTTGTAGAGCCTGTTCATCACGGGAGCGTTCGCCTGGCAATGCGGGCACATGACGCTCATGAATTCCACGATCAGCATCCTGGCGTTGATGCGCGACATGGCGAAGGGTTCCATCGTCGGCAGGCCGAGGTACTTTTGCGTCTGGACGGAATCGGGTGCCGGCAGGATCAGCCGGGGAAGGCGCGAGCCTGCGGGAAGCTGCTCAGACTGGAAGCCCAGGGCGACGTGGCATTGAAGCGCGAGTGCGAGCACAATGAAGAGCTGGGTGAACCGAAGGAGCCGATTAGGCCTCATGCAACATCCCTCCGCTTCCGGACTGTAGATTCTACCAGAAAACCGATACGTGCCTTCCCGAAGGAAGACCGGATTCAAAACCGAATCAAAACCGGGACAAGCAATAAGAAAAACACAAAGCAGCGCATCAATCAAGTCAATAACGATCCGGCCCTGCGAGATTCTTTGCCGCGTCCCGGAACTCGTTTGGTGTGGGTACAAAGCCGTGGCGGCCGTTCTTCCCCGGCGCCGGACGGATGCCAGGGAATGGAGGCCGATTGCGCCACAAAGAACCAGTGATTATTATATGTTGGATAAAATATACTAACCATTTCTCCCTAGCTGGAGGAGGACACGGATATGAGACTCAGACTGTTGATCGCCTTTCTCTTCGTACTGCTGGTTCCCGCCCTGTACGGGTGTGCCGGAACCTATGGCTATTACGGAGACTACGGGTACCCGGACGATACCTACTATTACGGAGGACCCTACGGGTACTATGACTACTATGGATTTCCGGACAATTATTTCTACTATGGAGGCCACGAGTATCGCGACGGGCATCACGATCGTGACCGCGGCAGGCATCACGATTTCGACAGCGGCGAACACCACGGCCAGGTGGGAGGTGACCACGGCAGTTTCGGCGGCAAGGAACATGGCGGCTTCAAAGGTATGGAACAGGGAGGCTTCAAAGGTGGAGATCACGGTGGATTCGGCGGCGTGCACGGTGGATTCGGCGGTCACGGCGGGGGGCGCGAGCACTGAGAGGAAACGGCGTCCTTAGCTGCGCGACCGGGCCGGGGTGTTGCCGGATGGTAGCGCCGAATCCGGCCGGCATCGTTCAGGAAGGAAGGTCCATCTCCCTGCGGATGGCTTCATAATCCGGCGACCACGCGTCTCCGCTCTCCCCTCTCATGTTCAGCCGCTTCTCGACCGTGTCCGCTTCCGAACGGCCGGCTTCGACGATCCAGTACACGGAAGCCCGGGCCGGCCGAGGCTTGACGGCGAGTATGGAATGCAAAAAGAAACCTTCGGTCTCCAGCGCCCTCTCCGTTCTTTCCCTCGATTCCTCCAGGCCGTCCATCAGGATCACGAGCTTTCCCGACGGGGAGAGATGCCTTGCGGCCGTATGCACGTATTCATTCACGCCTCCCCGCAGTTCGAAGCGTCCGGCGGCCCGTTGCGCATTCCGGGGAAGAGTGCCGCTGCCGAGCGGTTTGAAAGGGGGCGCGCCGGTGATCAGGTCGAACGGCGGTTCGCCGGCAAGGACACTTGGGTCCCTCAGGTCGCCCAGTCGCGGCGCGTAGCGGTTTTCCAGCGCATTCAGAACGGCGTTGCGGCAGGCGAGATCGTAGCTCATTTCCAGGGCTTCCACCCCGACGGCCCTGCACCGGGGCAGGCGCTGCAGCAGGAGCATGGCCACGGTTCCCTTGCCGCTCCCGAGGTCCAGGGCGCGGCAGGCGTCGGGGACCGCCTGTGCCGCGCGCCAGGCGAGGAACACGTCGTCGGATGCCGCGCGTTGGCCCTGTTTCTTCTGGATGATGCGAAGAGTGCGGGAAAGACGGTCCAGGGTTTCGTCGGGGTGGACGAGCGGGTGCCGAGGGGGCGCTCCGGATTGGTTTTCCAAGATTCGTTTCTCCTTCGTCGATCGGCGTTCTCCGGCGGATTGCGCTTTCGAACGCCTTCCCAATTACAGAATCCAGTTGGGCCGGTCCTTCGCCCAGTTCTGAACCGTTTCCTGCAGCCAGCCGTCCAGTTCCCTTTCGATATAGAAGGTGGGAAAGAGGAGGTCTTGGCCGGGGGCGATCATGCCCCGGGCACCTGCGGTATCGGCAAGAGCGGTTCCGGGGTAGATCCGGATGCCCACGGTCACCTTCATCGATTCGAGCCCCAGCGAGTCTGCGAAAGAGAGACTTTCGAGAACGGTATCCCGGGTTTCGCCGGGGCCTCCGAGCAGTAGAAATCCCATTCGCCAGATGTCGTGCTCATGCAGCGTCTCGGCCGCCGACCGGATATCCCCGGTCCGGAAACGCTTGTTCATCCGCCGAAGGATTTCGTCCGAGCCGCTTTCGAACCCGAAGGAGACTTCGGCGCAGCCCGACCGGGCCATCTTCCCTGCCAGTTCCCGCTCAAGCTTCCACGGGTAGAGAATGCACCGCCAGCGGATGCCCGGCCCGCGCGCCGCCAGTTCGTCGCAAAACGCCGCCGCGTAGGAGGCGGGAAGATTGAAGGTGTTGTCCACGAAGAAAAAGTGGGAGAAGCCCGCGTCCCGGAACCGGGCAACGGCGTCTGCGGCCACGCCGGGAGACCATCTGCGGAGGACCTTCCCTTCGATCGACGCCGTCGAGCAGTAGCTGCACTCCATCGGACAGCCGCGCCGGGTCTGAAACGGAAGCCAGATTTCCTGGCCTTCAAAGGTGTGGGGAAAGGCGAGCCCCTCACCCGGGGAGGGATAGGGGAACGCATCCAGCGTGCCCGCGTGCCGGCATGGGGGGCGGGAATTCCCGCCGGGCAGGACGATCCCCGGAATGCCGGCGACGTCAGCCGGGCGGTGCAGTGCCGCCAGCAGCCGCACGAAGGCATCCTCGCCTTCTCCCCGGATTCCCATATCGGCGCCCAGGAGATCGAGTGCGCTCTGGGGAAAGATGCTGAATCCGGCGCCTCCCAGGATGACGGGGGCTGTGGAACCTTTCCGGCAGCGGGCGACCATCTCCTTGACGGGGTCGAGCAGGAATTTCGGGGCCTGCATCTGCTGGTTGTCGATGTTCCGGACCGATATGCCGATGGCTTCGGGTTGAAATTCGTCCAGGGCCTTGCCGATGAGCGGCAGGCATCCTTCCCGCGACATCGGATTCAGCAGCCGTACTTCGTGCCCGGCCAGTTCGACCGCTGCGGCGACGTGGGCCAGCCCGATCGGGAGCACGGGCATGTTGATCTGTTCGGTGTTGGCCGAGATCAGGAGAACTCGCATGGAAAAATCACTCCTTCCGGCCGCCGGGCCCGTTGCGCAGGGGTAGAAGAGAGGGGGCGCGGGAGTCGTGGGCGGCATGGTTCGCCTTCGCCCGCTCGAAGTCCGAAGTCGCATAGCAGTAGGCGCACCCGGTCAGGCAGGAATCGTACATGCCGATGTCCCTGCTCGGCGCGCAGCCGCATTGTTTTCGCTGCCCGGCATCCTTCCCGGTGTCGAAATCCAGCCCGAACAACCGCGAAAGCCAGGGGCCGTCGATGCAGCTTCCGCGTTCGATGCCGAAATGCTCGACGTCGATTTCCGGAGCGCACGCCTGGATGGACATCCCGCACCCATGCGCCGTTTCCGCCAGGCGGGGCAGCAGGTGCGAGAAGGATTCCTCCCCTGCGGGGAGAAGGCGGATTCCCCGTGCGGCCAGCCTGTCGAGCCGTCGCTGGAGCTTCCGGTAGATCCTGGCGATGCTCACGATGGACCTGTGGGTGAACCCTTCGAGCGCTTCGGCGATCTCCCGGTATCTCTCCAGATGATACGGCACGCCGGTGGCGTTGGTGAGCAGAATCGGGTCGTAGCGCCACGCCATGCGGCCGGGGCCGATCGTCCGGGACAGCTCCCGGAAAGTCTTCAGAGCCGTTTCGAGCGGTGGAGATCCGGGGTCGATTTCCCGCGGATATCCGAGGATCGTATAGAGAAAAACGGAGCGATACCTCCGTGCCTCGAGTTCGGGCAGAAAGTCCAGGAGCGGGCGGGGGTTCCGGGTCCAGAATACGAGGACGTCCACGTCTTCCGGTGCGAGCGACACCCGGGAGACCTGGGCCGGGTTGAACGGGTTGGGCACCGAACACCACCCGGCGCGGATGCGGTTCATGAACCATTCGGTGTAGAAGGAAGGGACATCTGTCCGGCGGCTGACGCTGACGATCACGGATCAGTCTTTCTACAACCCCTTGCAGGCGGCAGTCAGGGTCAAATCTCTTCCGCAACTTCGGACGCAGCGCCGGCCGGTCGGTGCATCGACCCGATGAGGCGGTCCTTTTCCTCCCAGAGCCCGTTCAGCCAGTTGCTGAAAGGACGGCGGAATGCCCTGTCTTCGAGGTAGTCCCCGATGAGTTCCCCGGTGACCGGTATCTCCCTGACGAGGACCTTGATTTCCATCGACCGGCTGCACAGGAACGGCCAGATCGCCAGGACCCCTTCCGGGTAAACGATGGTTACGTCCAGTATGGAATGGATCTCTTCGCGCAAAGCGTCCAGCACCAGGGCGATGCCGGCGGCCTTGGGCTTCAGGAGATTCGCATAGGGGGAATTCTGCTGCTCGTGTTTGGCCTGCGTAAACCGCGTGCCCTCCACGAAATTCATGACGGATACCGGTGTCGACTTGAATTTCTCACAGGCCTTGCGCGTGGTTTCAAAATCCTTTCGCACGGACGAATCGCGGCGTACGAAAGGGAAGTCCAGGGCCCACCAGGCCGTTCCCAGCATGGGTACCCAGATCAGTTCCTTCTTCAGGAAGAACTTCAGAAAGGGGATTCTGCGGTGAAAAATCTTCTGCAAGACGACGATATCCACCCAGGACTGATGGTTGGCCAGCACCAGGTACCAGGCGTCCCGTTTCAGGTTGTCGATGCCCTGGATGTCCCAGCGGATCTTTTTGGTGCATTCCAGGCCGAAGCAGTTGCACCCGATCCAGTTCTGCCCGAGTTCGTGAATGAGCCTGTCGCAGGCGCGGCGCCAACCGTCGCGGGGAACCATCTTCTTGATCAGGAAGACCAGGAAGAGAAGCGACGTCCAGAAAAAGGTATTCACGATCAGGACGAGCAGGGAGAATGCGCCGAGTACAGGCTTTGGCAGTAAATCCCACATGGTTGGTATGCATTCCTTTCGATTGGAGTGATTAAATTATTATTCTAATCGTATTTCCGTGCAATTGGAATCCAGAATGTATGGAATTTCCCGACGGAATCCCCTCCGCGGTCGATTCCGTGTGCAGGGGGCAGCCCGCCGTGCCTTGAACAGCTCAGCGGGATGGCCTCCCATGCCGGTCGAAGCCTTCCCCATGCTGTTGCATATCCGCCAGGGCATTCTTAAAAGGAATACCAGGCAATCAGGCGGTGGCGTCCGAGAGGCAGGCGCCGAATTCCGTGCTCCATGAACAGTTCTCAGGGTGAGTCTGCCGCTTTGGGCCTCATGGAGTTTTTGAACGATGATAAGGCCTAAGATTTTGATGATATTGAGAATAATGTGCGTTTCTCTGGCGGTGGCGTCCGCGTGGACTGCGGTTTCCGAGCCCGCGGGAGGCCGCGGCGGCGGATGGGTGGCCGCTTCCGCGCAATGCAGGCCGAAGGATCAGGCGAACGACTGAGAAAAGCCGCCGATCTTTTACGGGTATGTCCTGTCGCTCGAATGAGAAAAGAATGCGACCGCTGCGGGCCGCAGGCGAGCCGGTATTGTCGGCACCGCTGCCGGTTCCCCGGCGGTCTCTGCCGCTCTTTGAAAACGCTTTCTCCCGATTCCATCCCTTAAGGTTTTCCCTGGAAACATCGATCCGTACCGGAAGTCCCCGTCCGGGGCCTTCTTCGCCCCCGGATTACTCACCAGCGATCTGCAATCTCTCACGCCGGGGCGGCGCGCCCCCCGGCCCGAATCCGGCATGTGTGCCGCCCGGCCCGGAATATCCGAAAAGCGGTCTTCCGGAAGGTTCAACCGAACGAAAAAGGAGGCTGTGCGTCATGAGCAAAAAATGGGTCTATCTATTCGATGAACTGGACCAGGTGATGGCCCAAGCCGACGGCGAATGGGAGACGGTCCGCGGTTTGCTGGGCGGCAAAGGGGCGAACCTTGCGGAGATGACCCGCATCGGGCTTCCTGTTCCACCCGGGTTCACGGTGACTACCGAGGCGTGCAACGCCTACCTGCAGGCAGGCATGAAGTTTCCCGACGGCATGTGGGAGCAGGAACTGGCCGCCCTGGCGGAAGTCGAGAAAAGGACCGGCAAGAAATTCGGCGACCCGGCAAACCCGCTCCTCATATCCTGCCGTTCGGGTGCGAAGTTTTCCATGCCGGGCATGATGGATACGGTGCTCAACATCGGTCTCAACGAAGAGACCGTCAAGGGCATGTTGGACGCTATGGGCGACCCGCGTTTCGTCTACGATTCCTACCGGCGCCTGATCCAGATGTTCGGTTCCGTGGTCATGGGGGTTCCCGACGAACCGTTCGAGGAGGTGATCACCCATTGCCGCATGCGCCGTGGAGTCAGCAGCGATGCGGAATTGAACGCCGACGACTGGAGGAGCATCGGGGAATACTTCAAGGATATCTTCCGCCGCTACAACCGCATCGAATTTCCCACAGACCCCTACAAGCAGCTTCGACTGGCCACGGAAGCCGTGTTCAAATCCTGGAACGGCAAACGCGCCATCGATTATCGAAACGCCGCGAAAATCCCCCATGACCTCGGCACGGCGGTGAACATCCAGACCATGGTGTTCGGCAACATGGGCGAGGACAGCGCCACCGGCGTCGCCATGACCCGCAACGCGACTACCGGCGAGAAGCGGATCGAGGGAGATTACCTGATCAACGCGCAGGGAGAGGACGTGGTTGCGGGAATCCGCATCACCGATCCCGTGGAGGAGATGGCCCGGACCATGCCGGAGGCATGGAAACAGTTCGTGGACATTACGCAGACGCTGGAGCAGCACTACCGCAACATGCAGGACGTGGAATTTACGGTGGAGCGCGGAAAGCTGTGGATGCTCCAGACCCGGGACGGCAAGCGCACCGCCCAGGCCGCCGTGCGCATCGCCGTGGAAATGGCGGACGGCGGCCTGATTTCGCGGGAGGAAGCCGTTATGCGGGTGTCGCCCGAGCAGGTGGACTTTTTCCTGCACCCGCAATTCGACCCGAACTGCAAGAAAACCGCGGTCGCGGAAGGCCGGATGCTTGCCGGCGGCCTCAACGTCTC
>JAJFUA010000438.1 GCA_021372635.1 Desulfobacteraceae bacterium | reverse complement strand
ACATCCTCGCCTTCGAAGGAGATAGTAAGGTGGTTTACTTCGACGGGAACTATTCCGAATACGAAGAAGACCGAAAGGCACGGCTGGGCGTCGACGCCGATCAGCCGCACCGGATCAAGTACCGCCACCTGACCCGGGCGTAACCGGCAAAGAATCTTCCGGGAAATGCGGGCGGCCCGCTCGAAGCCTTACCGCTTCAGCAGCCGCCCCAGTTCCTCGTGCTCTCCCGCAAGCAGCGGATATTCGCACCGGTTTCCCAGGTAATCCCTGAAAACCACGACGTCTTCACTGATGTTCTCGATGAAATTCGGAACCATCGGAACCTTTCCGTGGCCTCCGGGAAGGTCCACCACGAAATGCGGCATCGCTAGCCCCGAGATCCGGTTTCGAAGGCTTTTCACGATCTCCAGGCCCGTGGCGATGGGAGTCCGGAAATGGCCGGTCCCCAGCGCAAGGTCCATCTGCATCAGGTAATACGGGCGCACGCGCAGCGCCAGCAACCCCTGGAAAAGCTCACCCAGCACCTCCGCACGGTCGTTGACCCCCTTCAGGAGGACCGTCTGGCTGCCGAGCGGAATGCCCGCATCCGCCAGCATCCTGCAGGCGGCGCCGGATTCGGGCGTGATTTCCAGCGGGTGGTTGAAATGCAGATTGAGAAAAACTGGGTGGTACCGGGAAAGCATGCCCGCCAGTTCCGGGGTCACCCTCTCGGGGAAAAAGACGGGCACGCGCGTTCCGATGCGTATCACCTCCACGTGCCGTATTCCCCTCAATTCCTTCAGGATGCTTTCCAGCAGGGGGTCCGGCAGCATGAGCGGGTCGCCGCCGGAAAGAAGGACGTCCTTCACCTCGCTGTGGCGCCGTATGTAATCCAGCCCCTCGCGGAAAAGCCGTTCCGTCATTTCCACGGGGCTGGTCCACCGTCTTTTCCGAGTGCAGAACCGGCAATGGGCGGCGCATTGCGTCGACACAAGCCAGAGGACCCGGTTCGGATAGCGGTGCACCAGGTTCGGAACGGGAGACAGGGCCTCTTCGGCCAGAGGGTCGGTCAGCCCCACGGGGTCCCGCAACTCCACCGGGTCGGGAACCACCTGCCTCCAGACCGGGTCTCCCGGCGAACGGATGAGCCCCATGCAGTGCCGGCTCAGACGAAAAGGGAAGCGATCGGCCACCCTGCAGTATTCCACCGGGTCCAGCCCCCACTTCCGGATAAAGGTTTCCAGAGAAATCATCAACTCCCCCATGCTCTCAAAAGCCAGATACCCGCGCCGCACAGCCGGCCGGCCCGGCGTTTGCCCATCCTCTCGGATTCCCCTTACATATACGCACTCCCGCGATAAGGAAAGCCTTTCCTTGCGGCACAATCGAAACGCCGCGACTCTCTCCCCTCCCGGGACTGCAGCTCGCGGGTCGCTTCCTTTTCGTTTGTAAGGTTCCGGGGAATCGGCTAGAGTGCTCATCCCGGAGCCGCTTCTGGTGCGGCTTCCTGGATCAATCGACAAAAGGCGGTTTCGATGAAAGAATGGCTCGGCATATATGGGAACCGGAGGGTGCTCTGCCTCCTGGGCCTGGGCTTCGCTTCCGGTCTGCCCCTTTCGCTCACGGGTTCGACGCTCCAGGCCTGGATGACCACGGCCGGGGTCGATTTGCGCATCATCGGCATTTTCTCCCTCGTCGGCCTCCCTTACACCTTCAAGGTATTATGGGCGCCCCTCATGGACCGCTTCACGCCTCCGTGGCTGGGGCGTCGCCGCGGCTGGATCTTTTTCTTCCAGGTTCTCCTGGCCGCCGCCATCCTGGCGCTCGGCTTCTCTCCCATCGGAACGCCGTGGCTGATCGCCCTGCTGGCCTTGACCATCGCGTTTTTCAGCGCGAGCCAGGACATCGTCGTGGATGCCTACCGGGCCGACGTCCTGCGGGAGCGTGAACTGGGCGCCGGAGCGGCGACGACGGTCGTCGGCTACCGCATCGCCCTCCTGATTTCCGGGGCGATGGCCCTGATCCTGTCCGATCACCTGCCCTGGCCGGTGGTGTACGGAATCATGGCCGCCGTCATGCTAGGGAGCGGCCTGTTCACTCTGTGGGCCCCGGAACCCACCGAAGCCGCAGTCCCGCCCCGCAGCCTCAGGGAAGCCATCTGGGGGCCGCTGGTGTCCTACTTCCGCCGCAGCGGTGCCGTGGAGATGCTTTGTTTCATCATGGTCTACAAACTCGCCGACGCCATCGCGGGAGCCATGACCACGCCTTTTCTGCTCGAACTGGGGTTCACCCGCACGGACGTGGGCGCGGTCAACAAAGCCTTCGGACTCATCAGCACGATCGTGGGAACGCTTGCGGGCGGAGGAGTCATCGCCAAAATCGGCGTCAACCGCTCCCTCTGGATCTTCGGGTTCCTGCAGGCGCTCTCGAACCTGGCATTCACCGCATTGTCGCTGATCGGGAAAAGCTACCCGGCGATGGTGGCGGCCATAGGCATTGAAAACATCTGCGGAGGCATGGGCACGGCGGCGTTCGTCGCGTTCATGATGAGCCTTTGCGACAAGCGTTTCACGGCGACGCAGTACGCCCTGCTGACGAGCTTCATGGCCATCAGCCGGGTCCTGGCCGGAGTGCCGACGGGTTTCCTGGTGCACTCGATGGGCTGGCCCCTGTTCTACACGATGAGCATTTTCGCCGCCGTGCCGGGCCTCGCGCTGCTCCCCCGCTTCGCCCCGTGGAACGGTCACTCGTGGGCGGGAAGGCGGGAAGGCGGGAAAGCGGCGTGATGAGCGCGGCCCCGTAGCGGTCCCCCCACGTCCATACCCCGCAATGCCGATGGATCTCCCGCCGCCGGCTGAAATCCGGTAAATCGCGTAAATCCGGTAGGTTGGGGTGAGCGATAGAGACTGTGTCACAATTCAAAAGGACTTTAAAAATTCCCACTTTGGGTATTGCCCACAAGCAATTCCATACCCTCTAGAGGCAAAATTGGTGTATTTTTAAACAATCGTGCCCACTTTTTGAGTGAAAATTTCAGAGATAATGAATTGTAACACAGTCTCTTTTCGCGCACCCCAACCTACTGCTCGAATCATGTGCTCCCAGGAAAACGTTGTGTTTCTCTGATGTTGGGGTTCGCTGGTCGCTCACCCCCAACCTACCCCACCATGCAAAGGTCAACAGGACCCGGTCCGCTGATGCAACGGCATTGCGGTACAACCTTGGGTACAACTCAGGTTCAGTGGATGAAATGGGCGTTGGCGAGGCGGACGCGCCGCAGCCCCGCCCGCTTCGCGGCTTCGAGGCATGCTTCGGCATCCGCCCGGGACGTGGTGGGAAAATCTTCCAGGCAGAACTGGGGGGTAAAGGCGAGGAGCGTATAGGGAATATCCGGGTTCAGGCCAGCAATGAAACCGGCCAGGCGGGAAACTTCCTCATCTCCGACATAGCCCGGAACCAGGAGGGTGCTCGCAACGAGAAGGGGCGGGTCCGGCCGCAGCGGCACCCATTCGGCGAGCCTCGCGAAATTCTCCAGCACCTGCCGGTTGTCAAAACCGCAAAGCGCCCTGTGAATGCGCGGGTCCCAGGCTTTCAGGTCCATCTTGACGCACCCGCCCGAATCCAGGGAAGCCCTGACCATCCGCTTCAGCCATGCGGGACGCGCGCTCCCGTTCGTTTCCCAGCAGATGCGCAGAATCCTGCCGGCATTCCGCCTGCGGGCCTCCTCCGCCACCCTGAGCGCATAGGGAAGCTGGGGAACGGGGTCGCCGCCGAAAAAACAGATGCAGCTCGTCTGGCGGTTCACCGCTCCCGCCAGTCCATCCACCGATAAAAGATAGGTCGGGCCGCAGTTGCTTTGCTTGTAGACCCAGTTCTGGCAGTACAGGCAGTTGAAATTGCAGGCTTCGAAAAAGACCGCCAGGTTGAAGAAGCCGGCCTCCGTGCATCGATCGTGGGAGAACTGCGGGTAGCCCGCCCCGGTCCCTCCGGGGCAAACCCAGTCCGCGACGCAGTTGGTGGGAAGAGGATCGTAATAGTAAGAAACCCGGGCGCGGGCGCGCCCGTCGAGGCGCATGCTGTCCCGCCCTCCGTGGCGGACGCCGCAGTAGCCGGGTTCGCTGTCCCACATCTTGCACTGGTGCACGCAGAGATTGCACGAAAGTCCCCCGGGTGAACGGGGGGGTTCCACGGGCAGGCCGAAGATGTGCCTCGATGCGGCATGGATCGCCTCAAGGCGGACCCTGCCGTCTCCACGGTCCGACAAAAGGCACTCCGGGCAGACCTCGAGACTGCCCCCAGTCCCCTCGAGCGGTTTGCCGCAAACCAGGCAGATGGGCCGCTTTCCCCTGGAACCTCGACGACACTTCAAAAGCATGAACTTTCCAGTCCCGGATTCTGACACCGGATGTCCCGTACGCAACCGCGGCCGGACCGGCGAACGTTTTCACGGACGAAATCCATTGCATGGATTTCGAAACACCCTATGCAGACCATTGGAAACCGGGAGGTCCGATTTGTCAACATGGTTCTGGAACCGTAAATAACCGGTGCTCCATTTTCTGTTCCGGACCGTTTCTTCCGTCCGGCAATAGTTTTGGGCATGCGGGCCTGCCGGCGTCAGCAGATCCTCGGGAGCTGCTCCCCGCGCAGCATATCGACCAGGCGATGCCCGCCGATATGCGTCCTCAGGAAAACGCGGCCCGGGTCTTTATCGGTCACTTCGCCGATCTTGCAGGCGTCCTTCCCGAGCGGATGCTCCCGCATGGCCCTCAATACTTCCGCTTCCGCCTCTGCGGGGAGAATGACCAGGACCTTCCCCTCATTGGCCACGTACAGCGGATCCAGGCCGAGCAACTCACAGGCGCCCGCCACGTCGTCCCGGATAGGCAGGCTTTCCTCGAACAGGCGGATGCCGACCCCCGACTGCTGCGCGATTTCGTTGAGCGTCGTGGCCACCCCGCCCCGGGTGGGATCGCGCAGGACCCGAATCTGCGCACAGGTCTCGATCATCCGCGCAACCAGGCCGTTGAGGGAAGCCGAGTCGCTCCGGATTTCGTTCTCGAAGGCCAGGCCCTCCCGTTTGCAGAGAACCGCCATTCCGTGGTCGCCGATCGTTCCGTTGATGAGCAGTGCGTCTCCCGGGCTGGCATTCGAGCCGCTTATGTCCACACCGGCCGGCACGACTCCGACCCCGGCGGTATTGACGAAGATTTTGTCCGCTTTGCCGTGCGGCACCACTTTCGTATCGCCCGCAACGATGAGAACCCCCGCTTCCCTCGCCGCTTCGCCCATGGAGGAGACAACCGTCCGAAGGATCTCAAGGGGGAGCCCCTCCTCGAGGATGAACCCGACGGTCAGGTACAGCGGCCTGGCGCCCCTCATGGAAAGGTCGTTCACCGTGCCGTGCACCGCCAGGCTCCCGATGTCGCCGCCCGGGAAAATCACGGGGTCCACCACGTAGGAATCGGTGGTCATGGCAATCCGCCCGCAGGCCACATCCACAAGGGCGCTGTCGTTCATCTCCAGCAGGTATTCGTTCTTGAAGGCGCTGACGAAAATATCCTGCACCAGTTCGTGAGTCGCCCGTCCGCCACTGCCCTGGTCCAACTGGATCGTTTGAGGTTCCATCGGTATCGCTCCCGCTTCAGCTTCTCTCATGTCATCAGGCACGATCATGGTAACGGTAATAGGCGCCGCAGGTCCCTTCCCCGGACACCATGCAGGGGCCCATGGGATTCTGCGGATTGCACGCCTTGCGGAAAAGCCCGCATTCGGGCGGAGTCATGATTCCGCGA
>JAJFUA010000273.1 GCA_021372635.1 Desulfobacteraceae bacterium | reverse complement strand
TTTCCGCTCCCGCCCCGATCCCACATTATTCCCATTGACACGGAGCATGTGAGTTTTTAATGATATAGATGCTGATCTTTCAGCCGTCCCTCTGAGGTTCGACGCTTCCCGCTGCAAAAGAATTCCTTCCTGCACCTGATTTGAGTCCGGAAAGCCATCCGGCTGAAGATTCAGGAGAGTTCCAACAGGCCTCGGGTGTATTTGAAACCTTAATGGCAACAGGAAGGAGGTGCGCTCATGAAAGCGGCCATGATTTTTACCGGAAGCGGCCCCATTCTCGTCCTGACCACCTTTGAATCCCTGGAAGCGCCGGAGTTCATCGAGCGGATCGCCGCCAGGGGGATCAAGAAATTCATCGCCCACGAAGTCTCCGTGGACCGGGTCAAGAAACTGTACGGCACCCGTTTTACGGTGATCCTGGGAGATCTTTCCCAGACCGACGACCTGCGGGTCATGGATATCGATGGGCATCACGTCTTCAATAACTTTGCCTTCGATGAACTCGGAGTGCCCATTTACTATCCGTCCGTGCAGAAGCCGCCGGTCCGCTGATTCGCCGGTCCCCCGCACACTGCAAAGGGCGGAAGAGGGTTGAAAAAAATTCCCGCGCCCGGATCGCTCCGGGTGCGGGAGATAGTTGCCGGCTTCGCGTTCACCCCGTTTTCCCAATGTAGTGATCAATCGCAAACCCAGCCGCCCGTGTCGTCCGGTTTCCAGGTGCAGGAATTCGTGGCGGTATCCGTTCTGCCCAAGGCCGGAGACGAAGGTCTGTAGAGTATGACCTTGTGGCCGTTGAGGTGCTGCTGGGATGCCCCGGTGATGATGCCGCTGCTGTCAATCTCGAAGCTGGCGTTCCGGGGGGCCGTGCCCGGCGCGACGGGCAGCGGCATGATGCGGGAACCCACCATGGGCAGGTATGAAGCCTCGACCAGCGTCCCGCTTTCATCGATCTTCACATAAAGTCTTTCTCTTTCGGATTTGTTTTCCATGACTCCCTCCGTGCCTGAATTCCGTTCCCGGCGATCGTTGCATCACCAGGTCTCGTTCCGCCGCCATCGCCTTCTTTCGTGAAAAGGACGTGCGGGCGTCCCGGGCAATCACCGGCCGGGGACAATCGCCCGTGAGCCCCGGGAGAACCGATTTTCGCAACGGTGTGAGACAATCGGGGAGATGGAAGGGGGCAAGGGGCCCATGGCACCGAACACCCTCTACACGACACAAATCACGTTAATCATTAAGTTAATAAAATCAAGTGCATCCAGCCCTTTTCACCTCGAACCCCCGGCCCTCCGCCGGCAGAATTTCCTGCATATGCCGATTGCATATGCAATCGGGAGGATGCATATTCTGCACTTGAGGATACCGCCGGCAACGGCCTCTCCGCGAGGCCTGGAAGCCATGGGAGACCGTGCGGGGGAAAGCGCTTTGTCCCGTCCCGGTCCGATGATCCCGAAGCGAAACGAAGGAGGAGACATGAAGGCGATTGCTGTCAACGGAAGCCCCCGAAAGGGCGGGAATACGGAGATTCTGCTGCGCAAGGTCCTGGAGCCCCTCCAGGCCGAAGGCTGGGAAGTCGAACTGATCCAGGTGGGTGGGAAGAACATCCGGGGGTGCC
The DNA here is from genome assembly GCA_021372635.1 of Desulfobacteraceae bacterium. Lineage (GTDB taxonomy): Bacteria > Desulfobacterota > Syntrophobacteria > Syntrophobacterales > Syntrophobacteraceae > JAJFUA01. The sequence continues at coordinate 4,943 of JAJFUA010000273.1, read as the reverse complement.
TGGCCTGTTACAAGTGCTTTGAAAATCGCGATCTCAGGTGTTCCAGAAAAGACGACATCTTCAACGACATCATGGAAAAGATCGTTCCGGTCGACGCCATCATCCTGGGTTCGCCCACCTATTTTACCGATGTGAGTTCGGAGATGAAGGCCCTTCTCGACCGGGCGGGGCTGGTGGCCGTGGCCAACGACGGGGCTTTCGCCGGGAAGATCGGGGCGGCCGTCGTCGCCGTCAGGCGTGGGGGAGGCACGCACGCGTTCGACACCATGAATCATATGTTCCTCATGTCCAGGATGATCGTTCCGGGGTCCACCTACTGGAACCTGGGCTATGGTCTTGGAAAAGGGGAAGTGGAAAAGGACGCGGAAGCGCTGCGGAACATGGAAAACCTCGGCGAGACCATCGCCTGGCTCGGCAAGGCCCTGAAGCCGCACCGGCACAACATCCCCAAACCACCGCCCATGGAATAGGAAGGAGGCTTTGAAGCAATGAGGAAAACGTTCCCGTTCCGGTTCGGAATTCCGGCCTGCATTTTGACGTTGTGCTGCCTGTCGCTCGTTTGGAGCGGTTCCTTTGCAGCAGAGGCACAGGACAAGCAGGGGAAAGAACAGGAAACACAGGGGCCGAAGGAAGATGCGGCCGCGAAGCCCGTGGTGCTCCTCAAGACATCCGAGGGGTCCTTGAAGATCGAACTTTGGCCGGACAAGGCTCCCGTCACGGTCAAGAATTTCCTGCGCTATGCGGGCGAAGGCTTCTATGACGGGACCATCTTTCACCGGGTCATCCCCGGTTTCGTCATCCAGGGAGGCGGATTCAGCCCCGACATGAAGCAGAAGAAGACTCACGACCCCATCCGGAACGAAGCGTCGGCGGAGGTCAAGAACCTCCGGGGAACCATCTGCATGGCCCGCACGAACGTCGTGGACAGCGCCACCTCCCAATTTTTTATCAATCTCAGGGACAACGCCTCCCTGGACCACGTGGACGACTCGCCGCAGCGCTTCGGCTACGCAGTCTTCGGGAAGGTCGTCGACGGCATGGACATCGTCGACAGGATCGCGAAGGTCCAGACCACGACGGTGGGAGCTTACGACAATGTCCCGCTGAAGCCGATCGTGATCGAAAGCGCCAAGCAGGTGGGAAAATAGGCCCCGTTCGACGTTCGATCCGTTATTTCAAGGCGTTCACGATCGTCGTGGTGTCGTACTTCAGCATCGAGATGTAATCCGGCGCGGGCCCATCCGTGCCCGTGATCGAATGGTCGTACAGCTCCGCGACCCTGACGCCGGTCTCTTTCGCCACCTGCCGCGGCAACTGGGGATTGGCGCCGGTTTCGAGAAATATCGCCTTCGCGCCCGTCTGCCTGATCTTTCCGATGAGGTCCGCCAGTTGCCGCGCGGAAGGGGCGGCATCCGTACTGACGCTCGGCACGATCGTACCGACGATCCTGAACCCGTAGCGGTCGGCGTAATACCCGAAACTTTCGTGGTTGGTCACGAGAAGGCGCTTTTCGCTGGGGATTTGCGCCACCTGCTCCTCGATCCACCGGTCCAGTTCGTTCAGCCTGGCGATATACGCTTCCGCGTTCGCCGCATAGACGCTCCCGCCCTCCGGATCGATCCGGCTCAAGGCATCGCGTATATTCTGCACGTATTTCACCACGTTGACGGGAGAAAGCCAGAAATGAGCGTCGCCCTCGTGATGGTGGTGGTCCGCCTCCGGCCTCTCCCCGTTTTCCCCCTCCCGCTCCGTGCGGCTCGCGAGGCCCTCCGAGGCTTCGATCACCTTATGATTCCCCCCGGCGTTTTTCAGCAACCTGTCGAGGAATTCCTCGAGGCCTCCCCCGTTCACGATCAGCACGTCGCATTCGACCACCCTGACCACGTCGGCCGGCGTGGGTTCATAGCTGTGGGGATCCATGCCCGAGGGAAGCAGGGTATCGACCTTGTACCGGCTTCCCGCCACGTTTTGCGCGATATCGCAAAGAAAGCTTTCGACGGCCAGGACCTTGAGCGCCCGTGGCGCTTTGCCCTGGGCCGCCGCGGGCACCGGGCCGCAGGAGGCCGCAACCAGCAGGGCGGCCAGGAAAATGAAAACATCGCCCCAGTGACTCTTCATAGCTCAATTCTCCTCAGTTGGCTTCAAGATGCAACCTGGCGGAAACGGGCCGGGAACCCGCCATATCCCCCCCGTGGCTTCTGGTCCGGGAGTTTTCCGGGCATTTCGACCCATTGGCGGTGACTTCAGCCTGCCCGATTCACTCCGGCAACCTTGCAACAAAGTTGCACGGTTTGCAAGTTTGAAAACGCGGGACCGCGCAGGGCGACGGCAGGCGCAAGCATCCGTGCTCGAGAGGACAACAAGGCGTGAACGACGGCCTCCTTCTCTGCCCGATCCGTCCTTACCAGCCGTTATTCGTCAGAAAGTGACAAGTTCCGTCATCCGTGGTATGTACTTATGTCTTCAGTCCTGCGGCGTGCCGTGGCGGCACGTGTTGGCACGGACCGTGCTCTTCGGATTTTCTCGCGTGCCGGTGTGCGCCGTGCCGGGCAACGCGGCGGCCGGCCGGAAGGCGGAAGTTCCATCGATCGACCATTCTTATCCGACGGGGGCGACATGAGCGGTACCGGTAAGGACCGGCGGGATATAAAGAAGATCTCCGACAACTATCTTGCGGCCCTCGAGAAAAAACCGGCGGCTTCGGTGAACATTGAGGAAATCGAGAGTAATTTTGCCTGGATGGACAAACTGCACATCGTCATGACGTATGGTTCGTCCCGCGACCATAACGAGCTGTCCTGGAAATCGTTTCTGAGCTCCAGGGGAATCGACGGGCCGGGCCGGAGCGCCGTCGGCTGCATCCTCGCCGGGGACGATCCGTTCGGCGCTCTGAAAGAACTGCGGGGCGAGTATTACGCCTGGATCGACATGATGGTGGCTCACAGGGACAATCCCGACGGAAGCTGCCTGATCGAAACGCTGAAGAAGGCGGACGACAGGGGGGCCTGCGAGCTGCTTCCCTGGTTTTGCCGGTATCCTTCGAAGGAAGCGACCTCCGTGTATGCGCAGAGGGTGTGCGGCGCCTATCCGGAGCACCCGGTTCTTACTCTCGGCCTGGCCAGGATGGGCGATGAAGAAGTCGTCCGGTGGGCCGCGGCGCGGGTCGAAACGGATCCGTCGCGCGGAGAAAGAATGCTGGCCCTGGGATGCATCGCCTGTTCTCCCCTCGAGGAGGCCGACCGAATACTCGGGAAGGTCATCGAGGCCGGCAGACCTGCCGACATTTGCCGCATCGTGCGTGCTTTCGAAGAGTCGAGAAACAGGCGCAAATTCGAGTGGATCGAGCAGATGCTGCAACTGGCCGGCGACCGGGCGGAACTGAGGGACGGGGTCGAATTCCTCCTGGCGGGTCCGCTGATGAGCGAGAACAGAAACAGGGCCATGGAACTGCTGAAAAGAATGGCCCCTTCCCGGCAGGAATCTCTACGTATTCCCGGGAAGGCCGGCGCGAGCGCCGAGGCGATGCCCTGGTGAAGCCCCGGCCCGCCCTTCAGGACGGGAAAATCCCGCGCCCGTCACGCGGCAGGGGGCGCCGCTACCGTCCGGCTTCCGACTGATTGCCGTCCGCGAAGGCGATTCCCCGGATCCGTGCGTCCCTGGCGATCTTGAAGACCGAATTGAACTCCATGACCGCCCTGTCCTCCTCGTCGTACACGACCGCGTGACCCTTCAGTATCCGGCCGTCCCGTTCCACGACTTTCGCCCGGGCCGTGACCACGCCTTTCTTGACCGGAGCGAGGTACTTTACGTCGCAGGTAACGGTCGCAAAGTGGGTGTGCGGTTCAATGACGCTCTTGATCGCCATGACGACCGCCGTGTCCGCCAGGCTCACCAGCGCGCCTCCGTGCATCAGTCCGCCTCCCTGGGCCAGATCGATGAGGAATGGCATGTCGAGCGTCGCGTGACCGTCGGCGGCTTCGAGGATGCTCATGTGCAGCAGTCGTTCGAACGGCGCGCGACTGATCCAGGCTTCCATCTCGAACCGGTGCGGCCCCGTAGAACGGTCTTCGGTTTCCTTGCTTATATCCGGATCGTTTTTCATTGTTTTCCTTTTCATTTCCATCGAGAAGCACGGCTTTCGGCGTCGCGCCTCCGTCATCGCTTTTTCTTAGGAATTCTTTCAGTTTTCCAGTAATGTTGTCAACGCCTAATGCGGTCTGAGCGAGTTCCGGCGACGCCGGGCGATTGCACCGCGGTGTGATGCGCGAAAGACCCGGACCTGCGCCTTTCCGGCCCCGGAGAGGCTCTCCGGGGAGCGGTGGGCAACGGGCCTGCCCCGGAATCCACGGTTTTGTTCTGCCAGGGAGAATGGAAAATGCGACGTAAGGACAAGGAGATCAAGGACGGTGCCGTGATCCGCCGGATCATCGAAAAGGCCGGAATCTGCCGGCTCGGGTTGTGCCGGGACAACGTCCCGTACATCGTTCCCGTCTGTTTCGGATACGACGGGAAGAGCCTTTATTTTCACACCGCCCGCGAAGGAATGAAGATCGACTACATCGCCGCCAACAACCGGGTCTGTTTCGAACTGGAAGACGAAGTGGAGGCGGTTCCGAACGACAGCGCCTGCGAGTGGTCCTTTTCCTTTTACAGCGTGATCGGGTTCGGCACCGTCGAGGAGTTGACCGATCCCACGCTTCAGGCCCGCGCACTGGGCTGGATCATGAAGCACTACTCGAACCGGGAATGGGATTTTTCCGGCCGGAGCTTCGAGAACATGAGAGTGTGGCGGATTCATATCGACCAGATGACCGGCAAGAAATCCAAGGACAAGCCCCTGCCGCTGCAGGTATGAAGCCGGGTTGCGCCGGCCGGGTGAAAACCGGCCGACCCGGACGGCTGACTTGCCCGGGCCGGCCGCAGCGTTTCGATCGGGGTTGAAG
>JAJFUA010000434.1 GCA_021372635.1 Desulfobacteraceae bacterium | reverse complement strand
TGTTGCACGGGCTCCACATCCTGGCGGCATAACGGCATAACATCGGGAATCGGCTTGACATTCTCCCCTGCGGCCGGTAAATACGGAGCGGTAATGAACGGTTCCCGTCGGTTGCTTTTTTGCAGACAATCTACCAGGCTTCTTATCGGCACCCGGTCAGAATGCTTCGGATTTTCCCCCGCCTGGTCCCGCTGCCTTGCGGTTCTCCGTCTGCACAAAGGGCGAACAGGGGAACCGCGGGACGCTGTGAACAAGAGGGAGATCGTTCTCCTGGCCGACGCGATGAAGGTTCAGCATATCTCATGCCCCATCATATCCATGCCTGTTACAAGAATGCTTGCATCAGCCATAGTGTAAACCTGGCATTTTCCATCCCCATCGAGGAGACGCCGTGACTCCAGGCGAGGTTGCCCATTTGGAAGAAACTAAAGCACGTACCTTTACCCCTTTGGAGATGACCCACTGGGATCAGGAAATCGGAAATATCAAACTCCCGTCTCAAATCAATGTTGCCGATTATGCCGATATACATAATCTGCTGAGCAAGCATCTCCCAACAGGCAAGTATGAATGTATTGAAATAGGCTGTGCCCCCGGAAAGTGGCTGGCATATTTTCATAAGCATTTCGGGTACATTCCCTCCGGGATTGAATACAGCGCCATCGGAGCCGACCTCTCCAGGAAAAACCTCAGCCTGCTGAACATCGGATGTGAAGTTTACCATGCCGATTTCTTTAACTTTTCCACTCAAAAGCATTATGATGTCGTGTTTACAAACGGTTTCATCGAGCATTTTCCCAGTTCTACGGGCGTCATGCAGAAGCTGGCCTCCCTTCTCAAACCAAATGGACTGATCGTTACCATCATCCCAAACTGCTACGGCCTGAACGGAAAAATCAGCAAGACCTTCAGGCCGGCGGTCTTTTACGGCCATATCCCCATAGACGTTGGTACACTCATCTCGCTGCACGAGCATGAAGGGCTCCGGACTCTTTTTTCCGACTATTGCGGGGGAGTTCAACTGATTCTGCCATGCGCAAAGAACAGCTTCTCCAAACGGCATCCCCGGATCAGTAAACTGATCAACTCACCTTTTTCGAAGTTTACTCGCTTTTCCAAACGTATCTCCCGTGCCTCGGGGGTCTTCCCCCGAAGCAGGCTCTTTTCTCCGAGCCTGATTTATATCGGGGTTAAAGATTGATACAATCCGGTGCCCCCTGACAATTCGACGAGATCGTTGTTTCAGGATGCCCGCGTATCGTTCGAGGTTTTTTGCCCCGGAATATTCTTTGACGCACGTATTTTTCTGAGGACGGCCCGATGCTCTACAATTCGATCGTCTCGGCACTCGGCGGCTTTTGGAAGCTGAGAGTCAAGATCCATGGCACCAAAATCAAGTTTTTGAGGAAAATGCTGTTACATATTTACAATGCCGATATGAAGGAACACGGGAGTTTCATTCCCGTCAATTGCAGGATTGAATCCATGCCCTGCTTTCCCCACGGCTATTACGGCATTTTTATATCGCAGCACAGCACGATCGGAAAGGATTGCGTCATTTTTCATCACGTCACGGTCGGATCCAATTCTTTGCCGGATTCCAAGGGATTTGGTGCTCCGAAGATCGGGGACAATTGCTTTATAGGAGCCGGCGCCAAGATCATCGGGAACGTCACGATCGGCAACAACGTTCGTATCGGGGCAAACGCCGTCGTCCATGCCGACATTCCGGATAATTCCACCGTCATATCAGGCACGCAGGACATCCGGATCAGGTCATGTGCGGGTTTGAACAGATTCTACTACATGAAAGGTTCGCGGGTTTTATACTTCGAAGGCGGCGAATGGGTGGTCGACAATGACCCGGATGTGGAGACCCTGTTCAGGAAGCATTTTCGCGGGAAATGAAATCGGCGTGCCGCGTTCGCCTGCCGTCACCCCAGCGAACATCCTCCGGCATCCCTGATGCCCGTCCCGAATATTCGCGGTTGTCATAAAAGGAAGGCCGTTTCACCTAGCTTTGTTTCCATTTGGAAAGCATATGTTCCATGATGAGCTGCTGCGGCCAGACATGCCCCGGAACAAACTGGAATTGCCCTTGCACGCAGGTAAAATAGCCGGGGGCATTATAAATCGCTACATCTGAATATGTATATGAGAATTCCAGTATATAGAAGTCTTTTTCATCATATACTATATCATAGGCCATCGAGTCGAATCCCAGCTTATTACTTATATCCAGGCAATATTTAATGACTCCGAAATCCTGATTTCCATCGTAATCTATCAGGCCGCTGCCGCTTGCCCGGAAGTCGTTCGGGCGATTGTTACGGTGAAATGCAAACGCCTTGTCGCATCCTATGGTTGTCACCCGGTAATCCCTGGAATTCCCAGCCACGAACTTCTGGTAGGAAACGTATCCGTACTGCTGATGACGAAGTTTTCTCATCAGCTTGAACTTGTTCAACATCCTGTCCACGAAAACCGTAAAGCGGTCCTGCCTGAAAATGACATCCGCTTCTTTTCTCGCCTGGTCATAATTCTCTAAAAGACGGACATTACGGCTTGCAGCCCCACCCGCAGACTTCGAAACGATCGGGTAGGAACACGTTTCCAAATACGAGAGCACTTCTTCATATGAGTAACTGACGAAGGTGGGTGGCATTTTAAGCTGATAGTGGTGAGCGAGATAAGCCTGAGCCAGCTTATTGTTATAATGCCAGCGATGATGAGCGTTCGGGAATACGTTCTTCTTTAAAACGAATTCGATGTAATGCAGCTTATCGCTGCTTTCGTCCCGGTACGGTTCCTGAAGGTTGAAACGCCAGATCACCGCATCGCATTTGCCAACCTCTTCCATCCAGGTCGACACCTCTGGCATGATCAGGCGATAAGGCAGTTTCATTTCCTTCAGCACATTCTCAAACTGCCTCCACCAGCCAATGTTATCCACCATCAGGCAAATGAGCATTTCGATTTCTCCTGCAATCTCAAACCAAGTTGCACCCAAGGTCGTTCCGGGATAAACGATCCGAGTCCTGTTGCCATTCGCAGGGGGATCACGATGAAGTCGTGCCCACCCTGCGGGATTTCAACCGGCGACAGGAGTTCAATCTGCGTTGATGCCACAGTATGGAGGTCGTGCCGACGCATTGAATCCCTCATTCGAACGAATGACCGAATCCTCTTTGAGCCGTTTCAGCTTGAAGGCATCTTCCTATCAAACCGGAACCGTCGTCATTCAATCCTCGCCCACAAAGCAATGGGACTATGGCAAGCGCCCCCCCGGTCACGATCGGGTTGCCTGGCGGTTCCCGATCATGATCGACGTAAATCCGGTAAACTGGGATGGCTCTCCGGAATCAGCGAATCCCCGCTCCTTCGCCAGTCCGGACCGAACGTCCTCCACGCTCGATAGCCTCTCTGTAATGCCGCTGCAGAGCCACCTTGCAGCTATCCAGCGAGTAGTCACGCTTTACCTTTTCATAGGCCCCTTTGCGTATCCCTGGATACATGCCGGGCGTAAGTATCAGGCGTTCGACGGCTTCAGCCACCAGGCGCTCTTCGGCTGTGTTCACAAGCATTCCTTGGAGCCCGTCTTCGATAACCTCAGGAATCCCTCCATGCCGCGTAGCCACAACCGGCAAGCCCTGACCCATCGCTTCCAGAATGGAGTTGGGGATCCCTTCCTGGTCTCCCGACGCCGTGATCAGGCTGGGATGCAGGAAGACATCATGCTCCCGCATGGCGGCCAGCAACTCCTCGTTATCCAGAAATCCCGTGAAGGTCACATTTTGCCGGAGCCCCAGTTCATCGATCAGACCTTCCATGCCGGGCTTCTCCGGCCCGTCGCCGGCGAACGTAAGCCTCACGGACCAGCCCTTGTCCCGAAGGGCAGCCATCGCCCGTATCGAGGTCATGAGGCCTTTCTTCGGGATAAACCTGCATGCTTGCAGGAAGCGCAACGGAGTCGTACCTTCTGCCGACGGCGTCGGATGATCGGGCAATTCCTGCGCCACGGGCACACCCGTACGATTCAGCCGAATCAGATCGGGGGGACAGCCGCGCCCCATCAGGACGTCGGCCAGGGACTGACTCCTGCACAAGATCAGATCGGCAACGGAAAAGACCGCGTTCAACTCTTCTCCCGTCACATCCTGCGACACATCCGCGCCGTGGAACGACACCACCTTCGGCCTGCGTTCCTGCCGGAGATAACCGACGACGCGTGCAGCCTCCGAGCCGAAATACACATGGACCAACGCAGCCTGCCGACGTTGGGCAAAATCGAGCAATTGCCTCACTTCGTAGCCGCTCATCGGAACCCGCTGCTTCTGCATCCGATACCAGGTGCGGTAAAAAATACGAAAAGGCGAACGCCGCAGGACCATCAGCTTCGAATACGGAAAAAGCTCCGGATTCTTCCTGCGCCGGGTCACCACCCAGTTTTCGAACTCGTCGATACCCGATATCTGTCGATAAACATGGTGCATTTCCCTCTTCAGGAAAGTTGCACAATAAGAAACCAGCACAGGAGGATTCACACCAGACCCCAATCTCATCTCCTGAAGGCATGCGCCAGGATTACACGGCGCCATCATCCGCCCTTCAGAAACGGCGGGAATAATCCCATATTCTTCGTTTTCACAAAAGGATATTCACCCTGCTCATAAGGACACGGCCGGTTCAAGCATCCTGCAGGATCAATCCGTATTCCTGAAACATTTCCCTGATCGCTTCGATCACCTCTTCCACCGTGACGGCTTCCAGGCAGTCGCTCTTCTTGCTGCCTTTGCAGCCATCCTTCTTGCAGGGGATGCAAGGAAACTCGGCCGCCTTCAGGATGATTCGTCCCTTGTCGGAAAGCGGCCTCCAGGTTCTCGAGTCTGAGGGGCCGAACAATGCGAGCACCGGCGTCCCCAGGGCGGCAGCCATATGCATGGGTGCCGAATCGACCCCCAGGAAGAACCTGCTTTTCTTGATCAACGAGGCCAGTTGCTTCAAGGACAGGATTCCACCTGCATTGACCGGCCTGGATTTTACATGCGGCATCATCTCCCGGATCCATCCCAGTTCCACCGCGTCCGGGCCGGAGGTGACGAACACCCGCACTCCACGGTTTTCCAGGTAGTCTATCACCGCCGCCACCCGCTCTTGTTTCCAGCACTTGAACATCCATCTCGAAGTCGGGTGTACGACGGCGAAGGGAGACGACGGTTTCAACCCGTTTTTCTCGAGCAGTCCTTCTATGAACAGGTCGTCCATCTCGGAGGTATGCAACTCCGTTACCGGCTTTCCGCCGACGATCCCGAAGGGGGCCAGAAGCGCCAGGTCCATGGCCGCCCGGTGCCGGCCATCATACACATCCTTCATCCGATGGGTGAGCAGCAACTCCCTGATCCTCGACCTTCTCCAGCAATGGTCGAAGCCTATCCTGTACTTTGCGCCGCTGAGAAAGGAGAGGATCGTCCCTCGTTCGCCCTCGGTCAGATTGATGGCCACATCGTATTTTCTGGATCGCAGAAAGGATAGGAAAAAGAGTTCCCTTATGATTCCTGAACCCTTTTTATAAGGTATGACCTCGTCAATATTCGGGTTCAGAGTAAGCATGTCTTCAGTGCCCGAAGGGACCAGCGCGGAAATATGGACATGTGGCGCTGCATCCTTGAGAGCTTTCATGGTTGCCGAACTGAGCAGCACATCGCCGACATGCCTGAATTTTATTACAAGTATTCGGTTGATTTGGCTTAAGTCGATTTCTTTCATCGGCTTCATAGCGGTATGGAAGCCTTTCGCATCATTCAATATTTTTCATCAGGCAAACAGATCTACTCTTCGACAGGTCTCAAAGCAGAATCACTCGATTTCATTTCTCTTTCAGCACTTCCTGAAAGACTCTGCAGACCTGTTCGCCCATCCGATCGAGCGAATAGTACTCCTCGACCATTTCCCTGGCCTGGGAAACGATCCGGCTTTCGTCGAACGCCCCATCCAGCAATCCCGCCAGGGCCTCTGCAAGCTGCCGCGGCTCCCCTGGTTCCACGAGCAGCCCGGTACGTCCATGGGAGACGATTTCAGGGATGCCCCCGACCGTTGTCCCGATAACGGGCGTTCCAGCCAGCATCGACTGCAGAAGCGACTGGGGAATGCCCTCGTTTTTCACACTCGCCAGGACGATCGCCTCCATTCCCCTGTAATACGGCCATGGATCGTCCCGATGCCCCACAAGATGTATTCGCTCAGGGCAGGCGGTCTTCTCCCGTTTTTCCAGAAGAGTTTTCCGAATCGGCCCGTCGCCCACCAGCATCAGGTGCACATTCGGATGGGAGTCCGCAACGAGTTCGAAGGCATCCATCAGAAAGCGGTGCCCTTTCCAGCTTCGCAGCACGGCCACACAGCCGATGAACCTGGCGTCCCCGTCCAGTCCCAGTTCCCCGCACAGCCGGCGGCGGGCATCCTCCCGCGCGGGGAGTTCGCCGGGTCCAGCCACGCCCGTGGCGATCGTCTTCACCCGTCCGTCCGGGAGGCGGAAATCCTTCCGCAGACATCGACTGGTGGTTTCCGACGTGGTGATGATGCGGTCGCAAAGCTTCTGATAGAGAAAACGGTTGGCCGCGCTGTTCTTCACCGGGGTACTGACATGGCGGTAGCGGACGGCGCAGGGAATTCCGCGCAGGCGCGCGGCGGCGAGCCCCACCCAGCTGTCGACGCTGCTGTGCGTGGCGACCGCGTCGGGCCGCAGCCGCTTCAACAGCCCCATCACCCGGAAAAGATCCCTCGCCTGCGTCCTTTTCTCGAACGGTATGGCAACCGTTTCGAAACCTTCCCCTACTGCCTTTTGAAAGAGGCGCCCGTTTGGGGGACCGGCGATCACCACCCGGTGTCCTCGATCGCGCATCCACCGGGCCTCCGTCAGGATCCGGATCTCCTGACCGCCCCAGCCGTTGGAGGCTTCCGTATGCAAAATGGTCCATCGTTCAGTCATTGTTCCCATACTTCCGCAGCAGCCGGTACTTGAGGGCCACTTCCCTTGCGTTGGAAAGGGCGATTTCAAAACCCGCAGATCCATCCAGGAACCCCCTCCTGAGGAGGTATCCCCGGAAAAAGCGCCAGCCGCTCCGCAGCGGTCCGCTCAAAGGGGAAGCCCGTTTGCCCTCCGCAGCCTTCTGACGCGCCCAGAGTTCCGCATAACGCCGCAGGCGCCTTTCGCGGTCGTTCCAGTCACGGTAGGTGTGATGTTCGAGATATTCCCGAAGCCGGCCGGTCCTGCCCCTTATGGTAACCGATTCGTGAACTTCCCTGGGTTCCATTTCCCATCGGTCGCGCCTGAAAAGCCGTACGTTCCAGTCGGGAAACCATTCGCCGTGCCTGATCCACCGCCCGGCGAAGAACACCATGCGGTTGATCTCGAAGGCATCGCAATCCACCGGCCGCGCAAACACCTTCCGGATCTCGTCCGCCAGTTCGCGGCGCACCACTTCGTCGGCGTCCAGCCAGAAGATCCACGGCTGAGACGCGAGCGAAAAGAGCCGCCGGCGCATCCTGCCGAATCCGAGCCATTCTTCCTGGTGCACGACGGCGCCCCGGGAGCGGCATATTTCGAGCGATCGGTCCGTGCTGCCGGAATCCAGGACCACGATCTCGGCAAAGTCATCCAGGCCGGCGAGGCACCGCTCCAGGCGATCCTCCTCGTTCAAAACCAGGATGCAGACCGAAATCGGCAGCTTCTCCTTCACCCGGGAAAACCCTCCTCCGCTGCGATGGCGGCGGAATCGCCCAGTATTTCACCATACAGCTTTTCCAGTTCGGCGACCGTGCGCTCCATGGGAAAATCCTCAGCCCGTTTCCTCGCGCTCATTCCCATGACCAGCCGCCGCTCCGGGTCGAACAGCTCCTTCATGCAATCCGCCAGGGAATCCGTCCGGTCGGGCCAGGGGAGCACGAACCCCTCCCTTCCCGGCTCAATGATTTCCGAGGCGCCGCACTGGGCCGTCGTGACGACCGGCAACCCGGCGGCCATGGCCTCCAGGACGGCTGTGGGAAAGGGATCGTACATCGTCGGCAGGACAAAGCAATCCGCCGCGGCAAAGAACGGGGCCACGTCCCCCTGCGGCCCGAAAAAACGTATTCGGCCGGAAACACCCAGTTTTTCGGCAAGACTCAGGAAGCGGCCGGTCCTGCCCTTTCCCACCACCCACAACCGCGCGTCCCCGGCGGCCCTAGCCAGCCCTTCGATGGCGAACCGCAACCCCTTCCGGTCGAAACCCGAACCGACGAACAGCACCACGGGGGTCCCGTCCGCCACTCCGTTCCGACGGCGCAGAGCCATGCCGGCGCCGTTGCGGTTTGCAGGGTGAAAACGCTGCAGATCCACCCCGTTATAGACCGTGCGGATCTTCCCGCCCGAAATCCGGAACCTCGACAGGATTTCCCCCCGCACCATCTCGGAATTGACGACGACGGCCTTCAGCCGGGGGTCTTCGAACAGGCGCTTTTCCAGTCGCAGCCGATAGGCATGAAAAGGATTGGTCCGGATGCTCAGGCGTTTCCAGAATCCTTCCCGCATCAGGCGCAGTTCGAGCCAGCGGGCATGGACCCCGTCTCCCGCCCGGTAGATGTGCTGGCAGAGCGTTCGCTCGTTGGACTGGACCAGGTCGAACCCGCCTTCCCTCACGGCCCTTCCGACGAGCGCTACAAAACTGGCGTACGCCGCAAAGGACGGCCACGCCGGGCCGCCCACCCGGTGCACGGTGACGCCCGGCGGGCACGAACCCGACCACTTGCGTGCAAAGATGTGAATTTCCGCACCCTTGCGGGCAAGGGACTCCATCAGGTTTTG
>JAJFUA010000407.1 GCA_021372635.1 Desulfobacteraceae bacterium | reverse complement strand
GGATCGGGATACACGCACACTTGCAGCAGAGCCATTCGAAATCCCTTCGTCCGCGGGGCAACCCCCCGCTCCTCCTTTTTAAACGACAAGCATATATACTGGAATGTGAAACCGGAATGCCAGTAATTTTCATTGTCTTGACAGAGTATTTTAAACCCTCGCACCCGAGCTTTCAACCGCGATTCGCCCCAGGCCTCCTGGCATGCCCGCACCGGCTCCCTGCCGCAACCCGCCCGTCCGCACCTCCCCCGGCAGCCGGTACGCACTCGAAAAGCGGACCCGCGTCATTCTTTTGAATGCATCGCCGGAAATCTCTTTTCAAAAGAGTCATTTTATTGAACATTGCTGGATATCTTGACACACCCTCCGGGGGAGAGGGACGAGGAGGCCGGGTTCTCTCGCGAATCCGCCCGGAAAGAGTACAGAAGGCTTGAAACGAGGCGTCTTCATCCCCTGAGTCGACAGCGCACCGGGAGGAATGCGCATGGCCCATACCTTGCATCCGTGCCTCCACGGGCAAATGCCCTTCGCATTCTTGCCGAGGAATTGCCACAGATTCGTTCGGGTTTACGAAGCTCGGCGGGCGATGCCCTCCGGGCCTGTACTTCACCAGAGGGCGGTGCCGGAGAGCCATCATCCCCCGCCTCGGTCCACGGAGTCAAAGCCGCCATGTTCGAAGGAAAGCGCATCGGGGTCGTCATTCCAGCTTATAACGAGGAAAAGCTCATCGGGCGCGTCATCGAGACGATGCCCGATTTTGTCGATCGCATGTACGTCATTGACGACGTCAGCACGGACGCCACGAGCGAACGCGTGCTCGCCTTCTGCGACTCCTGCGGAGACCGTCTTGAACTGATCCGGCACGAAGTCAACCAGGGGGTCGGTGCGGCCATCACGACGGGCTACCGGAAAGCTCTGGCGGACGGCATGCAGGTCATCGCCGTCATGGCGGGCGATGCCCAGATGGACCCCGATGAACTGGGAAAAGTCATCTCGCCGGTGGTGCGCGGGGAGGCAGACTACGTGAAGGGGAACCGCCTCTTCACCGGTGAGGCGTGGAAGCTGATTCCCAGGTACCGTTATCTCGGCAACGCATTTCTGTCGCTCGTGACGAAATTCGCCTCCGGCTACTGGCACGTCGCCGACTCGCAGACGGGGTACACCGCCGTATCCGCAGACACCCTGCGCCTGATGCCCCTGGAACTCCTCTACCCGCGCTACGGTTATCCGAACCACCTGCTGGTCATGCTGAACATATTCGATCAGAGGGTCAAGGACGTTCCCGTGCGCCCGGTCTACAACATCGGCGAGACGTCCGGCATCCGGCTGAAGAAGGTCATCCCGCGCATGTCCTGGCTGCTCGTGAAGTGCTTTTTCTGGCGGATGAAGGAAAAGTACATCATCCGGGACTTCCACCCGTTGATTTTCTTCTATCTCATGGGTTTCTCACTCTTCCCGCTGGGACTCCTTTCGGGGCTTTACCTCTTCCTGCACAGGATCCTCACCGGGCCGGTCGCATCGACCAGTGCGCTCTTCGCCGTTTTTCTCTTCGTTTCGGGCCTGCAGTCGCTTTTCTTCGGCATGTGGTTCGACATGGAGTACAACAAGGACTTGAAAATCAAATGACCCGCTCCCTTCATCCGGTGCGGGAAGATCCTTACCGACAGAGGCGGCCATGCGGATCCTGATCGACATTTCACACCCTGCGCACGTCCACTTTTTCCGGAACGCCATACCGATCTGGCAGCGCCACGGACACCGGGTCCAAATGGTGTCGCGCCGGAAAGACATCGCCCTGCAACTGCTTTCGGCGTACCGCCTGCCTCACCGGTGCCTGAGCACCGCCGGAAAAGGCAAGCTGAGCCTCCTGCGGGAGCTTTTCCTGCACGATTTCCGCCTGTTCCGCGAAGCAACCCGCACAAAACCGGATATCATGCTCCAGATCGGCGGCCTCTTTGTCAGCCACGTGGGATTCCTCAAGGGCATTCCGTCGATCACATTCACCGACACCGAAATGGCCTCCATCTCCAATGCGCTGACGTTCCCCTTCACGAGCGCCGTGGTCACTCCCGACTGCTACGATGCCCCGGTGCCCGCATCCAGGCATTTCGTGTACCCCGGCTACCATGAACTGGCCTATCTGCACCCGAAAAGATTCACCCCCGACCCTGCCGTGGTGAGACAGCTCGGCATCGCCCCGGAAGACCCGTTTTTCATCGTACGCTTCGTTTCCTGGGGCGCAGCGCACGACGTGGGAGAGTCCGGATTCTCGCGTCCGGCCAAAGTCGAGATGGTCGAGGAACTGGCCCGCCGCGGGCGCGTTTTCATCACCAGCGAGGGACGTCTCCCGGAGCGGCTGCTGCCCTACCGGTTTCCCGTCGCCCCTGAACTGATCCACCACGTGATGGCCTTCTCGACGCTCGTCATCGGCGAAAGCGCGACGATGGCCTCCGAGGCCGCCGTCCTCGGCGTGCCTGCGATCTTCGTATCCACGAGCCCTCGGGGGTACACGACCGAGCAGGAAAACCGCTACGGAATGACCTTTACCTTCAATCACCATCAGCAGGAACTCGCTCTCAACAAAATGCGCGAACTGCTGGCGATCGACCGTGTCCGCGAGGTCTGGCAAGCCAAGAGAGAGCGCCTTCTGTCGGACAAGATCGACGTCACGGGCTGGCTCGTGAGGCTGGTGGAGGAATATCCCCTCTCCCTCGAAAACCTCTGCCTGCGCCCAAAGAGCGGCACGCTCCGGGAAACGGCGCCATGTGCGGGATAGCCGGCTTCTTCCATTTCGGCGGCACCACCCCTGGAGACGCCGCGGCCCTGCTCGCTCGCATGGCCGCGGTCATGGCCCACCGGGGACCGGACGGCGAAGGCTTTTACCTGGATGACAAGGTGGGCCTCGCACACCGCCGCCTCTCCATCATCGATCTCGATACCGGCGCACAGCCGATGTCTTCCCCCGACGGCCGCCTGCACGTCGTGTTCAACGGGGAAATCTACAATCACCTGGATCTGAGGAACGAACTCGGCGGGTTTCCCTTCCGGACCCGCAGCGACACGGAGGTGCTGCTCGCGGCTTACGACCGCTGGGGCGCGGATTTCCCCGGAAGACTCAACGGGATATTCGCCTTCGCCCTCTGGGACGCGGCACTCCGCCGCCTGATCCTGTGCCGGGACCCGTTCGGCGTCAAACCGCTCCACATCCATGCGAACGGCGCCAGGCTTGCGTTCGCCTCAGAGATCAAGTCTCTTCTCGTCCTGCCCGGCGTCCGCCCCCAGGTGAACCGGCAGGCGCTTCACGATTTCATGAATGTCCGCTACGTTCCCGGCACGGCGACGCTGTTTGCCGGGATACAACGCCTGGAACCCGGGCACCTGCTCGTCGCCGACGAAAGCGGGACGAAGAAGCTCCGGTATTTCGACCTGCGCCCCGCGCCCGTCGAAGCCGTCGACGAAGCCCAATGGTGCGAGAGAATCGTGGACGCCTCCCGCACGGCCGTGAAGAGGCAGCTCATGTCCGACGTGCCCCTTGGGGTCTACCTTTCCGGCGGGATGGACTCCAGCACCATCGTCGCCATGATGCGCGACCTCGGAGTGCCGGAAATCATGACTTTCTCCCTCGGATTCAACGAACCCACGGACGAACTCGACGACGCGGCCGTGGTCGCGGAACATTTCGGCACGCGGCATTTCCCGATGACCATCGATCCGAAGCCCCTCCAGCTCATGGACGAAGTCCTGTGGCACGTCGAAGAGCCCCAGGTCAACATGCTCCAGGGCTACTACATCGCAAAGCACGCCTCCCGTCACGTGAAG
>JAJFUA010000402.1 GCA_021372635.1 Desulfobacteraceae bacterium | reverse complement strand
GAGACTGCGCTACTGGGACGTTTCGGACGCGCAGATCAGGGAGATCGAGAAGCGCGGCACCCCTCTGAAGTCCCTGGCCATTCCGTCGCCCATCAGCGGGTTCGTGGTGACCCGCAACGCCTATCCCGGCCAGCGCATCACGCCGGAAACCGAACTGTACACGCTGGCCGATTTCTCGACCATATGGGCCATTGCGGACGTCTATGAATACGAGGTGCCGATGATCGCCGTCGGGCAGTCGGCCGACATGACGCTTCCCTATTATCCAGGCAAAACGTACCGGGGCAGGGTCGCCTACATTTCCCCGGAACTCGACAAGGTCACCCGCACGGCCAGGGTGCGGCTGGAGTTCGCGAACCCCGACTTCCAGTTGAAGCCCGACATGTATGCGAACGTGGAGCTGAAAATCGACTACGGCATGCAGATTTCGGTGCCGGTCGATGCCGTGCTGGATTCCGGCATGCAGCAGATCGTCTTCGTCGCCCGGGAAGGCGGCACGTTCGAACCCCGGCGGGTCCAGGCGGGCCCCCGGGTGGGAGAGCGTCAGATCATCCTCCAGGGCCTGCAGGAAGGGGAAAAGGTGGTTGCCTCGGGGAACTTCCTGATCGACTCCGAGAGCCAGCTCAAGGCCGGCCTGAGCGCCATGGAAAGCGGTTCCCCGGCGCACGGCGGCGCGCACACGGGTGGCGTTCCGAACGCCTCCCCGGCCCTGCCGGCCCCTGCTGCGGGCGATCGCCCGTCCGGCGGGAAGCCCGCGGCGGAAGGAAGGGACCAGGGGAAAGCAGGGCCGCAGCCGGCGCATGTTGGCCATCCGGGCGGATCGAAATGACGTTGCGGCTTCCGGGTCGGATTCTTCGGAAATACGAGGCGGACGGGCATGATCAACAGGATCATCGATTATTGTGCGCACAACAGGTTCATCGTGTTTCTGTTCATCGGGGCGGCCGTCCTTTCCGGCGTGTATGCGATGCGGCATATCACGCTCGACGCGATCCCCGACCTCTCGGACACCCAGGTGATCATCTATTCGAAATGGGACCGAAGTCCGGACATTATCGAAGACCAGGTGACCTACCCGATCATCTCCTCCATGCTGGGCCTGCCGAGAGTCAAGGATATCAGGGGGTTTTCCGATTTCGGGTATTCCTACGTCTACGTGATTTTCGAGGACGGAACGGACATCTACTGGGCACGGTCAAGGACGCTCGAATACCTGAGCGCCATTCTGCCCCGGCTTCCCCAGGGGGTGCAGACCGAGATGGCCAAGGACGAAACGTCCATCGGCTGGGTGTTTCAATACGCCCTCGTCGATACTTCGGGGCAGCGCAACCTGGCCGAGCTGCGTTCGATCCAGGACTGGTTCCTGCGCTACGCCCTCCAGTCGGTTCCAGGGGTTGCCGAAGTGGCGCCCATCGGCGGTTTTGTTCGCCAGTACCAGGTGAACCTCGACCCGAACAGCCTGCTCGCCTACCAGATCCCGATGGAAAAAGTGGTGACCGCCATCAGGGAGGGAAACAACGACGTGGGGGGGAGGCTCGTCGAGTTCTCGGGCCGTGAGTACATGGTGCGAGGAAGGGGCTACGTCAAGTCGACGGCCGATATCGAAAACATCGTGGTCGGGGTGAATCCCAAGAGCGGGACTCCCATTCTGATCAAGCAACTGGGCAACGTCACGCTCGGACCGGACATCCGCCGGGGAGTCGCCGACCTCGACGGAGAGGGGGAAGCGGTCGGCGGGATCGTGATCATGCGCTACGGGGAAAACGCCCTCAAGGTGATCCACCGCGTCAAGGAGAAACTCGCGGAGATCCAGCCGGGGCTTCCCGCGGGGGTGAAGCTCGTCACCACGTACGACCGGGCCGATCTCATCGAGCGGTCCATCGAGACCCTCAAGGGCACGCTCATCGAGGAACTGCTCATCGTGAGCCTGATCATCCTGATTTTCCTGTGGCACATCCCGAGCGCCGTGATTCCGATCCTCACCATCCCGATTGCGGTCGTCATCTCGTTTATCCCCATGTACGGGATGCACATCACCGCCAACATCATGAGCCTGGGTGGAATCGCCATAGCCATCGGGGCCATGGTGGACGCGGCGATCGTGGTGGTCGAGCAGACGCACAAGAAACTCGAGCACTGGGAGGCAGAAGGAAGGCCCGGGGACTTCAGGGAAGTCGTGGTGAACGCCGTAAAGGAAGTTGGGGGGCCGAGCTTTTTCGCGCTCCTCGTGATCGCCGTCGCGTTTTTGCCCGTCTTCACCCTGGAAGCCCAGGAAGGGCGGCTTTTCAAGCCACTGGCCTTCACCAAAAATTTTACGATGATCGTTGCGGCCATCCTCGCCATAACGCTGGATCCGGCCGTCCGGCTTCTTTTTACCCACATGGACCCCTATCGGTTCCGCCCGAGGTTCCTGGCGAGAATCGTCAACGCGGTGCTCGTCGGGAAGATCCACAGCGAGGAGAAACACCCGATCAGCCGTCCCCTGATGCGGATCTATCACCCGATCGTGGAGTTCGTTCTCCGCCACCAGTGGTCGGTGATCGCGGGCGCGCTCCTGGTGGTGGTCCTGACCGTACCGGTTTTTGAAAGGATCGGGTCCGAGTTCATGCCTCCCCTGGACGAAGGGGCTCTGCTCTACATGCCGACCACGCTCCCGGGGATTTCGGTCACCGAGGCGCAGAAAATTCTCCAGGTTCAGGACAGGATCATCCGGCAGTTCCCGGAAGTCGAGCGGGTGTTCGGCAAGGCGGGAAGGGCCGATACGGCCACGGACCCGGCCCCCTTTTCCATGATGGAAACGGTGGTCCTTCTGAAGCCGCACTCCGAGTGGCCCAGGGTGGAGAGGTGGTATTCCTCCCGGGCCCCCGAGTGGCTGAAGGGAATCCTGCGCCGCGCCTGGCCCGATTACAGGAGCACGCAGGATTTCATCCACGGCCCGGGGGGCCTCAACGAGGCCATGAGCATCCCCGGAGTGGTCAATGCCTGGACGATGCCGATCAAGGCCAGGATCGACATGCTCTCCACCGGCATCCGGACTCCCGTGGGGATCAAGATCCTGGGCCCCGATCTTTCGATGATCCAGGATATCGGACAGCATATCGAGCACGTTCTCAAGGGGGTCCGGGGAACGACGAGCGTCTTTGCCGAAAGGACGGCCGGCGGCTATTTCCTCGATTTCGACCTCAATCGCGAGGAACTCGCCCGCTACGGACTCACGATCGCCCAGGTGCAGGCGGTGATCGAGTCGGCCATCGGGGGCCAGAACGTCACGACCACCATCGAAGGGCGCGAGCGGTACCCGGTGAACGTGCGTTACCTGAGAGACTACAGGAGCACGATCGACCGGCTCGGCAGAACCATGATTCCCACCATGGGCGGGACCCAGATCCCGATGGCGCAGGTTGCGGACATAAAGCTCCTCTCGGGGCCGGGGATGATCCGCGACGAAAACGGGCGCCTGAGCGGCTACGTATACGTGGATCTCGCGGGGAGGGACGTGGGAAGCTATGTCGAGGAGGCGAAGAGGATCGTCCGGGAAAAAGTGCAGACTCCGGCCGGCTACACCCTCACCTGGAGCGGCCAGTACGAGAACATGCAGCGGATGAGAGAGCGCCTGGCCGTCGTGCTCCCGCTCACGCTTCTCATCATTTTCGTCCTTATATACTTCAACACGGGATCGGCCGCCAAGACGGTCATCATCTTTCTGGCGGTCCCCTTTTCCGCCGTCGGGGCGGTCTGGCTCATCTACCTGCTCGACTACAACATGAGCATCGCCGTCTGGGTCGGGCTCATCGCTCTTTTGGGGGTGGACGCCGAAACCGGGGTCTTCATGCTCCTTTACCTGGACCTTGCCTACTACGACCGGGTGAAAAAGGGGATCATGAACACCAAGGAGGATCTCCGGGAAGCCATCGTGGACGGGGCGGTCAAAAGGCTTCGGCCCAAGTTCATGACCGTTGCCGTCATGTTCATGGGGCTCGTGCCCATCATGTGGTCCGCCGGGGCGGGCTCCGACGTGATGAAGCGCATCGCCGCGCCCATGGTCGGGGGGATCTTCACCTCCTTCATCATGGAACTCATCGTCTATCCGGCCATTTACGAGGTCTGGCGATGGTATTTTTACGTGAGGAAGGGAAAGGAGGGAACCGTTGCGCGGGCATAGCCGCCCGCGATCGTCGACGACCTTTCGCAGGCTTAACGGCTGCTTCAACGGACCCCACCATACGGGGTAGGCGGGGGGATACCCTGCGGGTGCGCTTCAGGAATTCCCTGTCCGTAACCAGTCACATACCTCCGGCAAAGCCGGAGGCTTGATAAAACCTTGGACCGCTCAAAGCGGTTTGTTCACGATGGTGGATTTCAGACAGTCCCCGCTCAATCATGTGCGGTTGCATTTACAACACCCTTTGCCAATTTGAGGGGCTTTCCCATAAGCTGGAATCCCATACCACATGGTACTTGCGCTCCCATACCGTGCGGCTTAAGCTTTGAGTTCCATCCATGCGAAAGCCTTTCCTTTTGTAAACTTTGAGCGGTTCACAAGAGGGAGGCTTTCGCATACTCCCGGAAATGTCAAACTCTGAGAGTCCTCCGGGAAAGCCGGGGATTTACCCAAGGACAATTAGCAAGACATTCTTTTGTGCGGCGCATTCTTTGATTCGGACAAGACACTGCTGTGCCGAGCACGTTCTCCCGCGAACGACACTCATAATTCTCCCTCAAGAAGGTTCCATTTCCTTATCCCCTTTCCTTCGATGCCGACTCGGGTACCCGGCTGCAAATTCTCGAACATTCCCGCGTGGCACGGACAATGCTATCATCCGCTGCGAGTGTTCCACGCTTTTCTTTTGCAGTGACCTTCAGGGTGGAGGAGTGTCATGAAAGACATCGACGGGGCGATGCTCAGCCTGGACGGACTTTCCACGGGAGACGCTTTCGGGGAATTGTTCTTCTCGATTCCTCTCATGCCGCCCGGTGCCCGAACCCTGCCGCCCCCGGAGTGGCGCTGGACCGACGATACGCACATGGCTCTGTCCATCGTGGATGTCCTGGCGCGCTGCGGGCGGATCGACCGGGACGTGCTGGCGGCGGCCTTTGCCGGGCGGTACGTGCAGGAACCCTGGCGGGGGTATGGGGGCGGTGCGAGAAGACTGCTGCGCGAGCTTTCCCGGGGCGGAGACTGGAAGACTTTGTCGCCGGCGCTCTTCGGCGGAGGGTCGTACGGCAACGGAGGGGCCATGCGGGCTGCGCCCATCGGCGGCTTCTTCGGCGGAGAGCCGGCCCGTGCCGCGGAAGAGGCAAGGCATTCCGCAATGGTGACCCATGCTCATGAAGAAGGGCAGGCGGGGGCGATGGCCGTCGCGGCCGCAGCCTCTCTGGCCGCCGGGGACGACTGCCCGAAGGGCAGGGAGTTCATCCGGGAAGTGGCCGCTTTCACCCCATCCGGGGAGACGTGCTCGGGGATTGAGGCTTCCCTGTCGGTCGACGGGGAAGACCTGCGCAGCGCCGTGCAGTTGCTGGGTACCGGCGAGCGGGTTTCGGCCCAGGATACGGTGCCTTTCTGCATCTGGTGCGCCGCGTATCATCTCGAAGATTTTGAGGAGGCGATGTGGTGGACCGTAAGCGGGCAGGGAGACCGGGACACGACTTGCGCCATCGTGGGAGGAATCGTGGCCCTCTCTTCGCGGGGAATTCCGGAAGCGTGGCTCAGGAGGCGCGAACCATTGCCGGAAGGCTTTGGCCGGCGCCGGCGCGAACACTGAACACCACCCATCCGGGAAACGGGCACATCACGGCCCGGGCGGGCCGATACAGCCCGGGACCATGTCGCGTCGATCCGAAATGTGCGGGGAAACGGGGAAACAACCCGGGTCAAGGCCGGGGACAAACACCCACGACGCCCGTTCGTCCACCGGGGACGAAGGCCTTTCCGGCAATGCGTCGACCGCCTCCGGGGAAGCAGCCGCAGGAACGTCTCTGGTCGTCCTATTCCAGGTTGATTTTTTCCCGCAACGAGGCCGATACCTTGAAGGTCACCACTCTGCGCGGGGGCAGGATGATGGGCTCGCCGGTCTGTGGATTCCGACCGCGGCGCTGGTGTTTCTGCACGACCGAAAACTTGCCGAAGCCGCTGATCAGCACGTCGTCTCCGTCCTCCAGAGACTGCTTCATCAGTTCGAAGAGAGTTTCGATGACCTGGGCGGACTCACCCTTGGTGAAAATGTTCTTGGCAAAAAGATTCTCGACGATATGGGCCTTAGTCAGTGTCACTGTTTGCTCCTTTCTTGGGTTCAGTCAAGGCGGGTTTATACACTGATTCTCAGGGTTTGTCCACAACTGGGTTTAGGTCCATTCCGGAATCCCTGAAAATTTCCTGCCCTCTCGTACTGGATCTGCCGGGAATTCGGAGATAGAGTTAATCGTTTGCAAATTTTCACGCGATATTCGGAATGTCAATGAAAATCCGGAGAACGCACCGAGGAGGCCCTTTCTTGCCGTGTTTTGCAGGCGGAGGGATGCCGTGCGGTTTTCCGGAAAAAGACGGCGGCGGACTGGAGTATACTCCCGATCATGAATGCTTATTTCGTATCGTTTCACCCCCAAGTTCCCATGGAGAAGAACCTTCCCCTCTTTCAACCGCTTGAAACGCCCGAACTCCTGCAGATGGTCGGCGAAGCCGCAGGGGTGGTGGTGCCGAGCTACATCACCCCGACGCGGTATGCGAGCATCGCCCGCTGCGCCCGCAACTGTTTTCCCCGCCTGGAAGCGCGGTTCGACTACTGCGGCAAGACCCGCCAGATCCATCTCTTCCGCCGGTTGGGCGTCCGGCATCCCGAAAGCGTTACCTTCGAGAATCCTTCCCGTCTGAGGGAAACCTTTCTTCATTCCGGGACATTCCTGGAATACCCCATGGTGCTCAAGGGAGACACCGGGGGCGGGGGCAGTCGCGTCTTCCCGGTCCACAGCCGGTCGGACCTGCTCCGCCGTCTCGGGTCGCTTCCCGGGGACGAACCCGTTTTGGTCCAGGAATGGATCCACCACGGGGGAAGGGACCTGCGCGTCGTGGTCTACGGGGACCGGGCCGTCAGCTATTTCCGCGTCGGCGACGGCCGGTTCTACAACAACGTCTGCCGGGGAGGGCGCATCGACCGCGACGGCCACCCGCGGGAACAGGAAAAGGGTATCCGAGCCGTCCGCGATTTCTGCCGCAGGGCAGGGATCGATGTTGCCGGTTTCGACCTCATGTTTCCCGACGACGGTGAACCCGTGTTCATCGAAATCAATTTCCACTTCGGCCGCAAGGGACTGGGGGGGACCCGGGGGCACCGGGAATATTTCCGGCAGGCCGTGGAAGCCTGGCGTACCGACTGCCTCCGCCGCCTCCGGGCCTGATGCGCCTCCCGCCATGGCCGCCCCAGGCGGCATGCCGACCCCCGGTTCTTCATCCGTGAGGGTTTCGTGTACGCGTCGCTGCTGCCCTTGCGGATGATCCAGGAAGAGGGGGGAACCCGCCAGCGTCTTCTACGACGCCTCGGCGGACGGGAAGATCCGCTGAAGGGCGAAACCGCCGGTAACCTTCCCCGTACGGCATCCACCGGTTTTCAGGACCGGGCGCGCAGAGCATCCTCCAGCAGGTCGGCGATCCGTTCGTAATCGTCCGTGGTTTGGGTTTCCGAGACGATGCGCCCGGAGCTTTCGTGGAAACGGGCATCTTCGAGGAAGACCGGGTCGTTTTCCCTGGGCGGCACCACGGCGGTGAAGCGGGAACCCTCGCCGATCCAGTCGAAGCGGATGCCCCCCTCCTGGGTTGCGCCGATTTCCATGCCGCCGTGCGCGACTTCCGGCCGTATGACTTCGCCGGCCTGCGCCTCGCCGGGCAGAGGATCTTCACCGGAGGGGAGATCCTCGATCAGGTTCCGCGCTTTCAGGGTCTGCAGAATGCGGGCGGCGCGGGCAATGGCCGACGGTTTTACCGGAAAGGCGCAGCACCCGTCCCAGTTGTCTTTCAAGTCGGAAAACCGGCTGATTCTCGACATGAGAAAGCCGACGATATCCGTCAGAGGACCGTTCCGGTCCATAACAGCCTCCTTCGAGGGGCGCTTCCGCCGGGACGGAAAACCCGCCTTCGGTGTCTTGCGCCGTGAATTTCGAAATATGTTGCGGGGAAATGGGCCATGGGCGTGGAACCTCGAACCGCCTGAAACGGGCGTCTAGCCGCTGCAAAACTGCTCGGCTTTGGACGCTCCGTCCAGGGTGAGTTTCCAGACGAGCCCCAGGATGAGCGGCAGGTGCTCGGCCTTGAGTCCGAGAAGCTTGAGCCGGTCATTGAAATGGTGCGTGTTCATCTGCTCCACTTCCTGTCCGACCATGAACCGGGACATGATCAGATCGGCCAGGTAGACCAGGTGAACGAGTTCCGGGTTCACCGAGGCATGTTCGGGATAATGGTGGTTCCTGATGACGTCGTCGATGCTGTCCGGCAGATTCCACCTTTTGGAAAGCATGCCGCCCGACTGGGTATGGTCCATCCCGAAAAGCTCCCTCTCCATCTGGATCAGGTCGTCGCCCGTTTCCTGGGCGTTCCGGTAGAAGAAGGGGCAGGCTTCAGTCATGAACTGGTCCAGGGCGACTTTGCCGATATCGTGCAGCAGTCCCGCAGTATAGGCCAGATCCGGCGGGGCCGCGTCGGTGAGCCTTGCCAGTTCGTGGGCGGTTCTCGCCGTTCCGAGGGCGTGCTTGAAGAGTCCCCCCTTGCACAGGGAATATCCCTGCTCCGCCTGGGAAAGAAAATCCGCCACCAGCGTGGCGACAGCCATCTCGATGAGCATCTTTTCGCCAAGCCTGAGCAGTGCCTTGTCGATGGAGTCGATCCTGGCTTTCTGGTGAAGCAGCACGGAATTGCAGAGCCGGATCACTTTCGCGCTGATCACCTGGTCCTGGGCGACCAGGTTGGAAACATCCCGCATGCTGTAATTCTGGTCGCGCGTCATCCGGATGAGCTTCAACGCCACCTGGGGAATGGGCTGAATCGATTCGACGGCTTCGGAAAGCCGGCCGGGCCGGGGCTTCTGAAAGCCGTTCCGCTGGCCTGGGGTGGCCGAAATGCCGATGGGGTCGATGGATGTCTTCCATGTCCGCAGGTTGAGGCTGAGCTTGCAGGAAAAATAGCCCCCCACCTCGCTTCGGAGAATCGGGATGTTTTCCCGCGAAAGAATCTCCGTGACCACGTCGGCCGTGCGTCCCCCGATGTCCAGAAACAGGTCCGCCTCCGTCACGGGGCCGACAAGCGCCCCCCCGGCGATGCTGGCTTCCAGCCTTTCTTTCCGTGCCCCCTCGCGGCAGAGAGCTTCGATGAACAGGGGCAGCCCCGTTCTCGCATTGATCTCCGGCTGCCATTCCATGTCCGTGCTGGTCGGTTCCGGCAGGAGGAAATGGATCAGGCCGCCCACACCCGCCTCCCGGTCCCTCATCGCCACGCCCACGCAGGTTCCCAGGTAGGCGACGAGCACAGTATCTTGGGACTTCCCGACAACGTAGCTGCCGGACGGAACGTCACGCGACGCCATGTTTTGCACGATATCGATTCCTGCTCTCGTGTCTGATTGAATAGAGATCTCGGACCGTTCCCGGGCTTTCGATCCCGGTCCTGCGGCTGCGTGTGAAAGGATCGGCCCGCCCGGCCTGCGGGACACCCGGGACATGACCGTGCGCGTGTAGTGCAAGGCTCCGGACCGACACATGGAAAAGCCTGCGGACTGCCCCTAACGTACGGCCGAACCCAACATAAGCATTATAGCGCCAACTCCATGCGCAACCAACAATAAAGAACACTCTCACGGAATATTCAAACGATTCTTCCCAGTCATGTTTTTGTAGATCGTTTTTTCTTCGATATGCGGAATAATACACCGGTTGCCCGCGGTCCTGCGGCATGTTCTAAATAAATTCAAACTCTTTGTTTATTCCCGCCGTCCCGTCCGGCTTCCTGCGAATAAAGATGTCATAGGGGTTGCGTCAATAATGCAATTATCGTTTAATAAGGGTTGCTATAAAATTCACATGCAGAAGAGGGGATGTGCATGACGCATGTACTGGCCGTTTCGGATATTCACTTTCATGCGTACAAGGCGCACAGCAGCCTGGTGGACGGAGTGAATTCCCGCCTGCTGCACCAGGTCGATGCCTGGAAACAGGCCGTGGGGGCGGGAGCCGCGGAAGGCTGCCGGCTGATGCTCGTTGCGGGGGACGTGTTCGAGGTGCGCGGCAGCATCAGGCCCAGCGTCTACAACAGGGTTTCCGGGCTCATCGCCGACGCGCTCGCAGCGGGTTTCGACATCGGCATGATCTCGGGAAACCACGACATGGAACACCTCGAAGCGGGCGAGAGCGCCCTGGATTCCTGGGACTACCTGAAGCACCGGAACGGCTCGGGAACCAGGAGATGCCGCGTCTTCAAGCAGCCGGGCGTCCACCGCATGGCCGGCTACAGGGTTCTCGGCATTCCGTTCATGCCCGATACCGAAGCATTCAAAAAGACGTTCAGGAAGCTGAGCGCGGCCGCCGGGCCGGACATCACCGTCGTCCACCAGGGGGTGGACAGCTTCAACGCGGGAAACGAACCCCCGTCCACCGGCCTCACGGCGGAGTGGCTCGAGGACAACAACCCCGGCATGATCCTCTGCGGCCACTATCATCGCCCCGGACTGTCGAAGGGGGGCCGGGTGGTGAACGTGGGGGCGCTCGTGCAGCATCGGTTCGGCGACGAGGGGGACGACCGCGGGTGCTGGATCCTGGCGGGGCGCGAGGCGAAGTTCGTGAGGATCGAAAGCCCCAGGTTCGTCACGTTTCGGGACGGGAGGGAGAGTGCCGACTACCGGGGGGCTTTCGTGCGGATCAGCGCGAAGAGCGAGGAGGAGGCGCGGTGCTTTCGGAAGAAAGCCGAGGCGGCCGGTGCTCTGAGTGTTACGGTGGAAATCGAGAAGGAGTTCCAGACGGCCCACGAAAAGACGGTCCGCATGAGTTCGCCGAGGGAGATGCTGCTCGAATACCTCGAAATCGTGAACAGGTACGGGGACCGGAAGCAGGAAATCGTCGATCTTTTCGACAGGTTGTGCGGTCGATAGATGGCGTGGAGAAGAATGGATGGAACTGAGGAAGCTCAGGATTTCAAATTTTCTCGGTATTGGCGAAGGGGAACTTGCATTTGACAAATCCTGCCTGGTGCTCGTCGAGGGCGTGAACCACGATTCCCCTTCGAGCCTGAGCAACGGGGCCGGAAAGAGTTCCATATTCGAAGCGCTCTACTGGGTGCTTTTCGGGAGGACCAAGCGGGGCCTCGTCGGCGACGACGTGATCAACAACGTCGCGGGGAAGAACTGTGTCGTCGAGCTGGAGTTCGACCGGTTCAAAGTGGTGCGCTCGCGCGGGCACGACGTCCTGGGAACCTCGCTCAGGCTGTTTCAACTCGGCGCGAACGGGGAGAGTCCCCGGGACCTGACGCTCGGCACCGTGAAGGACACCCAGAAACTCATCGAGGATACGATCAAGCTCTCGGATTTCAGCTTCTCCAAGATCGCCTACTTCGGCCAGGGCGACATCCGGGGGTTTGCGGGGCTTTCCGACAACGAACTGAAGCGCGTTTTCGAGCAGGCATTGGGGCTTGCCTTTTTCGCGGACTACCAGGACCGGGTGAAGGCGCACCGGATGGACCTGGAGATCCGGCTGAGGGACATGACGGCCCGGCACGAGTCGGTCGGACACGAGCGGGTGTTCGCCGCGGAGAAGCTGGAACTGATGCGGCATTCGCTGGAGGAATGCGAGCAGAGGACCAGGGAAGACCGGGCGCGTTTGGAGAGCGGCCTCAGGGAGATCGAACGGGAATTGGCGGAAATCGAATCCAACGTACGGCAGGCCGAATCGGAACTGCTGAGCAGGAAAAGGCTCGTGGAAGCCCAGGGAATTGAGAAGGGGCGGCTCGACGTGAGCCGGCGGCGGCTGGACGAGCTGATCAAGGCCTCGTCCGAAGCGCTCATCAGGAGGCAGATGCAGAACGTCGCCCTTGCCGCTGAGGTGCGAAGCATCGAATTCGAGCTGAAGGAACTGGAAAACCGGGTGGGAATGCCTTGCAGCGAGTGCGGGAAACCCTACCGGCATGAGGACATCACCTCGGTAGAGGTGAATCTGAAGGTCAGGCTCAAGGACCGCAGGGAAGCCTGCAGTGCCGGTGCGGCCGAGGAAAAATCCATCCGGAGGCGCTTCGAAAGGCTGAGCCGCTATGCGGCAAAGCTCGAATCGAAAATCTACTCTTTTTCCGCCGTGGCCAGCGAGATGCTCAACGTCAAGGCACGAAACGACCACTGGCGGAGAGTCCTGGCCGAACGAGCCCCGGTGCTCGCGGAGAAGGAAAGGGAGACCCGGGCGGCCCTCGAGCGTCTCTCTCTCGAAGGGACTTCAGGGAAGTACCCCCTGCTGGAACAGGTGGAATTTCAGGGAAGCTGTGTTAAAGAACTGTCTGCGGAAAGCATCCGACTGGAGCGGCAGATCGACGCCGGCAACCGCGAAATCGCGACGGCGAAGTCCCTGGAGGAAATCCTGGGCAACGGCGGGTTGAAATCCTATGTTTTCGACGCGATCACGCCGCGCCTGAACCGGCTGATCGACAGGAACATCAAGAAGCTGGACGACATAGATATCGAGGTGAGTACGGTTACGAAGCTGAAGTCGGGCGACTTCCGCGAGAAGTTTGCGATCAACGTGAACAACCGCCACGGGGCCGGCACGTTCGAGGGTAATTCGGGAGGGGAGCTGCAAAAGATCAACCTCGCCATCTCCCTTGCCGTCAACAGCCTGGTGCGCAGTGTTTCCGAGGGTTCGATCAACGCGATGTTCCTGGACGAGTGTTTCGAAAATCTGGATGAGGGGTCGAGCGAGCGTGTCCTCGACCTCGTGCAGGACCTGGAGGTGCCGAACATTTTTCTCATCACCCATCGTCCCGCCGTCAAGGAACTCGTATCGACCGTCGTGCGCGTCGAGAAGAGAGGCGGGATGGCGTACATCGTCTGACGGGCCGCCGCTCTCCCGGTCATCCCGCCCGGATTCCCGCCGCCGGACCCTGAGTCGCCGCAGGATAGCGAAAGGAAGGAGTTCCCTTGTGAAAGACTACCTGGTACGAGTCATCGCCAAGAATGCCAATATCCGGGCGCTCGCCTGCGTGACCACGCGCCTTGTCGACGAGACGTGCAAGCGTCACGGGACAACCCCGACCGCTTCCGCCGCGCTGGGGCGGGCACTGACGGCCGGGACCCTGATGGGCGCCCTGCTGAAGACGGGGCAGCGGGTGGCGTTCAAGTTCGAAGGGAACGGCCCGCTCCGGAAAATCGTCGTGGAAGCCGAAAGCAACGGCGCCGTGAGGGGCTACGTCGGCGATCCCCACGCGGACGTTCCGTCCGGCAATGGAAAGCTCAACGTTTCGGGCGCCCTCGGGAAGGAGGGCCTGCTGACGGTCACCAAGGACCTGCGGCTCAAGGAACCCTACAAGAGTGTCGTGAAGCTCTATTCGGGGGAGATTGCCGAAGACCTCGCGTACTACCTGACCGAATCGGAGCAGGTCCCTTCGGCCGTGGGCCTGGGCGTGTTCGTCGAGCCGGAGGGGGATGTCTCGGCGGCGGGAGGGTTCCTGGTCCAGTCCCTTCCCCCCGCGGACGAAGAACTCATCGACCGGCTGGTCGGGCGCATAGGCTCACTGCCCACCGTGACCGAAATGCTGCGCGGCGGCAGGAAGCCGGAAGATATCCTGGACCTCATCTTCGAGGACATTCCCATCGAAGTCCTGGAAAAGCGGGAACTGACGTTTCTGTGTTCCTGCAGCAGGGAAAGAGTCGAATGCGCCCTGCTTTCTCTTGGGCCGAAAGAGATCAGGTCCATCGCCTCCGGGGAGGACCGGGTGGATGTGTCGTGCGAATTCTGCGGCCAAAAGTACGTCTTCAGCCGGGAAGAACTCGAACTGCTTGCCGGCGAAATCCACTGATCCCCCGACTCATCCGGCCCGGTCGGCCGCGGCCGGGAACGGGCGGTCTCCCGAACGACGGCGGGGCGGAGGATCCTTCACCCCCCGCCCCGCATCCCGCCTCAAACGGCGTACTTTTCCGCCAGTTCGGCGTATAGTTCGTAGGACATTTTCACATGCTTTTTCGTTCCCCCGGTGAGTTCGCTCACGCGGGTCCGGATGATCCTGTCGTTCCAGTAGGCCCTGTTGATCAGAATGCAGTTTTCGCATTCGTCGATCAATGCAACGGGATGCCGCTTCCGGTTGAAAATCAGGTCACCTTCCCGTATCAGCATGGCCGCACTCCTGAATTTGTGTTTCGAACCTTCAAAGATTTATGCGCGTGAATGGGCGGGATATGAAAAAGGTAGCCACTGCTTCGAGAATGTCAACGGCGCGGGCGCCCGCCCCCGGGGCCGGTGCATGTACGGGACCGGTCAGGTGGAAACCCGTGGCTCGCAGGGCTTTCCGACGATGGCGCGAAGCCGGGGGATCGATCGTTTCGGGGGAGTTCAGCGCAGCGCCGGGGCCATCGGACAGTGGAGCCGGCAGTCGCCGCAACGGTTGTCGCAGGGCTCGATATGGACCAGGACCTGGCTTCCCGGCAGCATCTCCTCGATCCTGCCGGTGATCAGGTGGCTGAGTCGGTGGCCCGCCTCCACCGTGCTGAGCCTCGATACCACGAGATGCATGTCGATGTGCCGGACCGGCCCCGCCTTGCGGGTCCTCAGCTTGTGAAACTCCACGTATTTTCCGGCATTCTCCAGCAGCACCTCCCTGATGATGCGTTCGTCCTCGTCGGGAAGCCGCGTGTCCAGGATGTTTCGCAGGGCGTTGCACGTGAGGTCGTACGCCGCTTTCAGGATCAGCAGGGCCACCGCGATGGCCGCGATGGGGTCGAGGATCTGCATCCCGGTGAAGCGGATGGCGATCAGGCCGGTAAAAACCCCGAGCGAAGTGTAGACGTCCGTGCGCAGGTGCAGGGCGTCGGCTTCCAGGGCGATGGAATCGGTCTTTCGGGCCACGCGGAAGAGATGCTGCGAGACGTAGAAATTCGCCACCGCCGAAAACCCCATGATGGCGGCCCCCATGCCGAGTTCCTCGAGTTCGAAGCGCCCGTGCCGCAGCTTCTCGGCCGCCTCGACGAGAATGTAGACCGTGGCTGCGAAAATGAGCAGGGCTTCCGCGATTCCCGCGATGTTCTCGATCTTTCCGTGGCCGTATTGGTGCTGGTAGTCCGCGGGTTTTCCGGACTTTCTGACCGAGAAGAACGCGATTAGCGCGGCGAGAAGATCCAGCCCGGAATGAACGGCCTCCGATATGACGCTCACGGACTGCATCATGATCCCGGCGACGAGTTTCAGGGCGGTCAAAAACGTGTTCGAAGCAATCGACAGCAGGGCGGCCCTGGTCTTTTGCCTTAGTTCGTTTGCTTTGAAGTCGTTCATATCCTCATCCGAACCCGGTTCATGCCGGTGCGTCTCCACGCGGCACGGCACGCGGGGAATCCGCCTGGCGGCCGGGGGCGTCTTCCCCGTCGTTGCCGGGACATCCGGCCCGGATTCCGCTGCCGGCCCGATCGACCAAAACGCCGGCGAAGACTTGCCTGGATACTTAAGGCATGAATGATGGTTTTGCAATGAATTTCAATATTATAAAGTTTGTTGGCGGAGTTTTGTTTTATTGGCCGGGCCTAACCAACTG
>JAJFUA010000396.1 GCA_021372635.1 Desulfobacteraceae bacterium | reverse complement strand
GAAATGCGGGACCGGATCGTCGGCTACTTCGTGGATTACAATCACCGGGTCTTCAAGGCCGCTGACGGAGAAATCGATATCTTCATGATGGGCGACGACATCGGAGGCCAGACGGGGCCGCTGATCAGCCTGGACATGTGGCGGAAATACTTCAGGAACGGCTTCAAAACCTATATCGACATCGCCCATCAGTACGGCATTCCCGTCATGTACCATACCTGCGGCGACGTGAAGCAGTTCATCCCCGACTTCATCGAATGCGGCCTCGACATTCTCCAGTCGCTCCAGCCGAAAGCCACCAACATGGATATCAGGAAACTGAAACAGGAATTCGGAAAGGACATCGTCTTTCAGGGCGGAATGGACATCCAGCACGTCCTCCCGCTCGGAACGCCCGAAGACGTGAAGGCCATGGCCAAATACGCCCTCGATTCGGCAAAGGCCGGAGGCGGATACATCATCTGCACCGCACACAATATTCAGATCGATACGGCGGTAGAGAACGTCGTGGCACTCTTCGAGGCCTATCACGAGTACGGAAAATACTGAGCCGGCGATCTTCCCCACCGGGCAGATCGAAGCCTGCCGAAGCGGAAGGCACGATTGCCGCTTTCCGCATTCGGACAAGCGAGAAAGGGGTGGATTATGGGAATGGACGATGCAACATTGAAACCTGGAGACGAAGGACAGTGGCCGGGTGCGGGGGGTTCGGAACCCAAAAGCGATGAAGCCCAATGGGCGGAATGGACCCATGGTTACAGTCACTGGCGCAACCGGATCTTCGTGGTCTTCTGGATCACCTACGGCGCATTCTATCTCTGCCGGGTCAACCTTTCCGTCGCCATACCCGATATCATGAGAGAGTTCGGCTGGAACAAAACCCAGCTGGGCGTCGTGGGGACAGCCCTCTTCTGGGCCTACGCCATCGGGCAGTTCACCCACGGGCAGATATCGGAGCGTTTTTCATCCAAGCACTACCTGTTCATCATGATGCTTCTCTCGGCCGCCATGAACCTGCTGATGCTTCCCGCGGCGGGCTACGGCATCCTCGCTCTGGGAGCGGTCTGGGGCCTGAACGGCTTCTTCCAGGCCGGAGGGTGGCCGAACTGCGTGAAGACGCTCTCCCAGTGGTTTCCTCCAAAAGCCCGAGGAAAACGCATGGGACTCTACGGGGCCTGCTACCAGTTCGGCAACGTCATGGCCTGGCTCCTGGCCGGGTGGGCCGTTACCCACTACGGCTGGAGGGGGGCCTTCACCATTGCCCCGATCATCTTCGCCGCCATCGCTATTCTCCCGCTGACCCTGGCCAGAAACAGGCCCGAAGACGCAAATCTTCCTCCCATAGAGATTTTCGAGCAGCACGGGGAATTCGCCGGAATGAGCGTCGAGGAGATCCGCGCGAAGATCAAGCCCAAGACGGACAAGGAAGAGCATGCAGGGTTTGCCTTCACCCTGAAGCAGACCGTGGGAAATCCCCGGATCTGGGCCGTTTCCTGGTCGTTCTTTTTCGTCGACGTCATTCGCTACGGCTTCCTCCTCTGGGCCCCCACCTATCTTTTCGAGGTCCAGAAGGCGGGAATCGCCCAGGCTTCCTACACGGCCATCGCCGTCCCCGCCTTCGGCATCGCGGGAGCGATCTTCTCCGGCTGGGCCAGCGACCGTTTCTTCCAGAGCCGCAGACCCCCCATCGCCTGCATCCTCATGGGGGCCCTCGGCCTGCTTTCGATTTTCTTCTACTATGGCATCCCCCAAGGACAATGGATGCTCAGCTTCATCACCCTTGGACTCATCGGCTTCTGCGTCCTGGGAACTCAGGTCATTCTCATCGGAGCCGTCCCCATGGACTTCGGGACCCGGAAAGCCGCGGGGTCCGCTGCGGGATTCATCGACTTCTTCGGCTATCTCGGCGCCGGTATGGCCGGCGTCTTCAGCGGCATGCTCACGGACAAACTGGGATGGACCGCCTCCTTCTGGTTCTGGATCGTCTCCGCCTTCATCTCCTCCGCCATCCTGGCCGCTCTGTGGAAGTATAAACCCGCTCCGGGGAAATACCTCTGAGCCGCCTTTGCAGGAAAGATTGCGCCGGGCGAAGGGAGAATTCACTTTCCTCCCTTCGCCCGAAGAGAAATATGCTAAACTAATCATTCAGTTCAGAAGAATTCCATCTTCAATCGCCTGTACCTGCGCCGGTTCGCCGCTCCATGCCGGACGGCGCGGGATGCGGGGGTCGGCCGTCCTTCTCATGCGTGCCCCCGCGGGATGAAACGCCCATGACGTCGATCCGGCGACTCGAATGTGCCATCGTGAAGGGCGACACCCAAAAGGCGCCTGTCCTCGCGGCCAGGTGCCTGCTGGAAGGTCTTTCCCCCGCATTCATCATCGAAGCGGGCCTCTTGAGAGGCCTGGAAACCGTGGGCAGGAAATGGAAGTCTTACGAAATCTTCATCCCCAACGTCCTCGTTTCCGCCATGGCAACCAAACTGTGCCTGGACACCCTGCACCCGGCGCTGCTGGCTTCCAGGCTCCAGCCCCTCGCCAGGGTCGTCGCCGGCACGGTGGAAGGTGATGTCCACGACATCGGGAAAAACATCGTCCTGATGTTCATGGAAGCCGCCGGGTTCGACATCGTCGACCTGGGCATCGACGTTCCTCCGGAAGACTTCGTCAAGGCGGTCAGGCAGGAAAAAGCCGACCTGCTCCTTCTCTCCTGCCTCTACACCGTCACCATGCATGCGGTGGAGGATACGATCGTCGCCCTGCGCAAGGCGGGGCTCAAGGGAAAGGTCAAGACGCTGGTCGGAGGCGCGCCCGTCACCGCCGATTTCGCATCGGGCATCGGCGCGGACGGCTATGGCGCGGACGCCGTAGACGGGGTCAGGAAGGCGAAGGAACTGACGGCCGGGTTGTAGTCATGGATCGCAACGCGCCGCGTGGAGGGAACCATGCCGAAAAGACCGATTCCCGAATCCACGGAGAAAAACCTCCTGCCCAGGATCCTCGATTCGTATCGGGAAGCCATGAAGCTCGAGGTCCGCATGTTTCCCGTAAACGGGAAGGAGAGCGTCCGCTCGGTCGAATTACACGGCCATCCCTTCTGCCATGCTATTCGAGCCTGCATGCAGGGCAGGAAAAACTGTCTGAAGGACATCAACCGGGGCATCCATATATCGGTGCAGACCGGAGAGCCGTATATTTTTCAATGCCATGCGGGCCTCATCGAATTCGCGGCAGCCCTGAAAGACGGCACCAGCCGTGCCACGGCCTTCCTGTGCGGCCCGATCCTGCTTCGGCACCCGGATCCCTTTCTCCGGCAGTACATCCTGGAAAAGACGAAAAGCCTCGCGCTGGAGAAATCTCTTCTCCAGGAACTCATCCCCAGGATTCCCGTCTATTCGGAACGAAGGGTCCAGGCCGCCGCGGATCTGCTTTTCCTCATTGCGAACTACAACTCCAGAATCGGTTCTCTTTCACATCAGAAGCAGCGCGAGATTTCACGGGAGCAATCGATGCTTGCGGAAGAACTCTTCCTGAGCAAGCTCGCAAGGATCGGGGAAGAGGATCTGCCTCCGCCCCCCGTATGTCCAAGAGGCGATTATTACAAGGAAAAGGAACTCGTAGACCTGATCAGGATCGGCAACCGGAAAAAAGCCAAAGCCCTGCTGGACGAAATCCTCGGTCCCGCCCTGTTCCGGAGCCGGGAGCATCTCGGGATTCTCAAGGCGAGGGCGCTGGAAATCGTCTTCGTCATTGCCAGGGCGGCGGTGGAAGCGGGAGCAAACCTCGAAGAGATCCTCGGGTTTCAATACCAGTGCGTGCAGAACCTCTCCAAAGACGATACGGAGGAAAGTCTCTACCATTTCCTGATCAAAGCCTTCGACCAGCTTTTCGAATGCATCTACCAGAACCGGAACATTCAGCACACCGCCGTATTCACGAAAGCCAAGGAATATATCTGGAAAAACTACAGCCAGCGGCTTTCCCTGAAAAAACTGGCCGAGGCGGTGGATATCAGCCCCTATTACCTGAGCCACCTCTTCCGCAAGGAAATGGGGACCTCGTACCTCGAATATCTCACCTCCGTGCGGGTGTCGGTCGCCAAGAGCCTCCTTCAGACGAATATGAACGTCATGAACGTATGCCTGGAGGTCGGCTACCAGGACCCGAGCCATTTCGCCAGGATCTTCACCAGGAAAGTGGGCGTACCGCCGGCCGAATACCGCAAGCGACGACTATAGCCGGAACTGGCAGTCTTTCAGGCCGCAGGATCGGCATTTGTACGCGTTCGCCGTCCCGGCCGGATTCCCGGTCCAGGGGACGAAGAACGACACCGATTTGTTCGGCTGCATGACCATCCCGGTGTTGAGCCGCACGCCGATGCCCTCACCATCCACCAGGCCGAAGATCACCGCCTGCTGCGCCATCGGAACGCCCATGGTGCCGGGAGCGAAACGGCACCCAGCCGTAAGCCCGAAGGAACCCGCACGCCCGCAGACGATTTCGCACGCCCTTTCCCCGAGAACCTCCAGGGCCGCGACTCCGGCGGCATCCAGGAAAAGCGCCCGCAGGGAATCCCCGCGCAGGCCGTATTCCTTGCAGGCATCCTCCAGCAGAGGTCCAAGAGTACATACGACTGCCGCAACATACTTCACCGAAGGATCGACCGCCGGGACCGGGCCGGTCACGAAACGGCCGTTTTCCAGGCGCATCACACGGCCTTCCACTGCCGCTACGGGATGAACGGCATAGACGAGAACCGGTGCGATCAGGTCCGCCGCCCTGCCCAGTGCGAAACCGATGGCTTCTTCCATGCGGGCATCGGCCCTGAAACGGCTCCCGCCCGCATAGCGGGCCACCTGCCCCGGCTGAACGACGATCGACCCGGGAGAAAGGCGAACGATTGTGGACGGAATTGCGGCTTCAGCGCTTTTCATGCCCTGCGTCTCTCTCACCCTCCGGTTCCCGCCGGGGACCGCCGCCTGCAGCCCCCGGGACCCGGGAACGAAATGCGGTCGTTTCCGTTCCGCTCAAAAAGAAAGCGAATCCACGAACGCCTTTTGAAACCCTGCATGTCGTGCCAGGTCCAGCACGCGCGTCTCTGCGGCAATTTCGGCCGCTCTTTCGAAGTATTCCTCCCGCAGCAGGGCCATTACCGCCCCGGCGCCCGCCGCGTTGCCGACCACTTCGATTTCTTCCACCGGCATGTCCGGGAACATCCCGATCCGCAGCGCCGCCCGCCTGTCGATGAAACTCCCGAAAGCCCCCGCCAGAAGTATTTTCCGAGGGCGCGATACGCCGCTTTCCCGGCACAGCAGATCGATACCGGCACGCAGTGCGCCCTTGGCCAGCTGCACCGCCCGCACATCCGCCTGCGTGAGCACGATCGCCCTGCCCGAGGCGGCCGCCTCCGCAGGGACGATCACCACTTCCGGAATGCCCCTGCCGTCGATCCTCATGCACGGAAAGCCGCAATTCCTGTCGAATCCCCCGTCCCTCCGGATGATTCCGGCGTCGAGCAGTTCCGCCACCGCGCTGATCACTCCCGAACCGCATATGCCGGCCGGCTGCACGGAGACGTTTTCATCGAGTCGAATCACTCCGTACTCCAGCCGCCCGCTTTCGGCGGAGAACCGCACCGAATCGACCGCACCCGACACGGCCTGCATCCCGTGGCGTATGGATGCGCCCTCGAAAGCCGGGCCCGTGGCGCAGGACGTCCCCATCAATCCCTTTTCAGTAACGAAGATGACCTCGCCGTTGGTGCCGACATCGACCAGCATCGTGCCGGGGGCCGCGTTCATGAGGTCCGCCGCCAGGGCGGCGCCGACGATATCCGCCCCGAGATACCCGCTGATCAGCGGCAGGGTTCGCAGCCGCGCGTGCGTCTCTCCGCAGACGCCGATATCCCTGGCAGGCAGTGTCCGGGCATCGGAAAACCGGGGGGTGTACGGATAAACGGCTATGGAGGACGGATCCTCCCCGAGAAAAAGATGCAGCATGATGCTGTTGCCCACGCAAACCATGTCGATGATGTGCTCCGGGGCGATCCCCGCCTGCCGGCAAAGACCTGAAACAGCCCAGTTCACGGCGCTCGCGGCCATCTGCTGGAGACGCGGCAGCACTGCCGGCTCCGAACGGACGGCACCGACCCTGCTGACGACGTCTTCTCCGAAAACGGCCTGCGGATTCCGGACGGAAGTGGAGGCGGCAATCGTCCCGCTCGCCATTTCGCACAGGTAGGCGGCGATGGTGGTCGTACCGATATCGACGGCAACTCCCCAGGAAGCGGACGTGGCGCTTTCCGGAGCCGGAACTTCCGGAATCGTCCGGGGCAGCAGAGAGGGAAGTCCCTTGCGCATCACCTCCTGGGCCAGGCGGCTTTCCTCCGGGATCTCGATGGAGACCGCCCCCCGCACCCTGGCGCGGCATGCCAGGCGGTAGCCCTGGGACAACTTCCCGCTCCCGAGGTTCCGCTCCTCCGCTTCATCCGGTTCCGAAAGCCCTTCCCATTCCCCGGAGGCCACGCGCACGACGCATTTGCCGCAGCGGCCCCGCCCGCCGCAATCCATGCGCAGGAACAACTCCGAGGACACGAGGCATTCCATCAGCGTGGCGCCTTCCCGCGCATTCAGAGTGCGGCCGTTAACAAAGATCCGTGAACCGCCCATAATATCTCCCGATCGGTCGAGGACGCGGTAAGCCCCGAAGAATAATCGAAACGATCCGTATCGTTCGGGACGATGCCCGGGGCTGACGCGTCCCGCTTCGCGGCGGTATCCGCGAAAGACGCCCGCAAGGAGCTGAGTGTTTCATTTCATCGGTGGTCACAAGGAGGCAGATACAGCGTCAGGTGCCTTGTTGCCCGGTTTCCCACGCTTCGACTTTCGCTGTGAAACCCTCCCGGCCGGCGTTCCGGCAGAACCCGCCTGCCCGGAGCTTCCAACCCGAACGGCCGTACAGATAGTAACCGGCGGGAACACGCCCCGAATATCTTCAACGGATGTATTTGAGAACGTTTGTAATAATACCAGCAGGTCGTTTTCCGCTCAAGCCTTTTGAGGACCGGGGGCTTCCGCTCGACGGGCACGGTCGAAGGCTGGGCAAACGATCCCCCCCGAAGCGCCCGGCGGCAATCCCTGTCCGCAAATTCCACGGGAAGCGCAAAATTATGCACGGATTCCGTGTCGAACTGCGCTAGAATGGCGCCTCAATCATCAGGCACCGTCTGTCCTTTCCAGAAAACGAACGGCGGGAAGCCGCCCCGGATCGCAAACATCGGGGGACCGGCCGCCACGCACCGGCCCACAGGAGAGACATGGATGACAAATTACGCAAGCCGGCCTGAAACACTTCGCAGGATCGCCCTGAAAGCCCCCCTCTCCGGCATCCTGGTCCCCCTGGAAAAAGTCCCCGATCCGGTTTTCTCGCAAAAGATGGTGGGTGAGGGCATCGCGCTGGACCCCGTCAACCAGACGCTTTCCGCACCGTGCGACGGCAGGGTCGTCATGTTTCACCCGGCGGCCCACGCCCTGACCCTGGCGACGGAAGAAGGGATCGAAGTGCTGATGCATGTCGGCCTGGACACCGTCAGCCTCAGGGGCGAAGGCTTCACCCCCCGCGTAAAGAACGGCGACCGGGTCAAGGCCGGGGACCCGCTGCTGGATTTCGACGCGGATTTCATAGCGACTCACGCCAAGAGCCTGATGTCCATGATCGTCGTGACCAATTCCGAACGGGTGGCAGCCTTCCAACCCGCCTCGGGCGGCGTGACCGCCGGCCGCGACGTCATTCTCGAACTGCAGCTGATCGAACCGGACACTACTGCCGCGGCGGAATCCGGGGGTACGGTCACTTCCGAAGCGATCCTGATCTCCAACACCGCGGGCCTGCATGCCCGCCCGGCGGCCGTACTGGCGAACGTCGCCAGGAAATACCGGTCGGACGTCCGGGTCGTGCGCGGCGACACGCAGGCCAATGCCAGGAGCGTCACCGGCCTGCTGAGCCTGGACCTGCGTTTCAACGACAAGATAAACCTCACGGCCTCGGGTCCCGACGCCCGCGAAGCCGTCGCCGCGCTCACCGCGCTGATCCTTTCCGGCCTGGGCGAAGAAGGCGCTCCGGCGCCCGCCCCGGCCAGCCGCATCGTTGCCGAAAACGCCCGGTTTGCCCCGGCCCCCCGACCGGAAGACCCCAACCTTCTCGCGGGCGTGACCGCTTCGCCGGGGCTTGCCGTCGGCACGGTTTTCCAGGTGCGGCACCAGGATCTCGACGTGCCCGAAAACGCCGAAAATCCTCAAGCCGAAACGCTCAAGCTCGAAGAAGCCCTCCACGAGGCCAGGCGGCAGCTCGAAGCCCTCCAGGTCCAGCTTCACGGCCGGGCGGACGCCAACAAGGCGGCCATATTCGCCGCCCACCAGGAAATCCTCGACGATCCCGAACTGCTCGAAACGGTTCGCAGCGCAATCCTCAAGGGCAAGAGCGCCGCTTTCGCCTGGCAGCAGGCGATCAACTCGCAGGCGGAACTTCTCTCGAAAATGAACAACACCCTGCTCGCCGCCCGGGCCGCCGATCTGCGCGACATCGGCCAGCGCGTGGTGCACAACCTGACCGGCGCGGAAGCCCGCACCATCCGTGCGCCCGCCGACTCCATCCTGGTCGCCGAGGAACTCACGCCCTCCGACGCCGCGAACCTGGACCGAGAGAACGTCCTGGGCCTTTGCACCACTCTGGGCAGCGCCACGTCTCACGTCGCCATCATCGCCCGTTCCCTGGACCTTCCCTCCGTGGCCGGCATGGACCCCCGGGCGCTGGACCTCCCCGACGGCACACCGGTGATCCTGGACGCCTCGCGGGGCACGCTCCGCCTGAACCCTTCCCCCGACGAGGTCGCGGACCTCCGGACCCGTCTGCAAAAGGAAGCGGCCCGCAAGAAGGTAAACCTGGAAAACGCCGGGAAGGCCGCCGTCACCACCGACGGCCACGCGGTGGAAGTGGTTGCGAACATCGGAGGCCTTAGCGACGCGCAAACGGCGCTCACCCTGGGCGCCGAAGGGGTGGGCCTGCTGCGCACCGAGTTTCTGTTCCTGGAACGCGCCACGTCCCCGACGGAAGACGAACAGGCCCAGGTCTACGCCGACATCGCCCGCGCCCTGGGCCCGGGGCGGCCGCTGGTGATCCGCACGCTGGACGTGGGAGGAGACAAGCCGCTCCCCTACCTGCCGATCCCCCGGGAGGATAACCCCTTCCTCGGAGAGCGCGGCGTGCGGGTCGGCCTGAACCGCCCCGAGGTGCTGCGCACCCAGCTGCGCGCCATTTTGCGCGCGTCGGAATTCGGCAGGATCATGGTCATGTTCCCGATGGTTGCCACCCTCGCGGAATGGCGCGCCGCA
This sequence comes from Desulfobacteraceae bacterium, assembly GCA_021372635.1. Taxonomy (GTDB): domain Bacteria; phylum Desulfobacterota; class Syntrophobacteria; order Syntrophobacterales; family Syntrophobacteraceae; genus JAJFUA01. The sequence goes on along the minus strand of JAJFUA010000396.1, from coordinate 8,292 downwards.
AAGGCCATGTTCGACGAGGAACGGGCCCTGCTCGGCACCGCGCCGGTTCCCCTGGGCATCATGGTCGAAATCCCCGCGGCCGCCGTCATGGCCGAACAGTTTGCCCGGGAAGCCGCGTTCTTCTCCATCGGGACCAACGATCTGACCCAGTACACGCTCGCCATGGACCGCGGCCATCCGAAGCTCGCCCCCCAGGTCGACGGGCTGAACCCCGCGGTGCTGCACCTGATCGCCAGGACCGTCGAAGGGGCCGAAAAGCACGGACGCTGGACGGGCGTATGCGGCGGCCTGGCCGGCGACCCTCAGGCCGTTCCGATCCTCATCGGGCTGGGCGTGAATGAACTCAGCGTGAGCGTCCCCGCCATCCCGGCCGTGAAGGCGCAGATACGCCAACTCAGCTTCTCCGCGTGCCGCGACCTCGCCGCGCGGGCGCTGACCCTCGATTCCGCCGCCGATGTGCGGAACATGGTTCCCGACCCCGGGGCCTGAGAGCCCGACCGCAATTCATTCAAAAGGAGACATTGACCATGGCTGTCACGCAAACTGCACTGCCGGGCGCCGCCTCCAGCCGGCAGGGTCTCGGAAGCCGGGCCTTCGGGTTCGCCCAGAAGCTCGGCCGCGCGCTCATGATCCCCGTGGCCGTCCTGCCCGCCGCAGGCATCCTGCTGGGCGTCGGGGGAGGCATCCTGGGAGGCGTGCAGACCGGAGCGTTCCCCATCGCGTCCCCGTTTCTCCTCGGACTCCTGGAGATCATGAAGGTCGCCGGCGACGCCGTGTTCGGGGCCATGCCGCTCATGTTTGCGGTCGGAGTGGTCATCGCCTACACCAACAACGACGGCGTGGCGGCCCTGGCCGCGGCCGTCGGATACCTCGTCCTGCTGGGCGCCATGGCCGCGGTGGCCGGGATCTTCAACATACAGACCGCCAGGGTCCTGGGGTTCGAAACGGTAAACACCGGCGTCTTCGGCGGGATCATCATGGGTCTTGCGACCGCATATCTCTACAACCGCTTCCATCGCATCGAACTCCCGCCCTACCTTGGCTTCTTCGCCGGGAAGCGCTTCGTGCCGATCGTCACCGCCTTCGCGGGCATCGCCATCGGCTTCCTGCTGAGCTTCGCCTGGGCTCCCATCCAGTACGGGCTGAACGCCCTGGCGCAATGGTCGATCTCGCAGAACCCGGTGCTGGGCGTAACCATCTACGGCGTCGTGGAACGATCCCTGCTTCCGTTCGGCCTGCACCACATCTGGAATGCGGTCTGGTTCTACCAGTTCGGCAGTTTCACCACGGCGGCCGGCACGACCATCCACGGTCTCACGAACATCTGCTTCGCGGGCGACCCGCAGCAGGGCGGCATCCTGGCCGGCGGGTTTCTGTTCAAGATGTTCGGCCTCCCCGGCGCGGCCCTCGCCATGTGGCAGACCGCCAGGCCCGCCCGGCGGGCACAGATCGGGAGCCTCATGGCCTCCGCCGCCTTCACGTCCTTCCTTACGGGGATCACCGAACCGATCGAATATTCCTTCCTGTTCGTGGCTCCTCTCCTGTACGGCCTTCACGTTCTGCTCGCAGGCCTCGCCTTCCCCCTCCTCTACCTCCTCGGAGCCCGCCTCTGCTACAGCTTCTCGCACGGGGCCATCGACTGGGCGCTCTTCTCCATCCTGGACATCCAGCCCTGGCTGATCCTGGTCGTGGGACCCGCCTACTTTCTCCTCTACTTCTTCGTCTTCTACGGGGCCATCCGCTGGCGGGACCTGAAAACACCCGGCCGCGAGGAAGAGGAAAAGGAAGTCGCCCCGGGACTGCTCGTACCGGGCATGCCGGCTGACAGGGAACACGCACTCGCCCACCACCTGGTGCTCGCTTTCGGCGGCAGGAGCAACATCACGGCCCTGGACGCCTGCATCACCCGGCTTCGCGTCAGCGTCGCCGACCCCGGCAAGGTCAACCGGGCGCGGCTCAAGGCATTGGGCGCGGCCGGAGTCGTCGTGGTCGGCAACAACATGCAGGCGATCTTCGGGCCCAAGTCCGAAGGCTACAAGATGGAAATGGACGAGTACATGAAGGTGGCCGGACCCGAGGCGGAACTCTCGGAAGCCGACCGCATCGAAACGGCGTCCGCGGCATTGCAGGCCCCGGCGTCCAAGAGGCGGGACCCCGCCGCGGCGGAAAAGGCCCAGGGCTTCATCGCGGCCCTGGGAGGCCGAAGGAACATCCGCACGGTCGAAGCGGTGGCGGAAACGCGCCTCCGGGTGATCGTCGAAGACGATGCCCGCGTGGACGAAGAGTCGCTCCGGACCGCGGGCGTGGACGCCGTCATGCGGCTGCCGGGCCGGATTCTGCACCTGGTCGTCGGTTTGAACGCCGACCAGTACGCGGCGGAAATGGCCGGGCAAATGGCATAGCCGCTCCGCTTCCGCCCCGGTGCGCTTCGGGCGTTTCCCCGCGCTCCACCGGTGGAGAAACGCCCCCGCAATTCCATTCTTGACAGGGTCTGCAAGATTAGCTAACTGGTATCATTCAAGTACGACTCTTGCCCGAACGCGGGTCCCCTGTCTCGCTTCAAACATTGCAGCCGGTTTGCGGACGGGCTTCCTTTCATTCTCCCGCCGATGCGGGAAGTTGGTCTGCTGCCTTTGCGGCATACCCCGCGATGCGAACGGGCCGCCCTTCCGGTCGTTTCGCCGCGGCTCCGTCGAACCGGTGTCGCATCGCACGCCGTCCAGGAATCTTCGGGTCGAGGTGAACTGCCATGACTACAGAGGAGAGGTCCGGCTGGCATGTCCGGGACGGGGACGATCAGGACCGTCCCTACCGCGCTCTTTTTCTGCGCTTCTTCGTTTTTTCCCTGATCTGCACCTTTGTCCCCCTGGCCTTCATCGCCTCCTACCTGCACCGGAACTATTCCGAATTCTCCCATTCCCGGATGACGCAGTCCTTTCAGCGCAGGATCGAATCCAGCCAGTCACTGGTACAGCTTTTCCTCAAGGAGCGCCTGTTCGACCTCAAGCTCATCACCCGGCTGAGCACGCTGGAATACCTGTCTGACGCGTCCAGTCTCAGGGCCGTCTTCGACTTCCTCAATGAGGACAGGGAATACTTCGAGGACCTGGGAGTCATCAAGAGCGACGGGTTTCACGTCTCCTACGTGGGGCCGTACGACCTGATGAAAAACGACTATTCGGTCACCTTCTGGTTCCGGGAACTCATGACGTCGAAGGCGTTCTTCAGCGACATGTTCCTGGGGTACCGCAACGTCCCGCATTTCATCATAGCGGTCCTGAAGGAGGAAAACGGCGGCAGGTGGATCCTGCGGGCAACCCTGGAAACACAGGCCCTCAGTTCGATGCTCCAGGGCATCACGATCGCCCGCACCGGCGAGGTATTCCTGCTGAACGCGCAGGGTTTCTACCAGACGGCGCCCAAATCGGGCGGCAAAATCCTGGAGAAATCGGACCTCCCGATGGAAAGGTTCACGGAGGAAACGGGGATCGAAATCCTGGACGGCGACGGGAAAGACGTCCCGCGCAAGATCGTCGCCTATTCCTGGCTCAGGGACCCGCGCTGGCTGCTGGTCGTGCGGCAGGACCACGCGGAATTCTTCGCGGACATGGCCTTCGCCGACCGGGCCACCACGTTCTTCCTGATCGTGAGTTCGTTTGCGATCCTTGCGGTCGTGACCGGGTCGACCATCTACATCATCGCCACGATCAAGAGGCGCGACCGGGAAAGGGAAACCATGAACCGGCAGTTGATCCAGGCCGGGAAACTGGCTTCCATCGGGCAACTCGCCGCCGGGGTCGCCCACGAAATCAACAACCCGCTCGCCGTCATCCAGAGCGAAGTCGACATGATGCGCGAATTCGGAGACAGCGATTCCTTCAGCCTCCCCGAGTCGTACGACAGGATCGAGGGCCAGGTGCAGCGCTGCGGCAAGATCACCAGGGACATCCTGGGCTTTTCGCGAAGGATCCACACCGAAGTGCACGAAATCGACATCAACCAGGCGATCCGGGAGAGCGTGTCCCTGTGTGAAAAGTGGGCCTCGACCGCCGGCATCCGGATTGCCATGGATCTGGCGGAAACCCTGCCCCCGGTCCCCTCCGACCCGTTCGAAATCGAACAGGTGCTCCTGAACCTCGTCGCCAACGCCGTCCACGCGCTGGAAGAAAAAATGGCCGGCGGCACGATCCGGATCAGGTCGCAGTTGAGCAGAGACGGACGGATGCTCAAAATCGTCGTCGAGGACGACGGGTGCGGCATTCCCGCCCAGCATCTCGACAAGATCTTCGACCCGTTCTTCACCACCAAGCCGCAGGGAAAAGGAACGGGCCTCGGCCTGTCCATTTCCTACTCCATCGTGAAGCGTCTCGGCGGGGACATTCACGTCAGGAGCCAATACGGAAAGGGATCCGAATTCTCGATAACGCTGCCGGTCAGCGCCGCGAAAGGAGGCCTTCATGCCACCCCCCAGAGTTCTCCTGATCGACGATGAGGTCCATTTCACCAGCAACATCTCGAAGATGCTGACCGCCAGGGGCTATCACGTGGAAACGGCGGCCAGCGGGGAAGAAGGCCTGGAAATCCTGAAGCGGAGCACCTTCGACGTCGTGGTGCTCGACTTGAGAATGCCCGGCATCTCCGGCCTGGACGTGCTGAAAAAGGTGAACAAGGTGGAATGGGATGCGCCCGAGTTCATCATCCTCACCGGCTTCGCCAGTGTCGACTCCGCCATTGCGGGCCTGAACAGCGGCGCTTACGACTACATCACGAAACCCATAGCCATCAAGGAACTGACGGAAAAGATCGCCGCCGCCTGCAAGCGCAAGCTCCTGCGGCAGGAAGGGACCGCCCCGCCCCATTCCTGACGCATCGGCGGGTAGGTTGGCGGTGAGCGAACGCGAACCCCAACATTGTCCACACCGGCGCACGGGCAGGGGCAATCTGCATTGGCTTTCGGGTTGGGGGCCGCGGGTGTTGGGGTTCGCTGTCGCTCACCGCCAACCTGCGTGCTGTCGGGTTGGGGTTGGCCGGTGTTGGGGTTCGCTGCCGCTCACCGCCAACCTGCGTGTTACATGCTGCCGCGAAAGGAGATCGGCCTCTCCACGAAACCGAGGATGAGAGGGAAAGGACCACAATTCCCCCCTTTTTTGAGGGGGGATCAAGGGGGGTGTGGTTCTAATTGATTGAAGCTTCGAAGAAGACGTCCCCCGTCATATTCCATGCCGGCACAATCCCTTATTTCCACGGAGTCCCTCTTTTCCGATTTTCACGCGATTGCCGCTGCCGCCGACCGGCGCTATCTCTCAGCGAACGCGGGAGAAATACAGGGAGGTCGCCCGCCGCAGCACGTCTTCGTCGAGTTCGACGGGACGCGCTTCATACTTTCCGATGGCGTCCACGATCTGCAGGATGTCCTTCGCATAGCAGGCGCACAGCCCTTCCCCGTTCGATCCCGCCCGGCACAACGCCCTCAGGACTCCGGGGATCTTCGGATCGCATTCGAGCCGTCTCCGGGCGAGAAGACGCCGGAAGATCTCGTCGAAAACGTCGTCCTGCACCGGCCCGACGTAAATCTTGTTCCGTATCCGCCTGAAGAAGGCGGAATCCCCGAGTTCGTCCGGCTCGATATTGGTGGCGAAAACGATGGTCACCCGGAACGGGATCTCGAACTTCACCCCGTAGCTCAAGGTCAGGTAGTCCACGGCGCGGTCCAGCGGAACGATCCACCGGTTCAACAGATGCTGCGGGGAAACCATCTGCCTCCCGAAGTCGTCGATGATGAAGATCCCGTTGTTCGCCTTCATGTGCGGCGGAGCGACGTAGGTGCCCGACGTTTCGTCCCGCCGCAGCTCCAGCATCCCGAGGTCCAGCTCGCCGCCCACCGTGATGCAGGGGCGTTCGCACAGCACCCAGCGCCCGTCGTGCCCCGAAACGTCGAGGTCCGATTTCCCGTGCACCGCCGGGTCGTACACGAGGACGATCTGCCCGTCGAACTCCACGGCGTAGGGGACGAAGACCAGGTCCCCGTAGATTCCCGGCAGCGCGGCGGCTATGCTGGTCTTGCCGTTTCCCGTGGGTCCGTGGAGAAAGACCGAGTTCTGCGAAATGAGCGCGGGACCCAGCCGGTCCAGGAGTTCGTCCGTGAGCACCAGGTCCGACAGGACCTCCCGGAGCTTTTCCCGGTTGAGGCACACTTCCGCGGTCTGGGCCCGGACCGCCTCGGAATACGCCCGCAGCGAAACCGGCGCGGGACCGGAATACGCGCTCCGCGCCAGCTGCTTTTCCACCGTCTCCCGGGCCGAGGAGGTGAGGGAAAAAACGTAGTTGTTCCCCTCGATGCCCGTGATATCGAAAATCTGCAGCGCCCGGAGCTTCTGGAAAAGCTCGCTCACCACCGCGAAAGGAAGCTTCAGGCCCTGGCTGAGCGACTTGAGGCTGCCCACCCCTTCCCTGTAGAGGCGTGCCAGCAGGATGTCCATCGCGACCGCCTCCGGGATGTCCAGCTCCCGGAGATTCGCGGGCGGCTTCGGGACGAAGGCGAAGCGGTCCGGCTGAGAAATCGTTTCGTCGGCGTTTTTCATGGAAGCTCCTTTGCCCGTTGAGGCGTGTGGCGGATCGTTCGGAAAAACGGCGGCCCCCGACCGTTCAGCGCGCCGAGGACCCCTTCCTCAGGGGCAGCAGGTCCGGTCCGCCGCTTATTTCGCAGCCCCGGCCGCAGCCGTCCCCGCCCGTTCTTTCCGGCTCCTGGAGAAGTCGGTCTTTTCTCAGGATATATTGTTTCGCCTCGATCACGTCGACGCCTTCGGCCGTTATGGCGAAGGTCCCCGTATCGGTGCGCTCGATCAGCCCCTTCTCGCGCAGATACCAGATGTGAAACTCCATCTGCTCCTCCACGCACTCCAGCACCTGCTCCAGGGTCACGATCCCCACTCCCGGACTGCGCGCGTTTCGCCTGCGGGCGATGTAGAGAGTCGAAAGGATGCCGTGGCGGATATGTTCCCCGTCCCGGACGCTTCCCTCCGCAAAGACGGCCCGCCGCACCCCCGCTTTCACGGCGCGGACCTCATCGTACCTGGCGTCGTAGGCGGCGCGCTTTTCGTCGTCCGCCAGCACGTGGTAGGCCTCGGTCAGCTGGCTGAACCGTTCCGTGTCCCCCGAACCGGCGTTGTCGGGATGATAGCGTTTGGCGAGCAGCCGGAAGACCTTCTCGATGGTCTTCCGGTCGGCGTTGGGGCTGAGCTGCATCACTTCGTAGTAGTCTTTGAGTTCATCCATGCTCACGGCTTCTTTCTTCCCGCTCGGGAACTGTTCATACCGCGTAACCAAACCCGTCTTCGTGACCGCAGCATATACCACGACGGCCGCTGCGCCGCTATTTGCAGGCATGCCGAAACCGAATCGGCACCGGCAGGAATATCCCGCCCCCGGCAAAGATCCTTTTCCAGGAATATTTCAATCCTCCATCATATTTATTCTTGCAAAAGGCAAGTATATTATGAGAGCATGGAAACATAATAAGGTCAGCGATTGTACAACCATCATCGGCACCAGCAGCTTTAACAAATTATTTTCGATGATATAGACATGAATTCAATATATATTCTCGATCTATACAGATTTAAAGACAATAACTATAATCAACGGTTCAAAACTTCTGGATCCGTAAACGTCGTTCATGCTCGTCGCGAATCCTTCTTCCGGTCCAAAGTTCCACCGGAATATCTGGTTAGGATGTCCATTTTCACATTCGAAAAGCAAAATCGATGCCAGCCGGTGTGCAACGGATCCAGGGATGAAGCAACCGTCCGGCAGGAGATATTCGCAACCGCTGCGGGGCGGCCCGCGGTTCCGGTTCCTTCGGAAGCCGCCGCTCCATCCCGCGGCGGTACCTGAAAGACAGTTGGACAGGCATACATGAACGTTATGAGTGTCTCATGAATATGCCGCTTCAACCCGCAACATTCCGGGAGGATTTCCCATGAGCCCGGCACAAAAGACTCGCGCGAAGCTGCGTCTGCGGCTGGTGGTCGCACTGCCGGCCCTGCTCTCTCTTTTCATGGTCCTTTCCGCCGCCCTGGCGGCCTTCCTTTTTCCCGGGGCCCTCGCCCCCGCCGAATTCACCGAAGGTGGTCTCCACCAGGTCCTGATCCGGTCGATGTCCGTCATGACCGCCCTCGCCTTCATCGGCAGCCTCGCGGCGGCCCTCTACATCAGCCGCCGGCTCAACACCTTCATCATGAAGCTCGACAGCACCATCCGGCCCGAACCCTCCTTCGAAACGGAATTCGAGGC
>JAJFUA010000382.1 GCA_021372635.1 Desulfobacteraceae bacterium | reverse complement strand
GATTCCAGCAGGTGCTCGGCCGGGCCTTCTACGCGCGGCAGGACACTCTCTCCCCCGCCGTGCTCGGTACCGTCACCACCCTTTGCGCCGTCCCCATCTTTCTCTTCCTGACGCGCCACCTGCAGGCGCAGGGAGTCGCCGTGGCAAGCACCGCGGCTATCGTCCTCTACACCGCCGCCCTCTGCCTGTGGTGGGCACGCCGCCATGGCGGGGCCGTCTTCTCCGGCCTCCTCCACGACGTTCTGAAGCTGGTCGTCCTCTCCTCCGCGGCTGCAGTGCCGTCCACCCTGCTCCTGTACCTCCCCGCGTTCGACGCCAGCTCGCACCCCCTGCTTTCCGCCTTCCTGGCCATTTCAGCGAGTGGTCTCTGCTTCGGACTGGTCTTTGCGCCCCTGGCCGCCCGGTTCACCCCGGCGCTCGTGCAGCCATTCCTGAAAAAGGCCGGCCCCCTGGGCGCACTGCTCATGCGGCGCCCCTTCACGCCCGCCTGAAGCGCCACGGGAGAGCGAAACATTCCCCAAAACCGGCCATCAGCAAATCGTCTTTACATTTCCACGACTTCGCGGTAGCATCGGTTTGATTGATCTTTAATTCTTTTTCCCATGTTTTTTCCCGGATGGGGCGGCATCATTCCAGCAGTCGGGCGCCGCCGTGCGTTGCCTCTAGCCTTTACGTTGCCGACATATGGGAAAACTTCCGCTCGAAATCGACAATGAAATCCACATCCGCGGTGCAGAAAACAAGATACTGACGGCAAGGTCCCGGATCCTCGGAGGCCGCCACGGGGACTTCATCCTCATAGAGGAGCCTCATCTCCCGGTTGGAGACCGTCTGGCCGCATCCTTCGACGGCAACATCCTCTGCGTGTTCTTCTACGAAGGCGAACTGTACCGCTTTCAAAGCAAGGTCCGTCGCAACCTCCCGGACTCGCTCACCCTCATCGACTATCCGTCCACCTTCGACGTGGAGACCGTGCGCAAGCATCACCGCATCCAGGTCAACATCGAAACGCGGATCGTCCTGGAAAGGGTGCGGGAAACGGCAACCGGCAGCATAAAGGACATCAGCGAGGGGGGATGTTCCCTGGTGATTCCCGCCCTGCTCCACGTTTCGAAAAACATTCCCTGCCACCTCGATTTCATCCTTCCCAACAACGAGTCCATCCAGGAACTCCCTGGGACCATCCGCAGCGCGACCCTGCACAAGCTGAAAAAAACCACCGACCTCGGCATTCAGTTTACCGGAACTCCGGAGGAACGGGCCGCCATCGTGTCATTCTGCAGGTTCTGCATGTACTTCAAGGTCTGATCATCCTTTGGGGGTGCAATGAGCATCCCGCCGCGGGATCGCCCGTCGTTCCGGTCCGTTCGTGTCCCGCAGGCGTCGTCCCCGGAGCGCGGACGTCCCCTGCCCGCCCGCGGTGCCTCTCCACGGTGGAATTTTCCTTCCCGGCGAACAGTGGAAATACTTGACAAGCAAGGTATTCATCACTAGGTTAAATCAGCACTCTACTGAGTTGAGTGCTAACAGAACCGATGGAGCGTGCATCTTGATGATTGAGCTCACAAAACGCGATCAGCAGGTCCTTGAAGCGGTCGTCAGCGATTACATCAGCAGCGGGGAACCCGTCGGGTCGAGAACCATCTCCAAGCGATACGGGATGAACGTAAGCTCTGCAACGATCCGCAACGTGATGGCGGACCTGGAGGAACTCGGGCTTCTGGCCCAGCCGCACACTTCCGCCGGGCGGATTCCGACGGAAAAGGGGCTGCGGTTCTACCTGGACGCGCTCATGCAGTCCAAGGCCCTGGAAAGCAAGGAGCGGGCGCTGATCCGGGAAGCATTCCGCGAGACGCAGCAGGACGTCAGGGAACTCCTCCAGCGTACGTCCCTGATCCTGTCCCGGTTCGGGAGGCAGGCGGGGGTCGTCCTGTGGCCCAAACTGAGCCTTGCCCGGCTCAAGCGCATCGAGATGATCCGGCTCAGGCCCCGCCAGATCATGGTAATCCTGGTTTCGAAGTCGGGGCTGCTCCACCAGAGGGTTCTCGACTGGTCGGAAGACATTCACCAGGAGGAACTGGACAAGTACGGCCGTTACCTGAACGAACTTCTCAAGGATGTGCCGCTCGGAGAAGTGAAGAACCGCATCCTGGAAGAGATGCAAAGCGAGAAGGTCCTCTTCGATCAACTCTTCTCGCGGGCGCTGGAACTCACCGGCAAGGTCTTCCAGTCATCCATCGAGAAGGGCGACGTCTACATCGAAGGCCAGATGAACCTGCTCAACAACCCGGAATTCTCGGACGTGGAGCGCATGCGCCGCATCCTGGAGGCTTTCGAGGACAAATCGCGTCTCATCCGCCTGCTGGACATGACCCTGAAGACGCACTCGGGGGTGAGCATCATCCTGGGGCCGGAAACGGAACTGCAGGAACTCCAGCAGATCAGCCTCATCTCCTCGCCTTACCGGAGGGGGAACAGCCTCATGGGAGTGCTGGGAGTCATCGGGCCGCTTCGCATGGACTATTCAAGAATCATTCCCGTGGTGGAGTTCACGGCGAGCCTGCTGAGCCAACTGCTGGAAGAACCGGAAGATTCGTGATGACCGATTTCGCTTCATCCCGGATGACATTCCGGGACATTGCCTTATCTTATATTGAATTTTTTGAACGGCATCACAGGGAGGAGGACTGCAACTGATGACCACAGGGGTAGACAAAGATCTTGATGAAAACGCACCCGAGACTGCTGAAGAACAGGTAGAATCGGTCCAGGATACAGGCGGGAACGGCGAATGCGCCGAAGCCCTGGCCGCAAAGGACGAAGAAATAAAGAGTTTGCAGGATCGAGTGCTTCGCGCTGCGGCGGAAATGGAAAACACGAGGAAACGTCTCGAAAGAGAAAAGTCGGAAGGGATCTGCTTCGCGAACGAAAGTCTGCTTCGAGATCTGCTGCCGATCGTCGACAATCTCGAGCGGGCCATCGTGCACGGCGAGGAGGAAGGCAACTTCCAGGCACTCCTCGAAGGGGTCCGCCTGACGCTGAAGAGCTTCGGGGACACTCTCGGCAAGTACGGCTGCAAAGTCTTCGAATCCATGGGCAAGCCGTTCGACCCGAACTTCCACGAGGCGGTGATGCAGCAGGAAAGCTCCGAACATCCCGAAAAAACGGTGGTTCAGGAGTTTCAGAAGGGCTATACCCTGAAAGACCGTCTGCTTCGTCCGGCC
>JAJFUA010000357.1 GCA_021372635.1 Desulfobacteraceae bacterium | reverse complement strand
GGGGGGGACGCCAGGTACTCTCAATGGCGTTCCCCTTTTCCGTCCCAGTCTCTTCCCTAGCGAACGGCGTCAGCCCCGGCCTGGGCAATCTGTCCGTCCTGAACCCAGGAGCCGCCGGATACGCCGATGGCACCGATGATTTTTCCGTTCTGCACGATGGGAACGCCACCTTCGATGGCGCTGATGCCGTCCAGGGTCAGAAACGCCGTGTTCCCGCCAGCAATCGCATTTTCGAACGCTTTTGTGGGCCGTTTGAACGCCACCGAACAGCGGGCCTTGTGCACGGCGACCTCGTTGCTCCCCCACTGTACAATGTCCGAGCGTTCGAAATAGACGAGATTCCCGCCCGTGTCCACCACCGCAATGACGGCATTCACTTCATGGTCCGCCGCTTCCTGCGCCGCCGCAGCCGCAGCCTTCTTTGCCAACTCCAGGCTGATGTTTGGTCCGTAGGGGATTTTCATTGCCAGTCCATGCTTTGGTTTTTCGCCAGATATCCCTATCATTCCCTGTAGGCTTTCAGAATGCCTCAGAAATGCCCCCAAGGTCAAGGGCCAAGGGATGATTCGCCAAGAAGACACATCGTACACTATCTTGATATAACGGGAACGGTAAGGAAAGCTGTCTATCCTCGACGGAATCGGCCGTTTTCCGCCATGCGCCGCCTGCCTTTCTCTCGAAAGCACCGGACCCCGCGGTCCGCCACCGGAAGATCCCGGCTGCGCCAAGTTCGACTGTTGTCATGCCTGGAGATCCGCTCGCATTCATGCTGATTTGAGCCGAAAGTCATTCAAGATACTGAAAAAAGAGGGATCGAATGCTAACGGAACCGGCCTTTGACACGGGGCGTGTCGATCACAAATTATGTTAGCTGCATAATGGTTTTTGCTATTCGCGCTCACATATTTCATTACCCCTATTTCATAATTCAGATGATTGAAAATCAGTTCCTCGTTTCTAAAATGTATTCACTCGGCACGTGGTCGCCAAAGATAACCTCTACTGGAACAGAACGACAGAGTCCAGAACAGCCCAAGGATTCACCGGCTTACACCTCATGCACCGGACGAAACGCCCGTGAATCAACAAGACTTCCGAATCGGAAAGAGGATTCGGACAGAAGCTTCGGAAAGCTGCACATTGTAGTTCGCTGAACGCACAATTTTGAACGCCCCGAAAAAAGATCCCGCGGGAGGAGGCGATCCTTCGGACTCCCATAGGTTTTTCCGTTTCTCAGCGGGCGCTGAAAATCTCCGCTCAGCCCCCCTGCACAGCAGTTGCAGGGAGGCATTTCCCATCGCGTCCTTGCGGTACCGCACATACAGGAAGCAGACGGAAAGGAGGTGATGAGCCCCCGCAATCATGCTTTCGGAAGACGGACGACATATCTTTCACAAGCGGGTCTAAACAAAAAACCAGGAAGGAGACGAACAATGAGGAAGACGCATCCCTTCGCCGTTTTACTGGTCCTTGCGGTGGCCCTGGCTCTCGTAATGGCGGCCCCGGCCCAGGCTAAGGTCAAAGGCATGCCTGTGCCGACGGCGATCTACTTCAACGGCACCGTCGTGACGGTCGACAAGGACATGAACTATGCCGAAGCGGTTGCCGTTGCGGGCGACAAGATCCTGGCGGTCGGCGGCACCGGAGAGATACTCCGGCTGTCGGGGCGCAGCACGAAACACATAAACCTGCAGAAGAAGACCATGCTGCCGGGGTTCTTCGACGCCCACGGGCACTTTGGAGGAGCCGGCTGGCGCTACGTGCAGCTGGGCAGCGGCCCCTTCGGACCCGTCAACAACTTCACGGCCATGATTGCGGCCCTGAAGGCGAGGGCAGACGTCACGCCCGCCGGCGAAACGATCGTAGGGACGGGATTCTGCGACCTCTTCATGGAAGAGAAGAGCCTTCCGACGAGGCTTGAGCTGGACCAGGCGTCCACCGTGCACCCGATCATCATCGTCCATTTCTCGGGCCATGGAATGGTGATAAACACCATGGCCCTGAATCAGTCAAAGATCAATGGGGACAACCCCGTCCAGGTTCCCGGCGGGGTGATCGGCACGTTCCCCGCCGGCACCATCATCAACGGAGTGGATTACAGCGGCAAGGCCAACGGGCAGCTCCTGGAAAACGCCATGTATACCATCTATTACGGCAAAAAAGACGGCACCCCCTTCTTCCCGCCGTCCACTCCCCAGAGCCAGCTCGAGGACATCGCCTATTACTCCAACCAGTACGCTTCGGTGGGTGCTACCACGGTGAACCTCGGCGGGGGTGAGAGTGAAGCCACGTTCAATCTCTACAAGACGGCCGCGGAACAGGGTTATCTGAAGCTCCGCGCAAACATCTGGTTCGGCCTGGCCTCCGGCATCAAGGTTCATGACTCGCTCGGCGGAGACGTGGCCGGCCAGAGCCGCAAGCTCCCCAAGATCACGGGCAAGAACGACCTGATCGTGGCCGGCGGGATCAAGTACTTCGACGACGGTTCGCCCCAGCTCCGGACCGCGTACATGACCGACCCCTACTACACCACGGGCGAATATCCCGCCGACTGGCGCGCCTTCCCCACCAGGACTCACGATCAAATACGCGATGATGTTGTGGCCGCACACCAGGCGGGATTTGACTCCATTCACATCCACGACAACGGCGACCACGCCATCGACGACGTTCTGGACGCCTATGAAGAAGTGCGCAAGCCGACTTACAGGCACTCGGACGATCTCCGCCACGTGCTGATCCACGCACAGTTTTCAAGAGAAGACCAGTTCGACAGGGCCGCCAGCCTGGGCGGGATCATTCCCTCGTTCCTGAGCATGCACATCTATTACCTTGCGGATTTTCACTGGAACGTCTTCTTCGGTCCCGAAAGATCCGCCCGGATGAGCGCGGCGAAAGACGCCGTCGACCGCGACATGATCTGGACCTCCCACTGCGACTCGCAGGTCTTCCCGCACAACCCGCTCATGCTCATGTGGGCACAGGTAAACCGCAAGTCCTTCTA
>JAJFUA010000348.1 GCA_021372635.1 Desulfobacteraceae bacterium | reverse complement strand
GAAATGGTTCAATGACAAGAAGGGTTATGGTTTTATCGAGACCACTGACCAGGGAGATGTCTTTGTACACCACACTGCCATCCTCGCGGAGGGGTTCCGTTCACTGAGCGAAGGCGAGAAGGTCAGTTTCGAGGTGGAACGCGGACCGAAGGGACCGCAGGCAGTGAAAGTCCGAAAAATGTAGTTGAGTACCCCGGAACTGTCCACCAAGCGATCTTAAAGCATCATAAAAGCCAGGGAGGCCCCCTGGCTTTTCCATTGGAAGTGCGTTCACCCGAGTTTCGGTTTGGTCGTGCATCCAGGGGCGGGGAGTTTCCGCTTTCCGTGATCGGGGGGGCGACCGGGTTCTCTGTGGAAGCGGCAGGGGGGCCGGGTTGCAGCGCCTTCTTGATTACTCCCTGTTTCTCGCGTACAATTGCATGCGAGAAGTCGGGTGCGGAGGATCAGTGCCGGCGACGGCGTATCGGTATGCCTTGCCGCCGGGGATCGGCCGCTCGCGGACCCTTATGAATCTGGCCTCCCGGGGGATGGTCTGCGGCCGGGGGGTGTCCACCAGTCGATCCATTCTTATCCTGAACTGCTGTGCGCGTTCCGCAGATCCGGGGTTGCAAGGCTGACTGCTGCAGGGGAGCGGTATGGGCGTCATCGATGTTCTGCTTGAAGTGACCTGTAAGAATGTGATCAACACCATTCTCTCCTGCATCGAACATGCAACAAAGGGAACCATATACCGAATCGGCTCCATGCCGAACCTTCAGGCGGTGCGGATTGCCTCCGGCGTCAAAAGAAGCGGCTCAGACGATATAGAATGGGGATTGCCCACCGTTTCCGATTACAACTATCCCGGAAAAAGCTGGATGCAGTACCGGGATCGGCCGGGCCACGTGCTGGAGGCGATGGGGTGGTGCGTCGAAAAGCAGAAGAGCTGGACGGCGGACAATCCCTTCGAAGACCTGCGGAGTGTCGGGAAACAACTTCGGGGTGAAATCGAAGATTCCTATCACATGGAGCCCGTGCTCGTCAGAAAGCAGGACCTGTACGGAAACTGCGCCGCAGTTTTGGAATATCCCCTGGACTGGCGGGGGGAGCAGGTCTGGCAGGATTCCGAATACGTGGTCGCAGCGGTGATCAAGATCCATTTCCAGCGAGACGCGCTGCGTCGGGGCGATCGCTCCACGAAGATCATCAAGGAACTCTCGAGAAGCCTTGGGACCGAACTGCTCACGCTGCACCTCCGGGAGAACCTGCTGCGCGCTCAGAGGGAATTTGCCCAGCAACGGCTCCAGAGCTGTAAGATCCTTGCCCACGAACTCCGCAATACGCTCATAAAGTTCGGGTTTGTCATGTCAGCGGTGAACGCGGAAATCGGCATTCTTCGGGAGGAATGGGAGATCCAGTTGCGCAAGGCACTGCCGGGCCTGGAATGGAAGGGGCCCATACTGGATCGATTGAACTCCCTGGTCCGCAAGCGGCTGCCATTGCTGGACGGAGAAGATGCCGAGTCGGTTCAACTGTGCAACGCACTGATCGCCGAGCAGCAGGAACTGAAATGCCTTCCTCTGCTTCCCGTTCAAGCCGAACAATGGGTGAAGAACAGAATCAAGCCGAAGTGGCTGGCGGTACAGGCCCGCTCGGGTGTCTGGGACGGTGACCGGGAAGAGATCACGGGGCTCCTGGATCGCTTGAACACGGCTCTCCGTGCTGGTGCCAACAAGGATCTGGCGGCGAGAGTCTCGCATCTCCCCAGAGACCTGTGCGAACAGTGGTCGAGCATTGCCTATACCGCCTTTTCCGCCGAGAACGTGTCGTTTCTTGGTGAAATCCTGCAGTTTCTCGACAGGCCCGACCTTCCTGTACCGCACAAACACCAGATCAAGAAGCTCCTGAGATCCCTGAAAGTCCTCGTTGAAGTGGTCCCCGAAATCGAAGAGCGTGCCAACAGCATCATCTATTCCCTCAAGAACGGGGGCGTGCCGGAAGCGGATATGGTGGACGGCTGCAGCTGCGAAATCAGCCCTCTCCTTTTCGGTCCAAGCTGAGCATCTGCGCCGGGGGATTGCCAGCCGCCGGCGGAGGTGACGGCCGGCATATCTTGGCACGGGTTTGCCGCAGCCCGGTCGTCCGCGTCATTCCAGATCCGAAACGAACGACTTCCGGGGGCTCTTCACGATTTTCACGATTGGACACATCGTGAATTCCAGAAAATCCTAACCGAATAAATGGCGTGGAAGAGGGGGTTCGAGATCCCGATGACCGAAAAGACCTCTGAGACCCGTGAGAATGCGGCGCAAGGCATCAGCCGTTGCGAGAACGCGGACCATGGCCGGATTTTGGACGCATTCAGCGCGCTGGAAGCCAGGTATCGGCGCATATTCGATTCTACCCGGGACATGAGTTTCACCGTGAGCAGGGAGGGGCAGCTGCTGGAGGTCAATCCGGCAGGTGCCGAAATCTTTGGGTACGGGACGAAAGAGGAGATGATGGCCCTGGAGTCCGTCGGCTTTCTCTTCTGGAATCGCGAAGACGGTGTGATCCTCCTTCGGAAGATCGAGCGGGAAGGTTTCGCGAAAGACTATGAAGTCGAGATGAGAAAGAAGGACGGCACGCGGTTCATTGCCTGCATCACGGCAAACCTGTGGTTCGACAAGAGCGGTCGCGCATCCTGCGAGGGCATTCTGCGGGATGTGACCGAGCTGAAGCTGTGGCAGCAGGCCTTCATCGAATCCGAAAAGCACGTGCGGGAACTGACGGAGTCGGAAAAGAACGTTCGGTTGTTGAATCAGCACATACTCAACATGCTCATGATCATGTCCCATGACATCCGCGGACCTCTCGTGGCCATTGCCGCGACACTCAAGCTTTTGATCCGCGGCATTTACGGAAACATGGACAAGAGTGTCATGAACACGCTGACGGACCTGATGTCGCGGGTCGTCCAACTCCTGGGGATTGCGGAAGATTACCTGGGAAGGGCACAGTCCGTGGACGGGTTCTGTAAGTTCGAGCGGGAAGTGCTGGATTTGAGGCAGGATATCATCGATCCCGTGCTCGATGAACTTTCCAACGATATACAGAAGCGCGGGATTATCATCGACAACCGGCTCGGGGCCATTCCGGCGGGGACCATTCCCGTCCATGCGAACAAGATCTGGCTGAAGGCGGTTTTCAGGAATCTCTTCAAGAACGCCGTCAAGTACGGGGGAAAGGGATGCCGGATTGCCTTCGGGTTCGAGGATCACGGGTCTTACTACCGGCTGAACGTGTATAACAGCGGGAAACCTATCCCTGAGGAACACAGGGCGATACTGTTCACCAAGTTCGGAAGAATCGAACCGGAAAACAGGCCCGTACAGGATGGCGTCGGCCTCGGCCTTTTTTTGATAAAGGAGATCATCGGCAAACACGGGGGGGCTATCTGGTACGAAGCCCGGCCGGACGGTTCCGATTTCGTGTTTACGATCCCGAAAGATCTGTCCTGAGGACGGACCGATCACCAGGTATCGGCGCCTTTTTACCCCTGAAATGAATGAAGAGTGCCCATGACAGGAAACATGATCACGGTCGAGCAGATTCAAAAGGCCGCGGAGTTCCTCAAGGGGAAAGTGATCCGCACTCCCCTCGTATTTTCGCCGAACCTGAGCAAGATGACGGGAATGAAGGTCTATCTGAAGCTGGAAAACCTGCAGGAGACGGGTTCGTTCAAGCTGAGGGGGGCGACCCTGAAGATCGGGATCGATCGGTCCCGCATCGGAAGCATGGGGGTCGTGGCGGCTTCCGCGGGGAATCATGCGCAGGGAGTCGCCCTGGCGGCGAGACGCCTGGGCATGCCCGCGACGATCGTCATGCCGGAATGGGCATCCATCAGCAAGCAGGAAGCCACCAGGGGCTACGGGGGCGAGTTGGTCCTCTGCGGAAAAAGCGTCGGGGATGCCCTCGACAAGGCTCGGGAGATCGCCGCATCGGGGAAGACGTTTATCCACCCCTACGACGACCCCGACATCATCTGCGGCCAGGGCACGATCGGGCTGGAAATCCTCGGTGAGCTTCCGGATGCGGATCTCGTGCTGGTCCCCGTGGGCGGCGGAGGATTGATCGGGGGCATTGCCACAGCGGTGAAAGGGCTTCGGCCTCAGGCCGGGATTATCGGCGTGCAGGCGGCGGCGTGCCCTTCCGCATACATGGCGAAGAAAAACGGTGAGGTGCTGCACGTCGAGGCGCGGAAGTCTCTTGCGGATGGCATTTCGGTCAAGCAGATCGGCGATGTGAATTTCGAGATCCTCCGGAAACACGTGGATGAAGTGGTCCTGGTCGAGGAGGACCGGATCGCCGAGGCCATGCTGATGCTGCTGGAGCGAAAGAAGATCCTCACGGAAGGGGCGGGAGCCGTTCCCCTGGCCGCGCTTCTCAACGGTTCCGTATCGCGGCCCGGGGCGAAGGTTGTGCTGGTCGTGAGCGGGGGGAATGTGGACAGTCCGCTCCTGGACAGAGTGATCCGCATGGGGCTTTCCCGAAACGGGAGAGTGATGCGCTTCTCCGTCTACCTGGAAGATATCCCGGGATCGCTGGCAAGCCTGCTGACCCTTGTGGCCCGGCTGCAGGCGAACGTTCTCAGCATACGTCACGTACGCACGGGAAAAGACCTGCCCATTTACCTCACCAAAGTGGAACTCGAACTGGAAACCCGGGGATGGGCTCACATCGAGGAACTTGCCGGCGAGTTGCGCGCTGCGGGTTACCAGGTCCGCACCGAACTCGAGGAATAGCGGCCGGCCGGTGCGGCCGTAAGCGGTCCGGCCCTGTTCCCGGTCTGACGTCATTGGAGGCTCGTGCTGTGCGCTGATGCTTCCGGCCTGCGACGAAGTATTTTTTGTTTCGTAAGCGTTCGGGCAACGCCATCTTTCCAGTCAAATAGCGCCATGGCATGATCGCCTCACAAATTCATTATGAAGGAGGCGATTCATGGAAAACGCAGAGGGCCGGCTATAAAGCTTTCAAAAAGATATGCACTGCCGAGGAATGGAGTGGGCGTCCTCCTTCAAATAATGGGTCCGTTCCGTTCTTGCGGCCTCATGCTGCGGATCAAGAGAACATCTCTGCTCATACCATGATCTAGTGCCGCGAAGCCCTTGGCCCGACGGATCGCAGCTCGATTCTCAGCGACCGCCTTGTCGCGTACTCCCGCCGTGCCCACCACGAGCACCCCTTTGTCCCCCGGCACGGCCGCCGCCTATGCTCTCACCTTTCGAACGTCCACCACCTGCGGGTCGCGAGATTCCCGCCGCGGCATTCGAGCGTTGAGCCCGACTGGCTTTCACGTCGCCCCGCTGGCGGCGGTTGAACTCCCTGTCAAGTCCCTTGATGTCGAAGTCTCGGGTCGGGCGTTCCTTGGAAGAGACCTGAGAACGTTTGCCGGGCCGTGCTGCGGTGTCCGCCCCTGAGGGTCTCTGGGACGTTGCTGGAGCCCATTTGCCGCCTTCCCGCTGCTGCCAACCCTTGTTGGTTTTGCGGTAGACGTTCCCATCCTTGTCTGCAAACACGTTGTTCTGACGCACTTCAGGTCGGCTTGATCTTGTCTCACCCGTTCCCAATCCTGGACGGGCCGGTCTTTGAGCGACTTTGTCACGATTCCAGGGCCTGTTGTAGAGGTTGGGCCTTTCCGGAGCACCCCACCCTGGACGGTCGTCGGGTCTTCCGGTAGGGAGGTGTGCCGGGCGACCGGGCCTATCCCAACCAGGCCGGCCGGGCCGGTCCCAGACGGGTGGTCTGTACCCGGGCCTTCCCGGGCGCCAATTTTTGTACACATAAGTGTTGTGGTGGTAGCTGACATGCCTGTAACGGTAGCCGTCGACCCCCCAGAACCCGCCTCCGTAGTACCATCGGTCATAATGGTGGTGGTGATGCCAGATGTTGTCCCAGGCCGCCCAGGTAAGCCCGACCACCGCAGCGGTGGTAATGGCGGCCCCGAGCCAGGCATAGGGGTTGTAATAGGCCGGCTGATAACCCCATGTAGCGGCGTAGGGATCGTAGACGGCAGAGTAGCCATATGTTGCGGGATACGCGACATAAGTTGTCGGGGTCGCATAGCCGGCGTATCGATATCCTGTTCCATAGACAACCGTGCCGTTCTGCACATAAGATCCCGTGTATCCCGGCGTGTAGCCGACGTAGGCGGTATCGTCCGTATAATCGTAGACCTTCACGTACTTGGCGTTGTAGTGCGGGTTGCTCGGCGGAATGTCCTGGACTCTCTGTGGAGGCGCCACACTGGCCTTCCAGGGGCCGTTGGGCGAGGTCGCCTCATACCATACCCCTTCTTCCACGGCATAGTACTTGGTCTCCTCCTTGAAGACGGTCTGCCTTGTGTTCACGGCGTATTTCAGGTCGGTGTTCGGGATGCTCTCCCATTTGGGATCTCCGTCGTAGCTGACCGTTGTGGTCGCCTTCTTTCGGTCGATAGCGGCGGTTTGAGGTATGTACATCTCGTTCACCGCCTCCTGGGCCTGCAGCGTCCCGGCAATGTTCACCAGTACGAAACCCTTGACGGAGCCTTCCGGAATCTTGGCGAAATCAGGGGGGAGGTCCTTGGAAGCCACATACGTCCACGGGCCCTCGGCGAGGGACTTGGACTTGAACCAGCGCCCCGAAATCAGGACGATGTATTCCTGAGTCTTTGAATAGAGAAAAACGTTGCTGTCCGTGTTGCTCAGGTACAGCAGGTCGGTTCCGTGAATCGGTGTGTATTGGGGTTCTCCGTCCGTTGCCAGCAACTCGGTGGGTTCGGTGTTCACGATAATCTGGGGCATCTTCCCTTCGACGGACTCGACCTTCTTGGGGCCAACCTGCCGGGTTTCCTTCCCGCTCGTTTCCTTTTCGATTTCCTTCCAAAGGGCGTCGAGCTCGGTGGGGACTTTCCCAGCCACCTTCCACGGCCCCTTCAATTCCGTTGCGCTGAGCCATTCTTCACCACCGCGAAGGTAATAGCTCATGTCCGCCGAGTCGTAGATCATCAGGAACGCCGTGTTCGCCACACGCATCAACTTGGAATTGGGAATTGGAAGGAGCTTGGGGTCGCCGTCGAGGGGGACCAGGACCGCGGGATGCGTGACGAAGAGTATCCTGGGAGGATCGGTATTGAGTCCCAAATCCCCCTTCATGGCCTCCTCAACCTTGTCCATGGCAGCGATGATCCGATCCAGGGAAAGAGTGTACTGCCAATCCTTCACCTCGTTTTCGAGGAATGCCCGAAGCGACTCTTCCTGTCCCGGCTTCGCATCGGCAAATTTCACGTTCGTCGTCTTCACCCCATCGATGGTGGCCATGCGCGTATCGCGATCCGTTTCGACTCGTGCCGAGAACCAGACCACCCCGAAAACCGGCTGCTTTTCACCTTTCTTCTGGACTGAAACGGCCGACCGCACCGTCAGCATGTCTTCTTTGAATGTCTCAAGCTGAGGCTGGTAGAGCACAACCGTTGCCTCGGGGCTGACAAATCGCTTTGGCCAAGTCAAATCCTGTGCGCCGCCGGTGCCGTGGAGCATCGGCACCAGAAGCACTGCCAAGAGAAAACCCATAGCGACACTTCTCTTGCCCTGCCGAAATCTGGACATGATCCATCCTCCTTTTTCACGAAACGGACTGCAACCCTCTCCGAGGCCCTTTACCCGGATGTGCGCGCCCCAACGAGAGCGGCCTTGCTTGAACGAAGGAGAATTCGTTGAATGATCAGGCGAGATGGAAAACAGCTTGGAAGGAAATGCTCACCGTATTTCGATCGGACTTCACTGCGTGACCGTGCATCAGTTCGCGCGCATAGGCATCCGCCGTGGGCAGTCGACCCCTGATCGGGGAATACACCACAGTTTCATCTCATTGGCACATTGGTTATTTAAGTGCCTTCGCCACTCGAGTCAAGCCAAGTTGGCACAATAACAGGATCGATTTCACTGTAACCGATTGCGCTTTTAGAATGTCGTTATGTGCCTGCCAGGATTTGGCTTACTAAGAACTACATTGATTGCCGGACATTCGTACTCTCTCTCGAGTAGCCAGCAGGGGACCAAAACACTCAATGTCCGGTAATCAACGACGGATTTAGTAACACTACTACGTTATGTTGGGCTTCTCCCCTTTTACTGGACAGGAAGTTAAGCACCTACCACCATCTTCATTTCACTCTCAGCCGCCTTGCTCTGGAATTCAACGGGACTGAGGTATCCAAGAGTTTTCCATGGCTCGTCTCCTTCACAATGAATTTGTGAGGCGATCATGCCATGGCGCTATTTGACTGGAAAGATGGCGTTGCCGGAACGCTTACTTTGTTTCTTTCCGCCTCCCTGGACGGCGTTGCACGCTGCCGCCGCATTCTTTCCCCGGAGCAGCTCCACTCGCTTGCATCTTTCCCGGCGTGCGGTCTTCCTTTCCCTGCATCGTCCTTCCCGCGAACGTGGCGGCGCGTAGTCTTCGGGATCGGAATCGAACACGGCCCATATCGCAACGGCCTGGAGGACATGGAATTGCCCGTTGATCGGGCGGGGCCTTATGGGATAGAGTCGTCCTGCGGCGTCAAGCATTGGATCAGGGATGCTGACGGAGAAATGGGACAGCCTTGGCGGATTCAAAAATAAGGGGAAGAGCCATGGAAGCTATGGAAGCCATTTTAGGACGTCGAAGCATCAGGAAATACAAGTCGCAGCCGGTGCCGGAGAACCTGTTGAAGGAACTGCTGGAGGCGGGCATGGCCGCTCCTTCCGCCGGGAACGAACGACCCTGGCACTTCATCATCCTCGACGACAGGAACCTCCTGGAGGCCATCCCGAAATTCCATCCCTATTCTCAGATGCTGAAGGAAGCACCCGTCGCCATCGTGGTCTGCGGCGATCTGAACATGGAAGTTCACCAGGGATACTGGGTCCAGGACTGTTCCGCGGCAACCGAGAATATTCTCGTGGCCGCCCGAGCCCTCGGGCTGGGAGCCGTCTGGTTGGGTGTTTATCCGGTGAGGGAGCGCGTCGAAAGTATGAGGAAGCTTTTGTCCCTCCCTGACCATGTGATTCCCCTTTGCGTGGTTTCCCTCGGGTATCCGGCCGAGGAAAAGCCTCCGGCGGGCCGGTACGATGCGACGAGGATAAGAAAAAACGGCTGGTGACCGGTTGTCGTGTTTTCGCGCCGGTCCGCGTTATTTTGGAGCCTGCGGGAACGGATGATTATAGTTTGCATGCAAAAGGGCGTTTCGCTGCCGTTTCGTCAACCGGAGGAGTCAAATGTTTCAGCATATTCTCGTTCCCACCGACTTGAGCGAGAAAAGCCGGCGGGCTTTGGATATCGCAGTGAAGCTGGCGCTGCAAGACGGTTCCAGGATCACGCTTCTGCATGTAGTCGAGACTATTGAAGATGCGGACTACAATGAATTTGACGCCTTTTACCTGTCGCTGGGTAAAAGATCCTGGAAAAAAATGGAGAAGATGCTCGGTCCGTACGAAGGGGAAGGCCTGGTGGCCGAAAAGGAGGTCACCTACGGCAAGCGGGTGAAAGAAATCATACAGTTCGCCAGGGATCACGAAATCGATCTCATCGTGCTCAGTTCTCACAAGGTCGATGCGGAGTCTCTGTCGCAGGGATGGGGAACGATCAGCTACCAGGTCGGATTGTTGTCCCCTTGTCCTGTGATGCTTGTCAAATGACATGCCCGGGGCCGTGCTTCCCGATGCGGGTTCCAGGGATTCTCCGGAACGGTCTCTTCCGTTTTTTTCCGTGTTTTTCCGGGATGGCTTGAAGTGGGGCCTTCAATGGTTCGTCGCGTGATGCACGTGGATATGGACGCTTTCTATGCCTCCGTGGAGCAGTCCGACCGGCCCGAACTGAAGGGGAAGCCGGTGATCGTCGGAGGGGGCAGGAGGGGAGTGGTTTCCGCGGCGTCCTACGAGGCGAGGAAATTTGGAATCCACTCCGCCATGCCCATCTTCCAGGCTCAACGCCTGTGCCGGGAGGGTGTCTTCCTGCCGGTCCGCATGGAGAGGTACAGGGAAGTGTCCCGCCGTGTCATGGCGATTCTGTCCGAAGTCTCCCCCCTGGTGGAGCAGATTTCGATAGACGAGGCCTTTATCGACATTACGGGAACGGAATCGCTGCACGGGCCACCCCGCGTGCTTGCCGCCCACGTCAAACGGGCGGTCATGGAGCACACCTCGCTGACTTGCTCCGTCGGGATCGCTCCCAACAGGTTCCTGGCAAAGATCGCTTCGGACATGAACAAGCCTGACGGATTGACCGTTCTGGAGGAAGAGGACGTTCCCCGCCTTCTGGCCACGCTGCCCGTGGGGAGACTGCCCGGAGTCGGGGAGAAGTCCGCACGGAAGCTCGCGGAAGTCGGCGTCGTCGTGGCCGCTGACGTATTGAGGCACCCGCTCGATTTCTGGATTCGCCGGCTTGGAAAATCCGGGGCAACCCTGTTTGAACACGCCCGGGGCATCGACCCTTCCCCTGTTGTCCCCGACGGCGATCCGAAGTCCGTCAGCGCGGAGGATACCTTCCCCGGCGATACTGCGAACGTGGGGAAGATGGAACAATGGCTGCTCATGCAGGCTGAAAGCGTAGGGCACAGCCTGAGGCGGGATGGCTTCAAAGGCAAAACGATCACGCTCAAGGTCAAATTCGCCGATTTCAGGCTCATCACCCGGAGCCGGACGATCCATGACCCGACCGATTGCACGCAGGAGATTTTCGAAACGGCGTCGGGACTCCTGCGCGATCTGAAGATAGCGACCCGGGTGCGCCTGATTGGGGTCGGGGTTTCGAACCTGTGCCGGGGGCCGCGGCAGACGTGCCTTTTTCCGGATGCCGCTTCGATCCGGCACGCCCGGGTGGACCGTGCCCTGGATGCGGTGCGGGAAAAGTTCGGGAATGATGTCCTGAAAAGAGGGCGCCTGTTCGGTTTCAAGGAGGATTCCGACGGGGAAGACTGAACAACTCATCCGAGTGCAGAAGTTGTGATCCCGTAAATTCTGCTGTGCCGCGACTTCGTCCGGGCCGCATGCGAAAGGGCTGTCAGCGCAATGCAGTCCGGGATTCCAGCCTTTCTCCACGGTCTACCCGATGTCCCGGTCGGGTTCGGACCGGTTCATGACGATGCCCCCATGTCTTCGACTGTAAACCCGTTTTTAGGAAACTCTTGCGGTGAACGGGGGGCCGGTTCGGCTTGGTTTTGCAATTCGAGTGGATGGGCTTTATTATGAGCTGGATTTTCGATTGTTGGAATGACGCCTGTAAACCGTTCGTCGTTCGCTCTGCCCGTGACGGCGCAAGCATTCGATGCGACAAAGGAGAATATGGCCATGCCAGAGAGACAGTACCGGTACTACCGTGAAGATTTTGGAGAACTGCCCGTGAATCTCCATCATCTAACGATTTACCTGAATTTCATCGGGGGGAAGGTCGAAGCGGACAATTGCCTCGAGATGACGGCGAGGCGGGATCTGCGGGAAATACGGCTGGATGCAAGCGAGTTGGAGATTGAACGGGTGGACTGGTGCCGCGACCCGGATGAAGGGCAGGAAGGCCGAACGGCGTTGGACTATGTGTACGATGAGAAGAACAATTTCCTGAATATCCGGCTTCCCCGCCCGGTCGCGGCCGGAGAGCGGTTCCGGTTGAGGACCTTTACACGCTGTACGCCCTCCGACCGGATCTTTGAAGGAATCTACCTGGATACCACCCCCCCCGGAGCGCCGCAGCAGTACATGTCTCAGTGTCAACAGTGGGGATTCCAGCGCATCATGCCGATATTCGACGACTGCAGGGCCAAGTGCACGATGACGACGACGCTGGAAGCCGATGCCGCCTACACGCATCTCATCAGCAACGGGAACGTCAGCAGGCGCTCCAATCCCGACGGGAGGCCCGTGCCGAAGCCTTCCGATCCCGGCCGTCAGATCATCACCTTCGAAAACCGGATCCCCATGGCGCCGTATCTTTTCATCGTATGCGCCGGGACCTGGGACACCCTGGTGGATGAGGTCGCGTTCGCATCGGGGAGAAAGGTGCGCCTGGAATATCTCGTGCCTCCCGGATCGACGGAGGGGGCGCGCATTCCCATGAACATTCTCAAGGACTCCGTCCTGTGGATCGCCGGGACGCAGGACTACGAATATACGGGGGATACCTACCGAACGATTTGCATGAACAAGTCCAATTTCGGGGGCATGGAAAACGTCGGGAACACTACGATCGTAACAGACGCCGCGCTGATCGACGAACATACCCTGGATTCGTCCCTCTTGTACGCGCACGCGGTCGTCGTCCACGAATTCGAACACAACCAGTGCGGCAGTGAAACCACGATGGACACCCCGTTCGACGTCTGGCTGAACGAAGCGTACACGGTGGATGTCGAGAGGCAGTACATGGCGGACCGTTTCAACCCGTCGTTCGTCCGCCTCTTCCAGGTGGAGGGCATCCGCAACCCGCTCCTCGGTCCCCTGGCCATTGAGGACGGAGGACATGCGGGGCGCATCGTGCGCGATGGTTTCAACGATCCCGACGAACTGATCGACGGGGTTACGTACGTCAAGGCCGCAGAGGTCATCCGGATGCTGCGTCTGGTCATTGGGCGGGAAAGCTTTCAGGCCGGAAAGACCCTGTACTTCGACCGGTACCGGTTCGGCAACGCCACGACGGACCAGTTTTTCGCATGCTTCGAGGAGACGTCCGGGATTTCCCTGGAAAGCTTCAAGAAGGAGTGGCTCTACACCATCGGCTATCCGAAGGTTACGGCCGAGACCCGGTACGACGAGGGTTCGAAGCACTTTCGCATCCGGTTTCGGCAGGAGGTGAACCCCGGTGGAACCCCGTTTCACCTTCCCATAGAACTCGCCCTGGTGGATGGGGGGGGCAGGGATGTGGCAGGCACCCGGCAGGTCTTCCAGTTGAAGGACGCTGAATCGGAACTGGTTTTCGAGAACATCGGAACTCCTCCCGCCTTTGCATCCATGAATCGGGACTATTCCTTCTACGGGACCTTTCGGCACGTCAATGCGACCACCGAAGACCTGGCGCTCCAGGCGCGCCTCGATCCCAACGCCTTCAACCGGGTGAACGCCGTGCGGCAGTTGACGGACCGGCAGCGGATCAGGCTTCTGAACGATCCGGGCGCAACGATCGATAAGGAATGGCTCCGGATTTACGGCGAACTCCTTTCCGACCCCGACGTGCCGCCGTCTCTCATGGCTTATTTCCTGCGCATCGACGAGCAGCCGCTGGACCGGGATTACTGCACGTGGTACCCGGAACTGGTTGAGGCCAGGGATAAATTGATGCTCGCCGTAAACGGCCTCTACAGGGACCGGATGGTCGAGCGGTTCACCGGCCTGGATACCTATGTGCCGGCGCCGGGGGAATCTCTCGGAGAGGGCATTGAAAAGCGCCTGCTGAAGCAGGTGCTCTTGGACCTTATTGTCATCGACGACACGGAGGAAAGTCACCGGCTCATCCTGGACCACTTCCGGGCCGCCACGAGCGCAAACGATCGGCATGCCGCCCTGATGGCCCTCAATCGAAGTTCCTCTCCGCAGCGCCGCCCGGTGCTGGAAGATGCCTGCCGCGCCTGGAGCGGGCATCTCAGTGGCTACGCCAATTACCTTCGCATCGTGTCCGGCGGGACGCGGGAGGATGTTTTCGACATGATCGAATTCGAAAGGAACCGCCCCGGTTTCGACGCCACCCAGCCGACCTGGTGCCGTGCGCTGTTTCTGCCCATGGCCGTCAACAACAAGATGGTCTGGACGGAACGGGGCGTCCGGTGGGTGACCGATACCGTGATCTGGCTTTCCGGGATCAACACGATGACTGCCAGCCGCCTCCTCAACACTTTCCAGCAGGTTCGCCGGTTGAAGCCCGAACTGCAGGAAAGGGTGGTTCCCGGCCTGAAAAGAATCGTGGATGCTGTCCCGGAGGACAGGAACGCCACGATTCATGGCCAGGCGA
>JAJFUA010000347.1 GCA_021372635.1 Desulfobacteraceae bacterium | reverse complement strand
AACTCCGTCGGGGATGCTGACCAGGGACGGGCTGTTCTTGAGTTCCTCCCGGGGTACGACTTCGAACTCCGGCTCGAAGGATCCCGTGAAGTACTTGTCCTGGAACATGGCGAATTTCAGCGCGTGAGCCGTGGAGTCGAGGACGGCCGCGCGGTCGGCGGGCACGATTCCCTCGCGGCGCGCTTTGGCGAGACCGGCAAGGCATTCGCCGCCCTGGGTGCACGAAATGTGGCCGTTGCGGTTGGCCGTGAGCATCGCGTCCATAATTTCCTGCTCGCTCACCTCCACGACCCTCACGGCGTTTTCGCCCGCGAGCTGCCGGTACTGTTCCACGAGTCGAACGACGCGGGGCATGGACACGGGGTTTCCGATCATGGCGGCCTGGGCCACGCTCGGCCGCACGGTCACGGGATTGAACCGGCGGTTCTCCGCCTTGGGCTCCGAATAATACAGGAAGACGGGGTTGGCGTGTTCCGACTGCACTCCGACGATCTCGGGAAGAGTCTGGATGATCCGCAGATCGTACATCTTCAGAAAACCCTTCATCACGGCGGTGATGTTCCCCGCGTTGCCGATGGGAACGAAAACCGTGACATTCGAGACGTCGTAGTCGAAGGTCTGCGCGATTTCATAGCTGTAGGACTCCTGGCCGAGGATGCGCCAGGCGTTCTTGGAGTTCATGAGCGCAACGGAATAGTTTTCAGAGAGGTATTCGACCACCTTCATGCAGTCGTCGAAGACACCGGGAATCTCGATCACCCTGGCTCCGCTGCCGAGAGGCTGTCCGAGCTGCTGCGGGGTGACCTTCCCGTGGGGCAGCAGCACGGCCGATTTGACTCCGTTCACGAGATACGACGCGTAGAGCGCCGCCGAAGCCGACGTATCCCCCGTGGATGCACAGATGGCCAGGACGTCCTTCAGGCCGCGGTTGCGGATGAGGTAATTGAGATAGCTGAAGGCGCTCGCCATCCCGCGATCTTTGAAGGAGGCGCTCGGGTTCTGCCCGTCGTTCTTGAAGAAGAAGGGCATGCCGGCCCAGCCCGCAAGGGTCTTGTTGGCCGCGATGACGGGCGTGTGGCCTTCTCCGAGGTAAATGACCGATTCGATGGGAATCACGGACCCGATCAGTTCGTGAAACCGGTAAATGCCGCGCAGGGCGGGCAAAGTGGACATGGCCCGGTAGTCGAAGATCCTGCGCCACAACTGGCCGGGAACGGCCTTCAGCCGTTCCCACTGCCTGTCCTCGATCATCAGCACGGCGCCGCAGTCCGGGCAGGTATAGAGGAGTTTTTCTATCCCGTGTTCGCGGCCGCAGCCGGTGCATTCATAGACATATTCCCCGCCGGGAGCCGGCCTGATCAGGGATCGGATATCCGTTGGAAACTGGTTCATCTTCATGCGCTGCAACCCTTTCGATTCAGATTCGATGGCGCCGGACTGCCGGCGCTTCTCTGCCGCACATTTCGTCGCTCCGGATGGAGCATTCCGAGTTTCTTCAGTATCTACCATCTGTTCTCAACTATCAAGCCTCAAGTCTTACCCGGCAAGGAGATCGTTCCCAATCTCCCCGCCCGTGGTTGTGAAGCCCCCCGAACCATTGTTGCAAAAAAGACACACCAGTGAGGGAAACTGTGTACTTTATGCCACGCGGCAGTAGTCGTCATCTACTGTGCTCCTGCGGTCCGCCCTTCGGCGGCAAGTACGTTAGTCCGGCCCTGCGACTGGTTCCGGCCGACTTCGGCCCGGGCATTGTGACCGGGAGCACGAATGGCATGTTTTATGCTCTGCAGGGGATGCGGAGGAGGAATTGGGGAGTGAGTTATACATATTTCAATCAGCGCACCGTTCTAAATGAAGTAAAGTGCGAGGGGGTCGGGTTGCATTCCGGGAACCGGGTGACCATGAGGCTGAAGCCCGCGGCGCCGGATTTCGGTATCCAGTTCCGGCGCATGGACGTTTGCGACCGTCCCACCATCCCCGCCGTCCATAAGCGGGTGGTGGACACCTTTCTGGCGACCAGCATCGGTTTCGACGGTGTAGTCGTCGCCACGATCGAGCACTTGATGGCGGCTCTCATGGGCCGCGGGGTGGACAACGTCCTCATCGAACTGGACGGCCCCGAAGTTCCCATTTTCGATGGAAGCGCCGCGCATTACCTGAGAGTTCTCAACGAGGCGGGCATTCGGGAGCAGAACGCCCCGAGGCAGCACCTTCGGATCGATAGGAACGTACTGGTGATGGACGGCGACGCCTACATCAAGGCGACGCCTTCCGACATTTTTCGCATCCGCTACACGATCGACTTCCCCCATCCCCTGGTGGGACGGCAGGAACTGACCTGGTCTTTCAGTGAAAATGCGTTCGACTGCGAGATTTCCAGGGCGCGCACGTTCGGTTTTCTCAAAGACGTGGAAAAACTCCAGAGCATGGGACTGGCCCGTGGCGGATCGCTGGCCAATGCGGTCGTGTTTGACGAGCGCAGCGTCCTGAACCAGGAAGGGTTCCGGTACGCCAACGAGTGCGTCCGCCACAAGATCCTGGACTTCATCGGCGACCTTGCCCTGGCGGGAATGCCCCCGCAGGGGAGCTTCGAAGTCTACAAGGCGGGCCACGCGCTGCACAACCGTTTCCTGAAAAAGCTGCTCGCCGATTCGAAGGCCTGCAGCGCCGCAACGCTTCACCCCGCCTGCGTGCCGCTTTACCCGGTACCGGCGGCGGCCGGCTATGCGGGCGCCTTTACGGCCATTTCAAAACCCCTTCAATAGGAAGGGCTGCTGTTCGCAATCCTTTTTTCGTCCGACTATCGAGGGCCCGTTCCAGCGGGCCCTTTGTGTTGGTCCTCCCGGCTTTTTTCCCTGCAATACCGCTCACCCCGTCCCATTCGCGGCGACGCAACCGGGCCAGAAACCGCTTGTCATCCTCCCGGCCATCCGTTAGAATCTCGCAGATACAAAATGTGGCCGTTCACTATAACTAATTGGAATGATGAAAAAAACAATCTCATCCATCATGCTTTGCTGTTTTCTGGCAATCATTTCCTGTTCCTTCGCCCTTCCCGTGATGGCAAAGAACAAGGCCGAGATCGTGGACGTGAAGATCTCCCGCGACCATGGAAACATTGCGGTAAGTTTCCGTATCGAGGACTGCTTCACTTCCAAGATGGAGGAGGCGATCAAGAACGGCGTGGCGACGACCTTCCGCATTCGGGTGGTCCTGGAGCGGGCGGGGGCGTCTTTCTTCCGGCCGCAGATTCTGGACATCGTCCTGGAGCATTCGATCAAGTACGATCGGCTGAAGAACGAGTACCGCGTGAAGCTGCCCGAGCACCCCGACCGGATGAGCGTCGCGCACGATTTCGAAGAGGCGAAGCGGCTGATGGCCACCGTGAAAGACCTGCCGGTCATTCCCGCCTGGCGGCTCAACAAGGACAAAGGCTACACGCTCAGGCTCAAGGCCGAACTTTCCAAGGTCCAGCTTCCCGTTTTCCTGAGATACATTTTCTTCTTCGTATCCCTGTGGGATTTTGAAAGTGACTGGCATAACGCCGACTTTTCCGGCTAGGAAACCATGAAGCTTCCGGAACCGCCCTTTTTTAAAACGCGTCGCCGTCAGGAACGCTTTTGGGTTACGGTGGTCGCCCTCCTGACCGTCTTTTTCGGGTTCATGGAGGGATGGTTCTTCCAGCTCCAGTCCGAACTGCCCTTCATGGGCAACATCTCCCTTTTCGCACTCATCAACGTAAACGTCATCCTGCTGCTGCTG
>JAJFUA010000345.1 GCA_021372635.1 Desulfobacteraceae bacterium | reverse complement strand
CAGCCTTACGCATCGCAGCAGCTCAACCTCATGAAGAACAAGGGAATCCTGAGTTCCCGCCGGAGCGGGAACCTGGTCTTCTATGCCGTCGCGAATCCCAGCGTGGTGAAGATCATCCACTGTGTGCGCCGGCAATCGGGTGCGGGTGGGAGCGAAGAGGCGGCGGGCCCCGCCGGAAGTTCGACGACGCCCGGCACGGGGACGAACACCGGCTGAGCTTCCCCCGATCGTGGAACGAGGATTTTTTATGGTTTACCGTTTAGCTGGAGGACCTCGCATGTCTACCGAACAAGCACTGAAACAAGAGCCGCCCTTGCAGGCGGCTCCCCTGAAGGAAGCCTGCACCTTCATCTGCAGCCGGGGCAGTCTGGACGGGGCCTACCCTGCGCTCATTCTCGCCATCAACGCCCGGAGGCTCGGGATGGAAGCCACCGTCTTCTACACCTTCATGGGCATCAACGTGATCCTCAAGGACGGGCTCAAGAAGCTCCGCTTCACCCCGCCCGGCACCCTGGGCGCGATACCGGGAATGGCCTTCGTCGCCACGAAAATGATGCGCCGGCAGATCGAAGGGGCGGGGATTCCCTCCCTGGACGAACTGATGGAGATGGCCCAGCTCGAAGGAGTGAAGTTCGTAGCCTGCAAGATGACCATCGACATGATGGGCCTGAAGCCCGAAGATTTCATCGAAGGCGTGGAAATCCAGACGGCGGAAGGCTATCTGAAACACGCCCGCAACTGCCGCATGAACATGTTCACCTAGCACGACGGCATCCGGCCCTGCCCGCACCGCAAGGGCGGCGGGCGCGGCCCGGGCCGGGTATCGAACGTGCCCGGAAGAGGTCGGGGACAAATTGCCGTGTCCAGGGGTTTGACCTCCGGTTTTTGATGTATTATACTGGTTCCGCTGTAAAGGGGAGTAGCCGGCAAGGGTAGAGTCAACATACTGGCGCATGAGCCTGGCTCTACCGGCCGTGAACGAGGCTTGGCGAGACCTTTGCACCCTGTGGGGTGTAATGGTCTTTTTTTTTGGGCCTTTTCTGCATGAGCGGGCACACGAGGGGGACTTTTCATGCTCTACGATTTTTTCTTTGCATCGTTCATCGTCTTCATGGCGGAACTGGGCGACAAAACGCAGCTTGTGGCACTTACGCTGGCAACCCGCTACAACACGCGTGTCGTCCTGGCCGGCATCTTCTTCGCGACGCTCCTGGTTCACATCTTTTCCACGGTCCTGGGCAATTTCGCCGGCGCGCTGCTTCCGACCCACTGGATCCAGTTCCTGGCGGGGATCGCCTTCATCGCTTTCGGCCTCTGGACCCTGCGGGGAGACTGCCTCGAAGGCGAGGAATGCTCCGCCCACCGCAGGGTGACTTCCCCGTTCCTGGTGGTCGCCACCGTATTCTTCCTGGCGGAACTGGGCGACAAGACGATGCTGAGCACGGTGACCCTGGCGTCGTCCGGCCTGTTCTTGCCCGTCTGGCTCGGTTCGACGCTCGGGATGGTCGTTTCGGACGGCCTGGCCATCTGGGTCGGAAAGGTGCTGGGAAGCCGCCTTCCGGAGCGTGCGATCAAGATCGGGGCCGCCGTCATCTTCTTCGCCTTCGGGGCGTGGAGTTCCGTCCAGGGCGGCCTGCATCTCCATCCGGCAACCTGGGCCGGGGGAGCCGCGGCCATTGCGGTGCTTTCCTTTCTCTTCTTCAGGAAAAGGGAACCGATCGTTTCGGGCGTCGGACCGTCCATGGAATCGTAACGGCGGGAAAGGCGGGCCGGGGCATCATCCCGTGAGCGCCAGGACATTCATGATGGACCGGTTGAGGCATTCGGCGGTCTCTGCGTCGAGGCCGACGAACTGAACGCCCAGGACGGTGCGGTCCGCGTCGAGCTTGA
>JAJFUA010000339.1 GCA_021372635.1 Desulfobacteraceae bacterium | reverse complement strand
GCCTTGGCGAAGGGCGCCGATACCGTTTTGACCTGCGGCGGAGCCCAGTCCAACCATTCCCGGGCGACGGCCATCGTCGCAGCCGTGCTCGGCCTGCGCTGCAGGCTGCTCCTGCGGACCCAGGACCCGGCAAACCCGCCTCCCCCCGAAGGAAACATCCTCCTGGACCGCATGGCCGGCGCCGAAATCGTCTGGATCACCCCCGCGGAATACGCCGACCGGGCTGCGATCTTCGAACGGGAAGCCGAATCGCTCCGCAGGGAGGGCCGCACCCCGTACATCATTCCCGAAGGGGCCTCCAACCCGGTGGGCACCTGGGGATACATCCGCGCGGCGGAGGAACTGGCCGCGGATATCGAAAAGCTTCCCGGCGGTCCCGGGCGGCCGACCACGGTCATCCACGCCACGGGCTCCGGAGGCACCGCCGCGGGCCTCATCCTCGGAGCCCGCCTCACGGGCCTGGCTGCCAGGCTGGTGAGCTTCAACGTGTGCGACGACCGTGCCTATTTCCTGCGGGCCATCGGTGAAATCTGCGAGCGGACGATCGAAGAGTACCGGCTCGACATCGACTTCGACAGGGAGCGGGACATCGACGTCATCGACGGCTACGTCGGCCGCGGCTATGCGCTTTCGAGCCCCGAGGAACTCAGCCTGTACTGCGAGGTGGCCAGGACGGAAGGGGTCTTCCTGGACCCGTCGTACACGGGCAAAGCCTTTTACGGTATGGTGCGCGAACTTGAACGCTGTCCCGGCTGCTTCGGGGAACGGATTGTATTCATCCACACGGGGGGAATCTTCGCCCTGTTCCCCAAGGCCGCGGAAATCGCTCCGCTGCTGTAGGCGCGTCCGCGGCCTGGCGCCGTGAGACTTACGTCATGCTCCCCGTTTGCAGGTATTGTTCGAGCTGGTCCCGGGTCAGCCCTTCCAGCCCCAGGGAGGCAAGGGTGCGTTTGCCCTGCCGGAAATACGGGACACCGGAAATCAGCTGGCCCATTTCTACGAACGTGCGGCTCACGGGAGTGGGGACGCCCAGGAAGGCTCCCAGAGAGCACATCATGACGAGGCCCATGCCGAGGTCCTCGTGAAAGTATCGGTGGTCCAGCGTGTCGGGGCTGGTGAACTCGATGAACCCCGGGCCCCGGCTGTAGCATTCGTAGTAGTCTTCGCTGTCGGCATAGCCCTGCTGCACGCAGGTGAGCGGTTCGGATTGCGCCGGGTAGCCCAGGGCGCGGAGGATCGCCATGCGCTCTTCGTCCAGTTTTCGGATCAGGGCCGCGACGGACGGCGATACCCCGTCCTTGTAGAATTTCATGGCCGGCCCCTGGTTTTCGATCCGGGCGGCGTTTAGGATCGTGATGGGAGGGTGGATCACGGGGTTGCCGTTGTTCAGTCCCGCTTCCAGGACGGACTTGCCCCGGACGAGCCCCGGGTACAGGGCTTCGAGTTCCGGCCCGATGGCGGGCAGGGCGGAGGAGGGCAGAAGCCCGTAAAGCACCCGGCTGGCCTTCACGGCGACGTTGACGTGGGCTCCCCTGGCCCGGCAGCCGTAGGTCAGGGTGGACGTCTCCCCGAGGACGGGCAGCGTCTTCATGCCGGCTTCCCGGAAGACATGGCCGCACTGCAGGGACCCCCCGGTCGATCCGGGGTTGAAGAGTACCAGGTGTTCGGGGCGGACGAAAGGAATCAGCGTCCGTGCCACCCGTTCGTGCGCCAGCGCCTGGGTGCAGACCATGACCGTATCGGCGCCGTCCATCAATTCCGCCGGGTCCGTGGTGAGGCATTCCACGGATACTTCCCCGTTCACGGCTCCCGTGGCCGACAGGGTTTTCGCGCGCTTCAATTCGTTTATGGCTTCCCCGAATTCGGGGAAATCGAACAGCCGCACCTTCTTTCCCTGCAAGGTCAGATCGACCGCGGCCGCTTTGCCGCCGTTGCCGGCCCCGATAATGGCAATCCGTTCGAGCATCCGATGTCTCCTTTCAGATTTGGACTCTTTTCATTCCCAAACGTTCGGGAGCGTGCCCGGTCGTCAGTGGGCCAGGATCTTGCTCAAGAACAGCCTGGCCCGTTCGGTCCGGGGCCGCGTGAAAAAGTCGTTGGGCGGGGCCACCTCGACGATCTGCCCTTCGTCCATGAACACGACCCGATGGGCCACTTCGCGAGCAAACCCCATTTCGTGCGTCACCACGATCATCGTCATGCCTTCCCTGGCGAGGTCCCGCATGACATCGAGCACTTCGTTGATCATTTCCGGGTCCAGGGCGGACGTCGGTTCGTCGAACAGCATGATCTTGGGCCGCATGCACAGCCCCCGTGCGATGGCCACCCGCTGCTGCTGCCCGCCCGAAAGCTGCGCTGGGTATGCATCCGCCTTGTCGCCCAGTCCGACGCGGGCGAGGAGTTCCCCGGCCAGTTTCGCCGCATCGTCTTTTTTGATCTTGCGGACCTGGACGGGAGCGAGGGTCAGGTTTTCCAGGGCCGTCATGTGCGGGTAGAGGTTGAACTGCTGAAACACGAAGCCGATTTCGGCCCGCAGCTTCGTCATGTCGGTGCTCTTCTCGTGGACCTTCATGCCGTCCACGACCAATTCTCCGGCCTGTATCTTTTCGAGCCGGTTGATGCACCGGATGAGGGTGCTCTTTCCTGAACCGCTCGGCCCGCACACCACGACCACTTCGCCGGGTTCGACGTGCAGGTCGATGTCCCGCAGAACGTGCAGGCTTCCGAACCATTTGTTCACTTTGGAGAATGTGATCAAAGCTTGAGCCCTTTCACGGCCGGTTCCCCCCGCCTGCGGCAGGTCAGCCCAGGAGCGGGGGATTGGCGACTACTTCCAGGTTCTTCTCGATCCGCTTGGACAGCCATATCAGCGGATAGCAGACGACGAAATACAGGATTCCGACAAGCCCGAAAACCATGACTCCTTCGGGGACCCGCTGAACCGTGAGCCACCCCACCCGGGTGAC
Source organism: Desulfobacteraceae bacterium (assembly GCA_021372635.1). Taxonomy (GTDB): domain Bacteria; phylum Desulfobacterota; class Syntrophobacteria; order Syntrophobacterales; family Syntrophobacteraceae; genus JAJFUA01. The sequence continues at coordinate 11,646 of JAJFUA010000339.1, read as the reverse complement.
GTCCACGACCCCGATGACCGAGACCACCGAGGAATCCTTGATCAGCAGAACGTACATGCCCACGAGGGGGGGCAGGATCATCTTCATGGCCTGCGGCAGCACGACGTGGCGCAGTTGCTGGAAAACGGAGAGGCCCGAAGCTTCGGCTGCTTCCGTCTGCCCTTTCGGCACGGCGTGAATGCCTGCGGCGACGATTTCGCAGATGAAGCATGCGGCCAGGTTGGTCATGGCGATGATGGCTGCCGGGAGCGCATCGAGGGCAATCCCCAGTTCCGGCAGGATGAAGAAGATGATGAAGATCTGCACCAGGAAAGGAGTGCCCCGGATGACGTCCACCCAGACGCCGATGAGGCCGCAGAGCAGTTTGTTCCTGCTTGCGCGGAAGATGCCCAGGATGAAGCCGATGAGCGTGCCGGCCAGTATTCCGGAGCCGGAAACGACGACGGTCATCCACAGCCCCTTCAGAAAGAAGGGCAGGCTCCGAACGAGTTCATTGAAATAGAAACCCCACATGGTCTGATCGCTCTTTCAACGGCTTTCGCGGAAGATGAGCCGTTCCTGAGACCACTGGCAGATGGCCTTCAGAATGAAGTACAAAACCAGGTAAAAGACTGCCGTCGTGAGAAAGCCTTCGGCGGGCATCAACCGGTCGGAGGCGAGGAGTTGACCCGCACGGGTCAGTTCCATGATGGAGATGAGGGACAGCAGGGCGGAGTCTTTGACCAGAACGATGGCCTGGCCGAGCATCGGCGGGATGGTCGTGCCGAGGGCCTGGGGCAGGACGACGAAGCGCATGCGATGGTAGAAACTGAGCCCCGACGCGGTGCCGGCCTCGATCTGGCCGTACGGGATCGCCTGGATGCCGGCCCGTATGATTTCGGCCATGTACGCCCCGCTGTTGAACGTGAGGGCGATGATTCCCGTGGCCGTTTCGGAAAGATGAATCCCGAGGGACGGCAGGCCGAAATACAGGAAGTAGATCTGCGCCAGGAGCGGCGTGGACCGGATGATTTCGATGTAGATGCCGGCGATACGGGAGAGGAGTTTCGAAGTGCCGAGGCGCATCAGGCAGGCGACGATCCCCACGAGGAGGGCCCCGAGGAGGGAAATGCCCGAAAGCCAGATGGTGGCCCACGCACATTGGAAAAACAGGGGCAGGTATTCGACGACGACCCTGAAATTGAATGTCTTGAGCATGAATCCGCTTCCTTAGGAGCGTCCGGCACGCCGGGTGCCGGACGGCCCGTTCCCTGCCGCGGTCGGGACGGTCTCGCGTCCCGGGAGACGTTGTCTTTCCCGAACGGTCCGGCTCACTCACCCCCGAAGGGGGCGGGGAGCCCGGCGCAAGCATTCCGAGGCGGCCGCGCCTTGGGGCCGTTTGTTTCATCCCCGGGGCGCGGCGTCTCTGGACGTTCGGATTTCACGGTTTCAACGGATCAGTGGTCCTTCTTCCAGTCTTCGGACTCCACCCAGTAGTTCAGGTTCTTCTCCATGCTTCCGTTCAGGTTGGCATGCAGGAAGAACAGGTTGATCCAGGTCAGAAGGTCCATGGAGTCGTAGCGGACCGCGAAAGACAGGGGTTCCTTGGCGAGCGGAGGGTCGATGAAACGGATGCTGTTGGGCGGGAAATTGGCCGCCTGGCCCTTGGCCGCCGAACGGTCGTTGATGGCGATGTCTACGTGGCCCTTGAGCAGGGCGTCGATGAGCAGCGGTCCGCCGCCCTTGTAGGTCTTGACCTCGGCGCCGGTGAACTTCTTGGCCTCGGTTTCGCCGGCTGAGCCGAGCAGGACCGCGATTTTCACACCGGGCTTCTTGCAGTCTTCAATGGTTTTGAAGGCGCTGTCCGGTTTGGTGAAGATCACGGTCTGGGTATACATGTACGGATCGCTGAAAGCGATCTTCATCGCCCGCTTCAGGGTAGGCGTCATGTCGGCGGCGAGCATGTCGGCTTTTTTGGAGAGCAGGGCGGGAATCAGACCGTCCCAGTCGTAATTCAGGAAGGTCACCTTGACTCCCATTTCCTTGGCCATCAGCTTGCACAGCTCGATGGAACTGCCGGTGCGTTCGCCGTTCTTGTCGACGAAGCTGAACGGAGGCCCCTGGGTCTGGACGGCGATGACGAGTTCCCCCTTCTGGGCGATGTCTTCCAACGTGCCGGCGAGGACCGGGGTTCCCAGGCCCATGACGAGAAGCAGGGCCACCAGCAGGTGCAACATCCTGGATCTTTTCATCCTCTCTCTCCTCCTTGCTGCGAATGATTGTGAAGAATCGAATGACACCGCCACCGTGAGACCGTCCGCATCGGAATTCGAAGGATGTCCCGGAACGTTTGCGGCATCCGGGCAGGAACCGTCCACGCCCGGGGAAAGCTATTCTTCCACACCCCCTGACCCGTTTCGCAGGAATTGCGCTTTCCCCCCACGCCACAAGCTTCGCGGCGGCCCAACGTCCAAAGGGAAGCGTCCTACGATTCCGGGTCCTCCGCATTGTCGGGGAGCCGAAGCCAATCGTTTATGGATTTCATGACGACGAACGTCTCACTTCGAACGATCGTTCCCAGCCTCGCGAGATCGTTGCTCGTCATTTTGTAGAGGTCGTCCATGCCCCCGCTGACCGCCACTTTCATGAGAATGTCGTAGCGGCCGGTGACCACCGCCGCCCAGACCACGCCTTCCATATCCGCCAGATCCTGGAGCAGGCGGTCGATTTCGCCGTGGGTCTCCACGTTCAGGCCGATGATCGCGGTCGTGAATTGCTGGTGCCGACAGGGGTCGATGAGTCCGGAGATCTTGAGCAGTCCTGATTCTTCCATGCTCTTGACGCGCCCTCGAACCGTGGGTGCGGTAATTCCCGACCGCCTGGCGATCTCTCCTACCGGCATCCTCCCGTCTTCGGTCAACAGGCGGATGATCTTTCGATCCAGAGCATCGGGCGCCTTTTTCAGCATGAAGAACCTTTATCTGTTATGGATTCGCCCAGTTAATGTTCTCGGAAATAAAAAGTCAAGCCATAGTTTATTCGAAAAGAAAAATTTATATTGTGGTATTTAGCGAAATTGCGTGTTGCCCCGTCCTCGCCATAATTTCCCCGATGCTGCGTCGCGTACAGGCTGCACCTCTGCGCGCGTTCTTCCACGTGACGGGGGAAAACGGCATGGGAATTCTTGAAAATCCGGTAGTCGGGCACCGATCTCGCGGTTGACGCGGCGAAAGGTCCCGCCTGCCGGTTCGGGTCACACGGGAAGGGACTAGCGTGCCGGGGAGGCCGCAGACGATGGTCGGAGCTGAAGTCGAAGGGCGGGGAATGGAAACCAGGGCCGCGGGCGTTCTCCTTCATGGACGCCGGCGGCGGCTGGAAGTCTTCCCCTCGTCCTGGGACGGCCGGGTGCGATAGCGCGCCAGCACCTCGGTGTATTGCGAGAGAATGTTGAGATTGCGCTCCCAGTCTTTCCTGGTTTCCTGCCGCCAGGTCGGGAAGAGATCGTAGCCGGCGTACCATTTCAGCCTGTGCTTCCGGCAGATGTACCAGTGCGTCTTGAAGACGTTCAGATAGCCGTTGTTGCGACCGCATACGGGGCAGTCCCCCAGTCGGTTCGGTTCCGGGAATTCGATGAGCTTGCCCGCATTCATGGTTTGCCTCCCGAACCGCGCCTGCGGCGGTTCGTGTTGTTGAATGAGGCTCCCGCCGCGGTTCCCAGGCGGGGCTTTCCTCCGCAATCCGGAGTTATCTCAACCATAAGACCGATTCGTTCCAATGGCCAGATGCGAAACGGAAAACCTCTGAAGGCGCGGCTGCCGGGGAAGACTTGACTTACGCTTCCCCTGCGTCCATTGCCTGTTCGAGCGCACTTGTCAGTTCGGGTCCGGTCAACTCGATCGGGTTTCCTTTCATGCTGCTCGCCTTCATCGCCTGTTCCACGACGGCCGGAATCATGTTCTGCCCGAGCCCGTACGCCGACAGTGCCGGAATTGCCAGTTCCGAGCACAGGGCGTTCAGCCTGGAAACCCCGTCGGAATGCCGTGCACCTTCCTTTCCGGTGAGCAGCCGGGCGACTTCCGAATAGCGCTCCAGTACGGGTGAACCGGGGGCACGTTCCCGCAACGCACGGATATTGGCATTCATGACGACGGGAAGGAGCCTGGCACAAAGAGCGCCGTGGGGAGCCGGCAGCACTCCGCCCAGGGGGCCGGCCAGCCCGTGGACGGCCCCCAGCTTCGCGTTTGCCAGTGCCAGGCCGCCGAAGAGGCTTGCCAGCGACATGTCCTCGCGCGCCTGTGCGTCGTTCCCGTGGCTGCAGGCACGTTGCAGGCTCCTCGCCACCCGCAGGATTCCTTCCCGGCAGAGCGCGTCGGTCAACGGGCTGGAACTGTTCGAGACGAAAGGCTCGATGAGCTGCGTGAGGGCATCCAGGCCGGTCGTGGCCGTGAGAAACGGGGGCAGGGGATAGGTGAGTTCGGGATCGACCACTGCAAGGCGAGGAAGCATGAAGTGGCTCCTGAGGCTCACCTTCACCCGATGCTCGACGGAAGCCAATACCGCGTTCCGGGTGACCTCCGCGCCGGTTCCGGCGGTCGTCGGAATGGCCAGGAAAGGCAGGGAGGGGTTGGCAAGCGTCCTGCCTTTGCCGATCACCTCGAGATAGTCCAGCAAGTCTCCTTCGTTGGCCAGGATGGCGGCGGCAGCTTTTGCCGTGTCGATTGCGCTGCCGCCCCCGAACCCGATCACGAATTCGCACCCGCTTTGCCTTGCATGCCGGACGCAGGACTGCACTGTTTCAATGGTCGGTTCTCCAGGCACATGGAAGAGGGCGGTCGCCGTTCCTTTTGCCTCGAGCTGGCCCAGCAATGCTTCCACCCGCTCCCGCGAGCGGCCCGTAACGACCAGCGCTCTCTTTCCCCACCGGGCCGAGATGCCGGCAACTTCCCGCATCGATCCGGGACCGAATATGATTCGGCCGGCCGTGGCAAATCCAAAATGCGTCATGTCTAACCCCATCCGTTTTCATCCGGAAAGATGTTCGTGTACCTGATGCTCGTGCGTGGTTCGGCCATCATCTCCTCCACGGCGTCCCTCCAGGTTTTGTAATGGGCCGTTTCCTTGTGGCGGGCTGGGTCTTCGGGAGTCCGGTAGACTTCGACCAGGACGAAGCGGGTTGGATCGTCGACCTGCTGAACGACGTCGAACCGGGCGATTCCCGGCTCCCTGACGCTGTCCCTGGCGTTCTCCATGGATGCGGCCTTGAAGGCCTCCACCCGATCTTCCCTGACATGGACGAATACTTGAACGATCAGCATGGCAAGGTCTCCTGGCTGGGTTGATAACAATGGACCGGCCTGCAAGCGCGGCCGATACAGGCCGGAATTGCCGTTCCGGTCAGGGCTGTTCCCTGATGGCGCCATCATCGGTCAAGTCGTCGGTGAAGTCATTAAAGAAATGGAACAGGCCGTATCTTGGCGGGGAAGCGTTTAAAACATGATGAAAAGGAAGAGAATGCTTTCCGGATGGAACTTGTGCCGGTTGCCGGTATGGCTGTCATGCTGTCGGCCGCGGGCGCGGGGTGCCGGGAGGGAGGCCGAAGAGTCTTCCGATATTCTTTGGCGGAAATCGCTGTGTCCGGTACCCCTTTGGCAGAGGTACCGGGTTGCAGGATGCAGGAACATATCCGGAGGCCGTTTCCCGGCACCGGGTTCCCCATGCAGGCACCGCAGATGGTCTCGACTTCCGGCGAGGGATCCGAAATCCGTCTCCTTTTCATCCGGAACGTTCTTTTTCACTGTCACTCCCGTGTTTGCTTCGGTTGCCGTCGGGTTCCATCGGAGCTGCCCGTTCCGCCGATTCCGCAGCGAGTTCGTCGGATCGTCAGAGAAGATCCATGAGCCGATCCGTGACCGCCCGGCTCATAATGACCGGGTGGCCGTGCACGATGGCTTCGCTGATTTTCCTCTTGGCCTTTTCACTCCAGTGAACGTTGCGTTCGGTTTCGGCGGGTTCAAAACACCAGGACAGTTCGACGCACAGCCTGCGAGCCCCTGCGCTGTCCAGGGCTTCATGACCGTTGCAGAGAACGGGCTGACACATTTTTTCCACACATTCCTCGTTTGCAAGGAAACGATATTCGTCGGAGTCGAATTCCAGCGGAAGGACATTGCCGTATTCGTCATCGACGATGGACGCAACCAAGGAGCTTCCCGTCGGCCTCATTCCATTGAGGTAATATCGATGGTTCATTTTGGACCTCCTTGCCCTGAAAAAGGATGCATGATGAGTTCTCCGTGAACTCTGCGATCCAATGATTTGTCTCCCTTTTATCAGAGACCTGGTTAAGCGGAGGTTACAGATATGTGCGGTGGGCGGTCATGCCTGGAGCGCCCTTGATCCACCCATTTGGACAGGTATTCGAGTGGTGGGGGGCTTATCACAGTTCAAACGCTTACGAAAATGCCCCCTCATGGGCAAGGGAACTGCCCGTGTCGCCCGGGTCGGGTTGGACAAAAGCCCATGAAAGGGTGGATTCCTGGTTCAACTTTGCGGCGCGAAAGACGGCGGTTTTACCTGGCCTGCAAAAAGGACGTCACCTTTTCGAAGAGATGTTCGCAGTCGTTCGCCTTCTGCTTCATTCTGCCGATGTACTCGATGGATTCGTTGCTGACGGGCCTGCCGGCATACGAGCGGTTGAAGTTGTCCTGCAGGGTGACCGACTCGTTGCAGGTATCGAACATGGATGTTCTGGCCGTATTGAATTCCTTGCATTCCTTCGGATTTTCGAAGGCAATGCCTTTGTTGTAAAGGCGATAATTGAGCATGGACGGCTCCACGACACATCCGCCGGTAATCTCCAGCGGTATCCAGGCCGTCGGCGAGACCTCCGCTACGACCCACGCATGGTTCAGTGTGGACAGGTACCTCCGCACGGTGTTCCCTTCAGCAATATCGGCCTGAACGTTCCCGACGACGATCCTGGACCTTATCCCCGAGGTCGCCAGCAGGTTCCATACATCCATCGCCATGTCGACGCAGACGAAAAACTCGTTGCTCATATAGGTATGCTGCACGCGGTAGTTATGTACGATGGAGCGTATTTTCCGATAATTGGGTTCGGACCTTACAGCATCCCATGAGAACGGGGCCAATTGGTTGTCGTAAATGACGAAGTCGCTGAGTCTCCGCTCGTACTTTCTGGCAAGTGCTTCGAGGTTGCTGGAGAGTTCATGGAGGCTGTCGTTCGGGTCCGTTGCAGGTGCATGACGCCCGGAGACCGAACGGAGCGGCTCGGGACGCCCGGCTGGCCCTTCATGCTCCGTGCCGGAAGAAACGGCGGCCGGTTCCGTACAAGCGGTGCGGCGAGTCGGCAGGTCGACGTTTTCGACCTGACTCGTGCGCATCTTGTTGAACTGCATGACGAGACCGGCGATGAGACAGGCGCAGAACACCATGCTCAGAAAGATGGATCTTCCACCGGCAGGTTTTCGGATGCAGACAACCTTCCTCTCTTCATCGAGGCTTTTCTGCAATTGTGCGAACCTGGAGTAAATGACCCCGCACTTCGGGCACTCGTTCTTCGGGACGAAATGGTCATCCCCGGGCTGCCGCTCATGACCGCATTTCGGGCAGATCGTCATCTGGAAATTCCTCTTTGGCGCCGGAGGGAAATTGAGCGCACCCGTCCCTCCCTGTTCCGCTTCTCGCATCGGGGTGCTGCAGCTGCTATCGGTAGAATGGCGGCGCCGCTTGAGGCAATTTTGCCGGAAGTGGGCGGGTGAGCGGGAAGGGGCGGTTCAGAGGTATTTCTTGAACCCCCGGAATCCTGACGGGTCGTAGCCCATTTTTTCGTAGAAAGCGTGGGCGTCCGCACGCCGTGAATTGGAGAGGAGCATGAGGTAGTTGCAGTGGCGTTCGGCGGCGAACCGTTCGAGTTCGCGCATGAGCAGGGTGCCGACGCCGGAGTGCCTGGACGTGCGGGAAACGATCATGTTTTCGACGACCATGAACGGATTGCATTTCCCGAAAAGATCGAGGCAGACGACTCCCATCACCGATCCGATCACGTCTTCCCCCTCTTTGGCTACCAGGACGACATAATCCGGGTTGTCCCTCATGGCCCGGAGCACGGACGGCATCTTCTCCGGACAGGCTTCCTTATCGATAAGTTCACGGTAAAGCGAGGCGAGTTGCGGCAGGTCCTGTTCCTGCAATCGATCGATTTCCATGGCTTCTCCCGTGTCGTCTCCCGGTCGGCCGGATGCATTTCTCTGGAGCCGCCGGGTCTTCATGGATGACTCCTCTGTGATGCGCGACCGGTTCCATGAGACAGCGCCCCCACCGGGTGGCCGGGTCCGATCAGAAGAACAGCAGGAAGCCGTTGGCGAAGTAGACCACTCCGGCAATTCCGACCGCCATGCTGAGGTACCAGAGCATTTTCTTCTTCATCAGCGCTGCTATGGATGAAAGGAGTATGGCGATCTGTAAAAAGATGACCGCGTAGCCGAAGATCTGCGAGTTGGCCTGGGCGGCGTCCCTCCGGGCTTCGAGCGCCTTGGCTTCCTGCTGGATTTCCGCCTTCTCCTTATCGTATCTGTTGATCTTCTGGGTAAACGAATCGATGGTGCCCCTGCGGGCTTCCATGGCGCCGGGAGCGAGCGTGCTGTTCGGTTCCTTCAGTTCCAGTTCGAGCATTTCCCTCTGGATTTCGTACAGGTAGCCCTTTAGACTCTTTGCCTGGTAATAGGCCCACTGATTCGCCGCCATCGTCTGACTCATGACCGCGCGCGTCGAATATCCCCCTCCCTTGAAAGTGGAGAGCGTCGCACAAACGGCAAAGATCACCGTGCTGAGTGCCAGATAATTCAACCAGGGTTCTTTCTTTTCTTCCGCCACGGCAAGTCTCCTTGTAAAAAAATTGCAGTCTATTCGTCGGTTGCGCTCCGGGAGGGCCAACGCCGCCCCGAAGCGGTAAGCCGCCGGGCCTTCCGGGAAGAAATAGGGGAAGGTCCGGGAAAGGAGCGATGCTCCATTCATTCTCATCCTGATCGTGTTTCACCGGAAAATGGGGGATTCTTATAACATGAAAACGGTCCGGGGCGATAGCGGGATGAAGGTGGACGGCGCGGATCCTGCCGCGGGCGCTGTCGGCCGGCAGAGCCGCCGGTGTCATCGCCCGGTCTGGAGTCCTTTCGCCATGAAGCATACGGTAAAGGGAAGATGAGGGAAGACCGCCGTTCGGGTTTCGATGAATCCGATGCGACGGTACCATTCCTTGAGGTCCTCCTGGGCGGCGATGATCCCGATTTCGACACGCACCGCCCCGAGAGTCACGGCATGTGGGATGGTCCGGTCGACCAGCGCCCTTCCCAGCCCGAGGCGCCTGTGTTCCGGTAAAACGGCAAGCCTTTCGAGGTAGCAGACGCCCGGCGGCCCCTGCTCGACCGCCACGCACCCCGCCGGTACGCCGTCCAGGTACAGGACGAAGTAGCGCACTCCCTTTCGGATGGTGCTATCGATCCATTCCGGGGCGCAGTTGGACGGATGCTTCGGGCAGTTCTCCGGTGTGAGGCCGAAACGGGCGGCGACGTCGGCAAAGGACTTCCGGATGACGTCGACCAGGAGGGGGACGTCATCCAAAGAGGCATCAACGATCCTGTGTGCCATTGCGGTGCAGTCCTTCTATTGTTCGGCGGGTTGATCGAGCTTGAACCTGATCCGCAGGACTCCGTTTTCAAAGCCGGTCGAAATGATCCGGAAACGACCGATTTCCCTGGTTGACTTGACATGGGGGCCAGAGCAGGGGCAGGCGTCGTAGTCGCCGATCCTGAGAATCCGTATGCGATCGGGAGCGTCCTCGGGAAGCCGCGAGAGGTTGAAATGTTCCGCGGCCTCGGCTTTCTCCACGAATTCTTCGGTAACCGCCAGATCGGCCTCGATGACTTCGTTCACGCGCAGCTCCAGTTCCTTCACTTCCGTGTCGGTCAGGGGGCGGTCGAAATGATAGTCCAGCTTCGATTTCTTTTTTTCGATATGGGCGCTGAAGGCCCGCCCGGTCTGAAACATCCGGACCATCGTCTGGTTTGCGATGTGTTCCGCCGAGTGCATCCTCGGATCGTATTGCTTTTCTCCGTGTCCAGTCATGCTGCATTCTCCGGTGCGGCAGGTGCCGCAAAATCTATTCCAGCTCTTCGAAACGGCCCGCTTCGCGGTTCTTCCGCACCTTGTCGGCCTGGAACACGCGTCCGTTCATGGCGATGTAAACTCCGGGCGGCAGGATCTGCAGGGCGCCGACGGCACAGCCCATGTTGAACGCGGCGTCGCTCGTCTTGAAGCGCGCGGGCCGCAGCGCTCCGGTGAGCACGATCGTCTTGTCCGCCAGGTCCTTCAGGAACGCGGCGGTCTGGACCATCGTGTCCGTGCCGTGGGTGACCAGGACCAGCCGCTCGGGGGAGGCCTGGATGCGTTCGCGCAGCAGGCGCCGGTCGTCATCCGTGAGGTACAGGCTGTCCTTGCGGACGATTTCCTCGATTTCGTAGCCGAAGGTCACCTCGGCTTCCTTGAGGATTTCGGAAACCTGCGGTTCGCCCACTTCGAAATGGCTCAAGGCGTCGAAGTAAACCTTGTCGACGGTGCCGCCCGTCGTGAACACTTTCAGCTTCATAGGCATGCCGACGTGTAAAAGGGTCCGAAATTCCGTCACCCGCCCAGGTATGCCGCGCGGATCCTGGGATCTTTGAGAAGATCCTTGCCGGGGCCTTCGAGAACGATCGATCCGACTTCGAGAACATAGGCGTAATGGGCGATCTTCAAGGCCGCGAAGGCGTTCTGCTCGACGAGCAGAACGGTTTTTCCCATCTGGTTGATGTTCACGATGATGTCGAACACGGTTTTGACCAGGAGCGGTGCGAGCCCCAGGGACGGTTCGTCCAGCAGGATCAGGTCCGGGGCGCTCATGAGCGCCCTGGCGAGGGCCAGCATCTGCTGCTCGCCTCCGGAGAGGGTTCCCCCTCTCTGGCTGCTCCGCTCCTTGAGGCGCGGGAAGAGTTCCAGGACCCATTCGAGATCCTTCTGCACCTCCGCCTTGCTGTTCCGGCTGTAGGCGCCCAGCATCAGGTTTTCCAGGACGCTCAGGTGGGGGAAAATCCTCCGGCCTTCGGGGGACATCATGATCCCGGCCGTGACGATATCCACGGGGCTCTTCCCGGCGATCTCGCTCCCCTTGTAGGTGATGCTCCCCTTAAGGTTTTTGATGAGCCCGGAAATGGCCCGCAGCGTGCTGCTCTTGCCCGCGCCGTTGGCGCCGATCAGCGTGACGATCCGCCCTTTTTCCACGTCTATGGAAAGATTCTTCAGAGCGTGAATGCCGCCGTAGTATACGTTCAGATCGCGTACTTTAAGCATCCGCCGCGTACTCCTCTCCCAGGTAGGCCTCGATGACCTTGGGGTTTGCCTGGATGGTCTCGGGAGATCCCTCGGCGATGGTCACGCCGTAGTCCAGGACCCACATGTTCTCGCAGATTCCCATGACCACCTTCATGTCGTGTTCGATCAGGAGGATGGTCAGATGGAACTTTTCCCTGATGTCACGGATGAATCCCATGAGTTCGTTCGTCTCCTGGGGATTCATTCCCGCCGCCGGTTCGTCGAGGAGCAGAAAACGGGGCT
>JAJFUA010000329.1 GCA_021372635.1 Desulfobacteraceae bacterium | reverse complement strand
GACACACCCGTAGGCGTCATCTGCCTTGAATCGCTTTTCCCGAAGCCCCGCGGCCACGTGCGCAACCCGCGGACCTTCGATTTCCCCGTCGTCTGCAAGGTCGTCACGGGCGTCGACATTCCGAAGCTGCTTTTCAACCCTACCGACGAACTGGTGAAGCCTTTCATCGAAGCAGCCAGGGAACTCGAGCGCGAGGGAGTTCTGGCCGTTACGGGCAGTTGCGGTTTCCTGGCGAGGTTTCAGAAAGACATTGCCGCCGCGCTGCATATTCCGGTATTTACGTCCAGCCTCATACAGATTCCCCTGGTGAAGGTACTGCACGGCCCCGGGTGCAGGATCGGCGTATTGACCGCAAGCGCGGCGGCCCTGACGCCGGCCCATTTCGCCAATGTCGGCGCATGCATGGAAGATGTGTCCATCAAGGGTATGGAAGGGTTTCCCGAGTTCTGGGAAACCATCATCGAAGGCAGGCGCCACGATTTCGATATGGACGTGCTGGAGCGGGAGATCTGCCAGGCGGCAGTCGATCTGAAACGCGACCACAATCTCGACGCCCTGGTCCTGGAGTGTACGGACCTCTCCGCGTTTTCCCGCTCCATTCAGCAGGCAGTCCAGATTCCGGTCTACGACATCGATTCCCTGGTGGAATACGTCCACTATTCCGTCTGCCGCAAGCGCTACGCCTGACGACAGTCCCGAAACGGGGCGCCTCCGGTGAAGCGTTCCCCCGCGGTCCGGCCCCCAGGGAATTCCCGGGCGACCGGGCTCACCTTTTCCGCCGTTCCCGCGGGGGCGGGGCCATCGAAACGGCCCCGCCCCCCGGAATCGGACTCGATAACATCACTTCGAACCATCAACCGCAAGTCCCCCGCCTGCGCAACGCCTTGTCCCGCGCCGCCTGCTCCTCTTTCATGCGAAGCCCGGCAGGCGTCGTCGTCGTGCCGATTCCATGAGACTTGCAGATGATCCGGCCGACCGTCTTCATCGCTTCAAACATGTCCTGAAGCGGGACCGCCACGTCGAAGCCGGCCATCACCGCGTTGGCCGACACTACGGCGACGGCCGTGGAACCCATGTTTCGCGCAAGGCAGGGCACCTGCACCAGGCCCGCTACGGGATCGCACACCAGGCCCAGGAGGCACTGCAGCGCCATCGAGGCGGCGTCGCAGGCCTGCCTGGGCGTCCCGTCGAGCATCTGCACCAGGGCGCCCGCCGCCATGGCCGCGCCGCACCCGACCTCGGCCTGGCAGCCGAACTCACCGCCCATGAAGTTGTTGCCGTCCCCCATGCAGACCCCCACGATCCCGGCCGCCAGGAGCGCCTCGACCTTCCGGTCCTCATCGGAACCGAGGTGCGCCGCCGCACCGCATATGGCGCCCGGCACGATGCCCGAAGACCCCCCGGTGGGGATGCAGACGATGGCACCGGAGGCGTTGCTGTATTCCATGACCCCGAGCGAAACGGGAACGGCGAGATCCAGCATTCCCATGGGCAGCCGGGGCTTTTTCGTGAGTTGATCCAGTAGGGCGCCGGCCCTGGGCGTCACGATCCCGTTCATGTCGAAGCCGCCCTTGAGCCCCTCTTCCACCGAAGCCTCGATGATGCGCCACAGCCTCCGGGCGTACTCGAACACCTCCCGCCCGCTCCAGCCGCTCAAGGCCGATTCGTAGTCCACGGCCGCCTGCCACAGCGAGCGGCCGTTCTTCTCCGTGTAGGCCAGCATCTCCTCGGCGCCGTGAAACGGGGGCTTCCGTTCCTTGTTCGCCACCACGGCGTTCACCGGTGCGATGGTTCTCACCCTCGCCACCCCTTCCCATCCTTTCAGCTCTTCGATCAGGGACTCTTCCGCAGGTTCGGCGCTCCTGATTTCCACCAGCGAGCAGGCACCCTTCCCAACCGTCCAGCC
>JAJFUA010000319.1 GCA_021372635.1 Desulfobacteraceae bacterium | reverse complement strand
GAAAGGCATCCCTGATGCTGCTGCCCGAAATGCCGGGCCTCGGCGATTACGTGATCGTCCATGCAGGCTTCGCCCTGCACAAGGTGGACCCGGAGGAAGCGCAGGAATCCATCCGCATGCTTCGCGAAATGGCATCGCTGGCAGACGAGGAAACCAACCACTGATCCAGCCCCTGGGCTGACCGGCGAGGCGCCGACCGCCCCGGGAAACCGGAGCGAGGTGCGGCACGGGGAGCGGAAACCGCCGGGGAGGCGGTGTGGAACCCGGCTGCATTCTCCCGGCTCGCCGGAAAGAGTATAAGACCCTGAAAACAAAAGAACTGTCCACCAAGGGATTTCTTGCCCTGGCAACCATCGTGTTTCTCACGGCCTCGTCCGCAGCCAGCGCGCGGGCCGGTCTCGTCTGCGAGCGGGAAACGCTTCGCGGGCTGCAGGGAGTTGCCGTGACGGTCATGCTGGAATCCGGCATGGGCCTCCGGGACTTGTCCGAAATCAGGCTCCAGACCGATATCGAATCGCAGCTCCGCCGGGCAGGCATCACGGTGCTGACGCGGCAAGACCTTCCCGATGTCCCCGGCCACGCCGTCCTTTACGTCAACGTGAACCTGCTGAAGTGCAACATGATGTACGTCTACACGGTCACGACCCAGGTGCACCAGGCGACGGTCCTGAAGCGCGATTCCTCCATGCAGTCCCTGGCATCCACGTGGGACGCCAGCCGACTGACCTTCGCCGGTCTGACGGACCCGTCGGACAAGATCCGCTCCACCGTGAGCGACCTCGTGCAGTCGTTCATCTCGGACTACCTGGCCGAAAACCCGAGATGATTCCCCCTTGCAGAAAACCACTTCGACCTTTCGAGAGATCCTTATGCAAAAATTCGTGATTTCCGTACTGGGTTACGACAGGCCGGGCATCATCGCGACAGTGTCGCGGGTCCTGTTCGAACTGGAATGCAATGTCGAAGACGTGAGCCAGACGACGCTGCAGACCGAGTTCGCGGGGATTTTCATCATTTCCGCGCCCGACCCGCTCCCGGAAGAAAAACTGTTTTCCGAACTGCAGAACGCTCTTACCCCCATGGGCCTTTCGATCCTCGTCAAACCCATGCGGAAAAATGGCGAACAGGGATCGGTCTCCAGCGAACCCTTCGTTGTCACCACCATCGGTCCCGACCGCCTGGGGCTTGTGGCGGGCATCACGGAAGTGATGGCCCGGTTCGGCGTGAACATCACCAACTTGAAAGCGGCGTTCCGCGGGGGCAAAGACCCTCGGCACAACGTGATGATCTATGAAGTGGACATACCCGTGCAGACGAGCCAGGGCGCGTTCCGGAAAGCGCTGACCGACCGCGCCGTGGAACTGGGCCTGGACATCAGCCTTCAGCACAGGGAAATATTCGAGGCGATTCACCGTATATAGGGGTTTTTGATGCTTAGCGATCGCGAAGTGATTTCCACCCTCGAGATGCTCAAAAACGAACACCTGGACGTCCGGACCGTGACCCTGGGGATCAGTCTTTTCGACTGCGCCAGCCACGATCTCGCGCGATTCCGGGAAAACGTCCGGGACAAGATCCGCCGGCTCGCCTGCAACCTGGTGGAAATCTGCAACGAGATGGAGCTGCAGTACGGCATTCCCGTCGTCAACAAGCGCATCGCGGTCAGCCCCATCGCCGCCGCGGCCTGCTGCTTCAACGCCCAGCAGATGGTAACCGTCGCAAAGACCCTGGACGAGGCGGCGGAAGAGAGCGGGATCGATTTTATCGGTGGGTTCGGCGCCTTGGTCGAAAAGGGTTTCACCCACGGGGACCGCGCCCTGATCGAGGCGATCCCCGAGGCGCTCGCGACCACCCGGCGCGTCTGCGCCACCGTGAACGTCGCCTCGACGCGGGCCGGCATCAACATGGACGCCGTCTATCTCATGGGAAAAACGATTGAAAGAGCGGCCCACCTCACCCGCGAAGCGGACGGGCTCGCCTGCGCCAAGCTCTGCGTCTTCGCCAACATCCCGCAGGACGTCCCCTTCATGGCCGGAGCCTATCTCGGCGTGGGAGAACCCGACGCGGTGATCAACGTGGGCGTCAGCGGGCCCGGAGTGGTCAAGAAAGCCATCGACCGCGCCAGGGCTTCCAACCGGCTGCTCGACCTCGGGGACCTCTCGGAGATCATCAAGCGGACGGCTTTCAAGGTCACCCGCGTCGGCGAACTCATCGGCAGGCGGGTCGCCCGGAGAATCGGCGTGCCCTTCGGAGTGGTGGACCTGTCCCTGGCCCCCACGCCCAACGTGGGAGACAGCGTCGGGGAGATCTTCCAGAGCCTGGGCCTGAAAAGCATCGGCGTGCCGGGAACGACCGCCGCGCTGGCCATGATCAACGACGCCGTCAAGAAGGGCGGAGCGTTTGCCAGTTCCTACGTGGGCGGCCTGAGCGGCGCGTTCATCCCCGTCAGCGAGGA
>JAJFUA010000302.1 GCA_021372635.1 Desulfobacteraceae bacterium | reverse complement strand
GTCACTTCTGAGGTTTTCCGGAGCGCACCGGCTGCTGAGGCCGGCAAGAAAGGAGGTCTAGGAGATGTCGCAAGTCATCACCATCGCTCCCATAACGCGCATCGAGGGGCACGGCTCCATCACCATCGAACTCGATGACGGAGGGAACGTTCGAAATACCCAGGTGCATTACATGTCCCTGAGGGGGTTTGAGAAATTTGTCGAGGGCAAGCCTGCGGAGGAGATCCCCCGCATCGTCAACCGGATCTGCGGCATATGCCCCTGGCACCATCACCTGGCTTCCAACAAAGCCGTGGACCGGTGCTTCGGGGTGACCCCGCCTCCCGCGGCTCAAAAGCTCCGGGAGTTGATGCAGACTCTGGCCCACGCCGAAGACAAGCTCCTGCACTTTTACTTCCTTGCCGCTCCGGACTTCGTCATGGGGCCGGACGCCGACTACTCCGTGCGAAACGTCATGGGGGTGGCCAAGGCGGCCCCGGATCTTGCCGCGAAGGCCGTGAGAATGCGCTACATGACCAAGATGATCCTCGAGAAGTTTTCGGGCAAGGCCATTCACCCCCATGCGGGTGTGACGGGGGGCTTTTCCAAGCCCATGACCGAGGAGGAACGCCGGGAGTTCCTGCCCCAGCTCTACGAGTTGCTCGACTTCTCCCTTTTCACGATCGAGTTTGCGAAAAAAGAGGTTTTCCCCAAGTACATGGATGCGGTGCAGAGCCTCGGGGCGATTCGTACCGGCTTCCTCGGGACGGTCGATGCGCAGGGTCGCCTCGCCCTGTACGACGGGAAGCTTCGTCTCATGAAGCCCGATGGCTCCGTTGTCGAATTCGACAGCAGTCGTTACGCCGATTACCTCGGCGAACAGGTGGTACCCTTCTCCTATGGGAAATTCCCCTATGCGAGAATCTGGAACGAAGGCTTCTCCCTGGACGTCGAAAACCCGAAGGGGATCTACAGGGCGAACTGTCTGGCCAGGATCAATGTGGCGGACAGCATGGCCACCCCCAGAGCGCAGGCTGAATTCGAAGAATTCCGGGCGAAGTTCGGAAGGCCGGCCCAGGCGACCCTCCTTTACCACTGGGCGCGGCTCATCGAGGATGTCTACGCTTACGAACACGCCATCGAACTGATGGAAGACCCGGGAATCACTGATACGAACGTGCGCGCGGCCGTCGAGCCCAGGGCGGGCAGAGGGGTGGGGTGCCTGGAGGCTCCCCGCGGGACGCTCATCCACGATTATTCCACGGACGACAACGGGCTGATCACCCGGGCCAACCTGATCGTGGGAACCACGCACAACCTTGGCCCCATACACATGAGCGTTAACCAGGCGGCCAGGTCGCTCATCAAGGACGGGAAGGTCACCGAAGGCATTCTGAATCGCATAGAAATGAGCGTTCGCGCCTACGACCCCTGAATTTCCTGTGCCACCCATTGCCTGGACGGCAATGACGCAATGTCCGTTGTGGTTGTGAATTCCAGGGGCGACCTGCTGGCCCGCTGGCCGAACATAAACAATTCGTGAGACCGCCTTTTGAAATGCGCGATGGATCTTACATCGCCTCATGTGTGCCGCCTGCCGCGGTCTCAGGCGGCACGCCCCCCGCGGGCGCTCCCGACCCTGCTTCGGGAGTGCCCGCCGCCTCTCGGCACGGGCGCCCCTGCCTCCCTCCCGGTCTTCGGAATTCCCCCTTTTCCCCTTTCCATGCGACTGCTTGATGAGGGTGATTCCCTAAGGTATTTATGATACGATTGCGCAAATGGCTGGCCGTTTTGAAAACATCGTTTGGCCCGAGCGGGTGTGATCGAGGGGAGGGGACCCGATGCACGAAATGAGAGCAGTTCGATCTTCACGGCAGAAGGGGCCGAATGCGCAGATCTCCGGGAGGGAACTCCTCAAGCTGGCTCCTCTTG
>JAJFUA010000295.1 GCA_021372635.1 Desulfobacteraceae bacterium | reverse complement strand
CAGGCCCCCGTTGCCGAGGCCGGGTTCCTCCTCCTGGTCGAAGAGTGCCTGCATGTCGATGTTTTCCTTTTCCGCCGTTTTCAGAATTTCCCCGTACAGGCCCAGGTTGATCAGGTTGTTTTCCAGGTGCGGGCCCAGGAGGAATTCCGCGGAAAGGTATGCGACGGCCTTGACGTCCTCCCGGGCCAGTTGCTCGATGGTCTTGATCCAGCGGTGCAGGAGCTGATCCCGCACGGTGTAGGCGAGAGCCATGTAGATGTCGTTCTTGCTGGCGCCCTTCTGAAACCGTCCCTGTGTGTAGAAGACGTGTTCGCGAAAGGTGTGCCTCAAGCCTGCGATGCTCATGTCCGAGCGGCCGGCGGTGAAATCGCCCGCCGCGGTCTGCCTGAGTTCCAGTTTCGTATCCATCTCGCACTCTCCCTTGTTACATGGTTTCGCCGGCAGAGTCACATGGTCCTCGGCTGCCCCGTGGACCCCAACACGGTGTTCCACAGCCAACCGTCCGGATCGATCTTCTTCCGCCGGGACACTGCCATGGGGATCGGCACGTGGGTGAACGCGCCTCCCCAGTCGCCCACGACCATGTTGGTCCGTCCCGCCATGCCCGCATGGACCGCGTTCTGGCCCAGGAGCAGGCAGAACGCCGAATCGTGGGCGTTGGCCGGGACGCTCCGGATGGTGTAGCTGGGGTCGATGTACTTCAGATTGATTGCTTTGCCGAGTTCCTTGAAATGGGCGTTGATCCGGTCGCGGAGGAAGTTTCCGATATCGCCGAAGCGGACGTTCCCGGAGGCATCCTTCTGGTTGGTCTTCTGCATGAGATCCTGGCCCGCCCCTTCCCCTGCGAGGATGACGGCGTGCCCCTTCCTGTCCAGGCGCTCTTCGAGTTCTTTGAGAAAACCGTCGAGGGTGAAGGGGACCTCGGGAACCAGGCAGAAATTCACGTCGTTGTAGGCGAGGGCGGAAAAGGCCGCGATGAAGCCCGATTCCCGCCCCATGAGCTTCACCAGTCCAATGCCGTTCCTGGCTCCTATGGCCTCCGTATGGGCGGACGTGATCGCCGCTCCGGCTTCGGTGACCGCCGTTTCGAACCCGAAAGACCGCTGCACGTAGGAAATGTCGTTGTCGATGGTCTTGGGAACGCCGATCACGGCGAGTTGCAGGCCGCGCTTCAGAGCCTCCCCGACGATCGCCTGCCCGCCCCGCAGGGTCCCGTCCCCCCCTATGGTGAAGAGGATCCCTATGCGCATTCGTTCCAGCGTATCGACCATGTCGGCGACTTCCTGGGGCCCCCGGGAGGAGCCCAGGACCGTTCCCCCGAAATCGTGGATCCTCGCCACGTACTCCAGGGTCAGCTCAACCGGTTCATGGCCGAATCGCGAGCTGAGCCCTTCGTAGCCATACGGGAAGCCGAAGACACTGCACACCCCGTAGTGGTGGTAGAGGCTCAACACGATGGCCCGGATGACGTCGTTCAAACCGGGGCACAGCCCGCCGCAGGTGACGATGCCGCACCGCAGGCCGGAGGGATCGAAAAAGATCTTCTCCCGCGGGCCGGCCATCTCGAAGCACGGCGGGGATACTCCGGCCTGGAGATCTTCCCGGATCCTGTCCAGGTTGTGATCGTAAAGCACGTGGTCGCTGTCGTGGACGAAATGCATGCTGGCCATGGGTGAGGGGATCCGGCACTCGCCGAGCCGGCAAACGGTGAAATCGAGCCTGCTTTCCTCCATAGTGCGTCTCCTTTATCGCCTCTGCGGAATCTGCGCCCGCCACGGGCCGAAGCCGGCAGGTCCGGGCATCGGCCGCGGCGGAATGAATCCTGTACAGGTCTTCGGATGGGTTCTGGTGATGCAAGCAGAGAGGATACACGACTCGGAAGCATGCCGCACTTCTCTTTTTTTGAGGAGGTCCGGTTTCCATGCATGAGAAGGAACGGCTCCCGTTCGCCGTTTTCCAGGCGGATTCCGGCGGCATGGGGCGGCGGACGGGTTGCCTTCGGGAATCGTTCAAAATCATAGAAAAATTACGGGAGGATGGTCTATTGGACTTTGGTCCAATTTGCGGAGGTCGGTAAA
>JAJFUA010000288.1 GCA_021372635.1 Desulfobacteraceae bacterium | reverse complement strand
GGGGGGTTGGACATTTCTCCCTCGAAAGAATGGAACGGATATGCGGCTTTTCCTCCGATCGTCACCGTATTGTCGCCCGAACCCAGGACCACTTCTCTGATCCTTCCCGAATAGACCTGCTTTGTAGGTTGGAAAGCCAAGATAGTTCCTCCTTTCAGTTTTTCAGTCTCACGCGTGCTTCAATCCGTCGCGGCCCTTTTCACCATCGGAGCTATATAGCAGACAGCCCGGAAATGAGCAACCAAGCCGATTTTCAGCCAAAACGGATGAATGCATGTGATGAACCGGTTTGCGTTCTTCTCCACGAATGGTCCACTGCACCGCAACCAATGAAATTATCAGTTATTCTTCAGGTGAAACGGTCCACCGGCTGCAGGCCGTTTCGGACCGCCGGGGCGGCGATGCGGCCGGCAGCCTCTCCAGGTGGATAATCTGCCAGTATTTTCGAAGCCTTTCCTGCCCGAAACCGCACGGCCTCAAGGATTTCTCCGCAAGAGCCGCACCGTTCGCCCCCATCTCCTCTTGCGAGCCTGGTAATATCCGGATTCTGCAGCCCCAGGCCGTTAAGATTCATAAAAAAATTAAAATACAAGCAACTGCCATAAAAGAAAGAAAACACTTCAACTGAGTATTACCAACAATAAGGAATGGTCATTTTTCGTTTTCTTTGAGGCGGACCGGACGCGCATCGGCCGCCGCGGCCATATGGAGGCAATTTGCCAAGAATCCGAAAAGCTTGAGGCATTCCCGCCGAATTCAGTCTTCTGCGCAAGCAATGGATCAACGGAAGTGTGCCCGGAGCAACCCGAGCGAGCAAGAGGCAATGAATACAGTAGTTACGAGGAGATTGCAGAATCGAAAGACCAGGAACAGGTAATAAGCAAGAACGTCTCTCCCTGACGCCGATTGTGCATGTTTTGTCCCTGCCGACACTCTCTCGGGCTCAATCTCGGCACCCGTCGAAATCGTCTCCCGATGAAACGCCGGTTTGAGCGACATTATTTGAATAATCGTTCCATATGGCAAAGTCAAGGGAAAACAGTGCATTAGCGAATATTGTCACAATCGTGGCGAGAATATTTTCACAAACTACCCTGCGATCTTCTACCCCCCCCCCGCACCATCGCCCCGGCCCCCTGCCGCAACAACAGCATCGCGTGGGCACACGGTTCCCTCCTCAATCCCCCCTCAATGCCGTTTGTCTGAAAAGTTCCCTCCCGGAGGGTGGGTTTTCAGGCTCGAAATTAACGTTCCCGAGCCCTGGCGCCGGCCGGAGGGTAGAGCCCGGATGAGGCGCGAATTGGACCGCAGGAAAAAGGAAATGGAGCTGCAAATGGCCATCCTCGCCGCAGACTACGAGGTCCGGGAGGAAGGAATGAGCGAACGGGAAGACGAAAGGTACCTGCTCAGACTCCATGTCGCAGGGCATACGCCGATGTCGCTGGAGGCCTTCGCAAATCTCAAGAGAACCTGTGAGGAGCACCTTTACAGCCGATACGAAATAGAAATCGTCGATCTCGTCGAAAATCAGAAGCTTGCCAGGGCCGGCCAGATTGTCGGCACCCGCCGCCCCTGCGCAAGCTCGTCGGCGATATGTCCGACCGGAAACGGATACTCGTCAAGCGCGACCGGGTCCCAATGCCGGAGGCTCCTCCGGCGCCGCCCGTGGAAAGGGAAAAGGACTAGCGGGTCGCTTCGTAGCTCCTGGTCTGCACGTTTTTTTGCAGGCTGCTCAGGATTTCGTCGCACCGGGCCGTCGCCTTCCTCTTGCGGCCCAGGGACAGCTCGAAGGACTTGAGGTTGGTATTCTGCCGCGAGAGCTTGACCACCCTGGCGGTCACCGCCTCGAAATCGGCGTAGGCCGCGGCAGCATCCTTCAATTCCCCACGGCTTCCTTCGGGCAGGATTTCTTCCATTTTTCTCAGGGAATTCTTGACGATTTCGTTGGAGCGGCGGATTTCCGTCTCGATTTTGTCCATTTCCACGTCGCTTCTGGTGGCGATATGCAGCGCATGCAGGCTCTGCACCTGAGAAGCGGCCGCAAGAGCGTCCCACGCGAACTGGATCAGCGGGCCGCCGTCCCGGCCGCTCCGTTGGATCACGCTCGTAAGACTCTTCCTGAAATTCTCCATATCCTCCCTGCCCTTCGTGAAGGACAGAGTGAAAGCCTTGACGTTCGTGTTCTCGACGGCAAATCCGAGAAGGACCTTGTCGATTTTTCTCAAGTCGGTCCAGCACCCGTTGAATTCCTTGAGCAGGTTCATCTCCGCGGCCGTGTGATTCCGTTCGACCAGGCGTGCCAGTTCAGCCCGGTCGCGCTCCACGGCATCGGCCACCTCGGCCGACTGGCCGGCGAGCGC
Organism: Desulfobacteraceae bacterium; assembly: GCA_021372635.1. Lineage (GTDB taxonomy): Bacteria > Desulfobacterota > Syntrophobacteria > Syntrophobacterales > Syntrophobacteraceae > JAJFUA01. The sequence goes on along the minus strand of JAJFUA010000288.1, from coordinate 3,482 downwards.
CCTGGACATTTCGTCCGAATCGGCCATGACGGCGCCCTTTTCGACATCGGCCGACTTGATGATGTTGATCCTCATGCGGGACAGGACTTCCTGCTTCATGGCCAGGTTCCTGACCAGGCTTTCCGGGCCGGATTCCCCGCCGTCGAACTGGAGCCCGATGAGAAGAAGCAGCGCGAGAAGAACCGCGGCGCTGATCAAGGAAAGCCTGATCCCCACTTTGCCGTTGGCGACGCCTGTCATGTTTGCGAACCTCCGGGCTCGATTCCGTGCCATTTTCATGGAATTAATGGTACATTCGCCTTGTTGCGCCAATATATCATTCCTTGCCCGGACGGCACAAACGAAACCGCCGGGGAAAGGCCCCGCCGGCCTGGCAAGAAACCTGCCGCAGCACGATCACACCGCCCGTTTCCCATGAGCCGCCGCCCCGCCGCAAAAGCGGGCGGGTGCCGGCGAATGGTTGTAATCGAAGAGTGGACTTGACAACCGAGTTCTAGTATAAGTCGGAAGTGAATTTCTTTTACATTTTCCCACAAACCAAGGTTTGTCTTTCCACGAGCGCTTTCGTGAGGAGGCCGGTGTTGCGCGGAACTGTGACGCGGGTTCTTGTGTGCCGAGGGCGGGGAAAACGCCCGGATGGCCGGCCTCGCAGACGCAATGCTCATCGTTGATTTTATGGAACCCGGACTGCCCATCGATGTCTAAAAACCAGGATCAGTCGACCGCAGCGAATTCGGCTCAGAAGGCGGAATCCCCCTTTTCACCCGCCAACCTCTTCCTGGCGCTCTGCGCCCTCGGCGTCGTGTACGGCGACATCGGAACGAGCCCGCTGTACTCCGTGCGGGAATGTTTCCATGGAATCCACGGCATCGCCCTGAGCGAACAGAATATCTTCGGCGTGATCTCGCTCATTTTCTGGTCGATGACGATCGTGGTGTGCGTCAAGTATGTCATCTTCGTCATGCGCGCGGACAATCACCACATGGGCGGAGTCTTCGCCCTGCTCGCACTCATTCCGAACGATCCTTCGAGAGTCTCCCCGCGGGTCTATGCGGTCGTGGTTTTCGGCGCCATCCTGGGCGCATCGCTTCTTTACGGCGACGGCGTCATCACTCCGGCCATCTCGGTGCTTTCCGCCGTCGAGGGCCTGGAAGTAGCCACGGAGGCGGCACGCCCGTTCGTGCTCCCGATCACCTGCGGCATTCTCCTGGTCCTCTTTCTCATGCAGCACCGCGGAACCGGGGTCATCGGCAACGTCTTCGGGCCGGTCATGGTAGTCTGGTTCTGCACCATCGCCTGCCTGGGCCTGCGCCAGCTCGTCCAGAGGCCGGACATCCTGGCGGCAGTCAATCCCTGGTACGCCTTCCAGTTCTTTGCCGTAAATCATTTTCACGGCATGCTGGTCCTCGGGTCCGTCGTTCTCTGCATCACGGGCGGCGAAGCGCTGTACGCCGACATGGGGCACTTCGGGCGAACTCCCATCCGCATCTCCTGGCTCGGCATCGCCTATCCCGCCCTCATTCTCAACTACATGGGGCAAGGGGCGCTCCTGTTGACGGATCACAACTTCGCCTTCAACCCCTTCTACGGAATGGTTCCAAGGCCCTTGATCTATCCCATGGTGGCCCTCGCGACCATAGCCACGGTCATCGCCTCCCAGTCGATGATCTCCGGAATCTTCTCGCTCACCCAGCAGGCCATACAACTCGGCTTCTGTCCCCGGATGAGGATCGTTCACACCTCGAGTCAGACTCAGGGGCAGGTCTATATTCCCGAAGTGAATTACCTCATGATGGTCTCGTGCATCGGCCTTGTGCTCGCTTTCCAGAAATCGAGCGGCTTGGCCGGCGCCTACGGCATTGCCGTCACCGCCGACATGGCGTTCACCTCCATCCTCTTTTTCTTCGTGATAACCAAGACCTGGGAATGGTCTCTTCTGAAGGCCGTCCCTCTGCTGGTCTTTTTCCTGATCTTCGACGCTTCCTTCTTCGGATCGAACCTTTTGAAGATCCTGGACGGCGGCTGGGTCACCCTGACGATCGCGGGAGTCGTCGCCACGGCCATGACCACCTGGAGGGACGGCCGCGCGGCCCTGGCCCGGAGGATGCTCGCCTCCCGACTTCCCGTGGACGTGTTCCTCCAGGATGTTGCCAGCCACAATCCCGTGAGGGTGCGGGGCACTTCCGTGTTCCTCTCCGTCTCTCCCATCGGTATCCCCAATTCCCTGCTGCACCACTACAAACACAGCCAGGTTCTGCACGACAAGGTCGTCCTGCTTTCCATCCGCTCCACGGACACTCCCACCATACCGGACGGCGAAAAAATCGTTCTGCAGCAACTCGGGCAGGGTTTCTTCCGCGTCATCGCGTCCTTCGGGTACATGGAAAAGCCGGACGTGCCGAAAATCATGCGTCTTGCCTCCTACAAGGGGCTCTCGACTGAAATCGCCAGCACTTCCTTCTATCTGAGCCGCGAAGTGCTCCTCATCGGAGGTCCCACAAGGATGTCCCGCTGGCGGAAGGCACTCTTCGCCTTCATGTCCCGGAATTCGAACACGGCGACGGCCTACTTCGACGTGCCTCCGCACCGCGTGGTCGAACTGGGTATGCAGGTGGAGCTGTAGCGGATCCCCAGGCCAGGCCGGACGCGCACAAGGCCCCTGACGCCGTACAGTGGGAAAATCCCCGGGCATCACCCCAAAAGGCCCCCATCCTTCGCTCCATCGCATCGCTCACGGCGGGGAATCCCCCTGGCTATTCATCCAATGCCAGGTTGCGCCCAAGGTCATTCCAGGATCGACGGTTCGCCCCCTGTCGACTTCGGTTTGGCTTCGGCGGGCTGGACACGACTTCCCCTGGAGCCATAGATACAAGGGGGGCACAGCTTCATCGTGCCCACCCTGCAGGGGGAAAGAGACCGTGATGCCATTTTGACAGGCGACACGAGTTCGATCAGCGTTAAATTGAACAGCCGGGTAGGTTGGGGTTCGCTTTCGAGCCTCTGTCGCTCACCCCAACCCACCGTACTTTTCGCAGGAAGATCGTCGACATTGCGGTCAAAATTGTTCGCCATGCCGGAAGGTGATTCTCAAGATTCCCGAAGCGATCTGGAATCCTCTGCATTTTGATGAACTCTGGCGACGTTCTGCTCAGCCGCCGGGATTTGCCTGGATGTAAATATCCCGCTTCGCTCGACAGAATCGCTCAGTTCAGGTGTGATTCTGAGAAAGAACCGGCGTGGAACGGGCTGGCGCGGAAAGTGATGCAAAAGCAGGGATTCAGGAAGGAAGCTTTTTGCGGGACGGAGCCCTGGAGAACCTTGAAAGATGGTCAAAACCATCGGCGGGGAAAAAAAGATTGGGGCGGCGGCGACCTACTCTCCCACGCAATCACTCACGCAGTACCATCGGCGCTGAGGAGCTTAACGACCGTGTTCGGGATGGGAACGGGTGTGACCTCCTCGCTAAAGCCACCGCCCCAAAG
>JAJFUA010000278.1 GCA_021372635.1 Desulfobacteraceae bacterium | reverse complement strand
GACGCTGTCCTTCTGGAGTTTCTGGTCCTTGATGCGAAGCACATCCGGGTTCTGGAGCACCATGGACTGGGCGATGACCAGTTCGCCGACCATGTCCACGAGGTTGTCGAGCTTCAGGGTGTCGATGCGGACGGACGCCGCGTTTTCCTTGGTACGCCGCTGTTCGCGAAGCGCCCTGGATACGTCCCTGGGACTTGCGGCCCCTTCGAGGACGAGTTCTTCCCCGAGTTTGTTGCCGGTGACCTTCGTGCGTTCGGCCATGGATTCGACGGTGTCGGAATCCACCACGCCATGTTCCACCAGGATTCTTCCGACCTTGCGCATCGGAGTGCCCGCTTCCACGGGTTCGTCCGAGCCGAAGTTCTTGACCCGCTCCAGAAAGGGAGCCACCAGGGGCGATGCCTTCAAAATGGGGGTATCCTGACCCTGGACCTCTTCCAATTCGCCCAGCAGCACCTTGAGGATGTCGACCGCGGTCAGGACGATGTCGATGACCGCGTCCGAGATGACCAGGGTTCCCGCCCGGGCGGCATCCAGGAGATTCTCGACCTCGTGGCTCAGGTGATGGATATCCTTGAGGTTCAGAAAACCGGCCACGCCTTTGATGCTGTGGAAAGGCCGAAAGACGGCGTTGATGGCTTCCTGGTCACGGGGATCGGCTTCGAGCGAAAGCATGTTCAGCTCGATGGCGGACAGGTGCTCGCGCGCCTCCTCGATGAAATCCTTCAGGAGTTCGGGATCCTGGATCTCCATCGTTTCGGGCGCCTCTTCGGCCGCAGGGACCCGGCTCCCGGCAGAATCCTCTTCGGCGGGCGCCTCCGGCGCCTTCCCCCCGACCTGCTGCGGACTCAGATCGTCCACCAGGCGTTCGATATTCTGCCAATCCACGTTGGGCGGCTTCATCTCGATTCCAGCCGGCGGCTCCCCCTCCCCACGCCCGTCATGCAGGGACGTCATCCGCCTGCGGATTTCCGTCCAGTCGGCCTGCGGATCGGGTGAATCCTCCAGGATGAGGCGGTTGAAAAGCTTCCTGACCTGAGCCAGCTCCGGAGACCATTCCCTGGGAAATTCGTCGCAACCCTCCAGTCTGTCCAGAAGATTGAGACATTCGCCTATCCCCATCAAGTCGTCGGGCCCGTCAACAACCCCATCCACCAGCTGTTCCAGAATACTCTGCATCATTGTCGCGGCCTCTTCTGCATCAGTCGATCCACAAATACAGGCATTATTCCTGGGGAACGATCTTCACGAGTTTTTCAGACAGTGTCGCGGCGGTAAACGGTTTGACGATATAATTGCTTACGCGCGCCTTGACCGCTTCGATGACGTTTTCCTTCTGAGCTTCTGCGGTAACCATGAGAAACGGGGTATCCTTGAATCTTTCGTCGCCGCGGACGGCTTTCAGTAAATCCAGGCCGGTCATTTTCGGCATATTCCAGTCCGAGATGATCAAATCCACCTTGTGGGTTTCCAGGACCGTCAATGCCGCAGACCCGTCTTCCGCCTCAAGGATGGTTTTGAACTCGAGATCGCGCAGGATATTGCGCATGATGCGCCGCATCGTGGAAAAGTCATCTACAACCAACACTGTTAATTCTTTGTAAGACACTGAGCACTCCTTTTCTGCGGTCAAATCATCGACGGCATCGCTTGTCCTACAGGCAAATCCGGCCCTGATCACGATTCCGAGGCAAGCAAATCCAATAGCGTTCGGGGGATTTCCCTCAGGGGAACAACATGGTCCACCGCTCCCTGCTTTATGGCTTCCTTGGGCATTCCAAACACGACACAGCTCGCCTCGTCCTGGGCGATGGTGCTGGCGCCCGCCTGGCGCATTTCGAGCAATCCCACGGCCCCATCCCGCCCCATCCCGGTCATGATGACGCCCAGCGCGTTCGATCCCGCATACCTCGCGACGGAATGGAAGAGGACATCCACCGAGGGGCGCTGATGGCAGACGAGGGGCCCGGTTTTGACTTCCACGTTGTAACTGCCCCCAACCCGTTTCAAAAGCATGTGGTAGTTTCCCGGAGCGATCAAGGCCAGGCCGGGCAGCACGCTGTCGCCGTTTTTCGCCTCCCGCACCTCGATGGCGCACAACCCGTTGAGCCGGTTTGCAAAGGCGGTCGTGAACCGGGGAGGCATGTGCTGCACGATGACGATGCCGGGGCTGTTCGGGGGCATCTGGGTGAGCACGGCCTTGAGGGCTTCCGTCCCGCCGGTGGAGGCACCGATGGCGATCACCTTGTGAGTGGTCCGTTTGAGAGCCCGGCTGTATTCCCGCGCCTCTTCACCGGACGCGGCGGCACCATCGCCTGCGGGCGGCAGGACCCTCATGCGGGCATTGGATACGGCCCGGATCTTTTCAACCAGCTGCACGCTCATGTCCCCGACGGAGTAGGACCCGCCGGGCTTTGCAAGGACTTCCACCGCACCGAACTCCATCGCCTCGAGGGCCATTTCGCTGTTGGCGGGCGTCAGGGAACTCACGATGATCGTCGGAATGGGATAATATTTCATCAGCTTCCGCAGGAAGCTGAGGCCGTCCATGCGGGGCATTTCAATGTCGAGGGTGATCACGTCCGGTTTGAGCTTGACGATCTTGTCCCGGGCCACGTAGGGGTCAGGCGCCGTTCCCACGACTTCGATATCCTTGTGCTTCGAAAGTTCCTGGGAAAAGATCTTTCTGACGATCGCCGAATCGTCGACGATGAGCACCTTGATCTGCTTCATTACCGATGCTTCCCTTACCGGCGCTTTCCTTCGTAGGGATACCAGTCGCTTTTGCGAATCGTATCCACCCGGATGATAAGCACCTCATTGCTGAGGCTGTTATAGACCAGCTTTCTGCCCTTGCTGCCCCCCACATCTTCGGAAACAACTCGAACTTTGCTTTTCTGAAGCATCGTGCGTGCCATGTTCACGTTTTCCCGGCTCACCTCCGCGGATCGCTCCGGCCCGTCCGGCAGAAACGCTCCCCCGAAAATCTGCGCCTCCAGGTTCTTCGGATTGCAGCCGTCGTCGAGGAAAAACTCCACCAGGGCTTTCGTCGAAACATTGCCGTACTGGGCCGTGGACTTGGCGGAATCGCGCGTTGAGGGATAAAGGAAATGGTTCATCCCGCCGTATTCCTTTTTTCTGTCCCAGATGCACACGGCCACGCAAGATCCCAGCACCGTGGAGATGAGGGTGGGAGTCCGGGGAACGTAAATATACCCGGGCTGGAGAAAATATTCCTGGGGTTGTGGATAGTTGGTATCGGTTTCGGCCACCGCTCACCTCTCCTTCACAGCGGCGCGTTCTCTCCGGAAGCGTCGGAACGGAACTCCAACGCGCCCGCAGGTTCACCGAAACACGAAAAAACCAGTTCCGATGCCCCACCACCGCACGGTTCGTCGGCTTGCACCAGGGATGGAATACCCAGCCGCCAGGATGTATCGGCCAAACGGGCCTGGTAATTGCCTCCTACCATGTTCGCCAGTTCCTTCAAGGTATCCTCGAGATCCTCCGTCGTCACTGCCTCTTCGTCGATTCCCAGAAGGTTGGCCGTGATCATCCGCGCAAAAGCCGCCTTCAGTTTGAACTGGATTTCCATCCGCCGCTCTTCTTTGAACAGGCTTATGGACGCGCCGTAGTCATAAGCCGAAGCCGGCTCCGAACAGTCGTCGAATTCGGCCAGTGAAAAAAACATGGTTTCGAGGACCTCAGAAATCGCAGCCCTCATCGCTGATCGCCACTCGACACTCATCCGCATCTCCCATGACCTTGGACAATAGGGCCCGGATAGACTCCGGACGGAACGGTTTGCGAATATAGCCCGTAGCCCCCAGATCCATCACTTCCTGCAACCGGTGCTCGTTGGCTTCCGTCGTGATAAATACCACCGGCAGATCCTTATAGGCCTCTTTCGCTCTCAGGGCCCGAATCAGGCCGAACCCGTCCATGACGGGCATGTGAATATCTGAAAGCACCACGTCGACCCAGTGATTCTCAAGCATTTCCAGCGCCTCCTGACCGTTGGAAGCTTCCAGATATTCTCCGACGTTGAAGCCCGAGACCAACAGCACCTTCACGAGTACCTTACGCATAGACTTGGAATCATCCACGATCAAAACATTGTACGACATGGTCGCCTCTTTTCGAGCCTATCGGTCGTTCTGATGGTATCAATGTTCGCCGCCGTCCGTCCCCCGTGCGATTCTTCGCCGAAAACCCGGGAGCCTAAAGCTCCAGTTCGCCCAGCCCGGAAACTTTTATAAAAACCCTGCCCGTAGACATCTCCAGGCGCACCGTGCGATTGACGCTTCCCCCCACGTGTTCGGCGGCGATCATCACGTTGTTGCGCCAGAAAATCTTGCGCATGGCTACATAGTTGCGCTTCCCTATGTTGAAGACCCCGTTTTCGTCCAGGATCTGAGCCCCTCCGACGGCTTTGACGACGATATTGTCTTTCTTCGTGCCATACTGATAGCTCTGCCGGAACAACAATGAAATGCCGGTATCGGCAAAC
>JAJFUA010000270.1 GCA_021372635.1 Desulfobacteraceae bacterium | reverse complement strand
CCATGGCGCGGATCGGCTTCTGGTCGATGGACTTGGACTGCCGGAGAGACGAGCCGTTCCAATGGTTCTGCCCATCTCCTTTTTTCCGCAATCCGACTGCTTGATCCATACAGCCCCTTTCCGTCATTCGGGTCACTTCCTTACAGGGAAGAGAAATGAAAGTATTCGCTTGTGCGTTGCCAGTTCAATGTCCTCAGGCACCCGCTGGCCCGTACCGAGATAGGATACCGGGAAGGGGAAGCGGAGGAGTTGGTTGACGATGCTTCCATGGTTGATCGTCTCATCCACCTTTGTGAAGATGAGGCTGTGTATTTCTATGTTGCGGAAGTGCAAAATGGTCTGCTTCAGGTCATCGTCTTTTCCCGTAGCGCCTAGCACGAGGAAATGGTGCGTGTTGTCCCGCTCCGAAAAAAGTTGAGAGATGTCCTGAACGTGTTTCTTGTGAAGGAAATTCTTGCCGGTCGTGTCGACCAGAACGACGTCGTGATGGCGGAACTGGTCCCGCGCATGGTTGAGTTCGGCCTTGCTCTGGGCAACGATGAGGGGAATGTCGAGAATGCTCGCGTAGGTCTGTAGCTGATCGACGGCGCCGATCCGATAGGTGTCGATGGAAATGATGCCGACTTCCAGTTGCCGCTTGATTTTGAGGTAGGCGGCGAGCTTTGCGAGCGACGTTGTCTTGCCGACTCCCGTCGGACCCAGGAAAACGAAGCACGGGCTCGTGTCGTTCGAGGGAACGATGTTCTGAAACGGCCTGGAAAGCTTGATCCGCTCCAGGAACAACCTGCTGAATGTTTCGATGATCTGCTGCTTGGAGGCGTGCGGCCCTTCCATCTGCGAAACGGCCTTGTTGAGCAGCAGGAAGGCGTGTCTTTCATCCAGGCCGCGCATGAGAAGGCCGTGGTAGATTTCGGCAAGCGGCTGCTGCGACTGGAGTTGAGAGAAATAGTCCTTGGAGGAAACGAGCAGCGAGAGAAAGCTCTTGATCTCCTGGATGTCCTCTTCGATCTTCCCTTCACCGCCGGGAAAGCGGTTGTTCGCGGGGGCTTCGAAGCTCTCCGGTTCAGCCGCGGCCGTGACTTCCACGTAGGATTCGTTCGGCGAGACCGTGATCTGCTTGTTGCCCAGGATGATGGCGTCCGGTCCCAGCTCTTTCTTAACCAGGTCCAGCGCCTGAGCGATAGTGGGTGCTTTGTAGCTTTTAACTTGCATGGTCCACCCTGATCACTCCGATAGACTGAATCTCGAGAGGGCTGCCCAACTCGTTGTGGCTGATGAAAGCCACGTCGGGAAGAAAACGTTCCATAAGCCTTTTCAAGTGACGCCTGAGAAGCGGAGAGCAGAGAATCACGGGGTGGTACCCCGCACTGACCACCTTTTTCACCTCCTCGCTCGCCGACTGGATGAACTGGTGCAGCAGAGCCGGATCCAGGCTCAGGAAGGACCCGTGCTCCGTCTTTTGTATGCCCCTGCTCATGCGTTCCTCAAGTCCCTGCTGGAGCGAAAGGATATGCAGTTTGCCGTCTTCCGTCTCATAGGGCTTGGTGACGGTCCTTGCCAGTTTCTGCCGTACGTATTCCGTCAGGACATCCGCATCCTTCGTCATGATGGCGTTGTCGGCCAGAGTTTCGCAAATTGTCTGCAGATCGCGGATGATGACCCGCTCCCTGATGAGGTTCTGGAGAACCTTCTGGATCGTTCCGACCGGAAGCAGGCCGGGAATGAGTTCCTCGACGAGTTTGGGTTGCGATTCCGCCAGGTTGTCCATCAGCCTCTGGACCGTCTGCCGGCTCAGCATTTCGTCCGCATGCTTCTTGAAGAGTTCCGTCAGGTGCGTAGCGACCACCGTGGACGGGTCGATGACCGTATAGCCGGCCCTCATCGCTTCCTCGCGTCTTGCTTCGGGTATCCACACTGCGGGCAGATCGAACGCCGGATCCCTGGTGGCTACGCCTTTCACCGGAGAGGCCGTGTCGCCCGGGCTGAGCGCAAGATAATGGCCGATCATCAGGTCTCCCCTGGCAACCGCGTTGCCTTTGAGGAGCAGGCGATACTCGGAGGGCTTGAGCTGGAGATTGTCTCGTACATGAAGCGGTGGAACGATTATGCCGTGTTCCATGGCAAGCTGCTGGCGGATAGCCTTGATCCTGGGAAGCAGATCGCCGTTCTGGGATTCGTCGACGAGGGGGATGAGGCCGTAGCCGAGTTCGAATTCGAGGACATCCACGGGCGGCGGAAGTTCCGCATTCTCCGGCGAGCGTTCGGCTTCCGAGGGGGCGGGCGAGTCCTCGGCCGCTTCTTTGCGCGCCGCCTTCTTGGAGATCGTATAAGCGAGGAAGAGCAGCAGCGAGCCGACGAGAAACAGCGGGAGGAGCGGAAAACCGGGAACGATCGCCAGAAAATAGAGCATCACGCCCGTCAGTGCCAGCGGCTTAGGCTGCATGCTGAACTGCTTGCTAAAAGCCTGACCCATGCCCATATCGGTCGCCGCCCGGCTCACGAGAATACCGGCGGAGGTCGAGATCACGAGAGCGGGAATCTGGGAAACGAGACCGTCGCCCACGGTCAGCAGGGAGTAATTCTTCAGTGCCTCGACGATGGGCATGCCGTTTTGAAGGACGCCGATGGCGAGGCCGCCCAGGATATTGATGAAGGTGATCAGGATCCCCGCGATGGCGTCGCCTCGAACGAACTTGCTGGCGCCGTCCATCGTGCCGTAGAAATCCGCTTCCTGGCGAATGAGATTCCTGCGTTTGCGTGCTTCCTTGTCATCGATCACGCCGGAATTCAGATCCGCATCGATGCTCATCTGCTTTCCCGGCATGGCGTCGAGGGTGAAGCGGGCGGCCACTTCCGAGATGCGCTCCGTGCCCTTGGTGATCACCATGAAGTTTACGATGACGAGTATGATGAACATGATGAATCCGACGACATAGTTGCCGCCGACGACGAAGTTTCCGAAGGCATGGATGATCTGCCCCGCAGCGGTGGAACCCTCGTGCCCGTGGAGAAGGACCAGGCGGGTGCTTGCCACGTTCAGCGCAATGCGGAAAAGCGTCGTGATGAGAAGGAGAGAGGGAAAGACGACGAAGTCGAGCGGTTTGACGCTGTAGATCGCCGTCAGCAGAATGATCAGCCCCGATGAAATATTGACTGCCAGCAGGAGGTCAAGAAATTGGCCCGGCAGGGGCAGAAGCATAACGGAGAGGATCACGATGACTCCGATACCCATTACGGCATCGCTGTCCGAAACATCCTTCAGCCGTCCGATCCACACGTTTGAAACGTTCTGCGTCGTAGCCATCTGCCCTTACCTGGTGTGCTGCTTCTGTTGTTGGAAGACGTAAGCCAGTACTTTCGCCACCGCCCTGTATAGTTCCCCGGGGATGGTCCCTTCGAGCTTAACCTGTTTATACAAAGCACGTGCCAAGGGAGGGTTCTGGACCACCGGTACACGGTGCTTCCTGGCTATCTTGATGATTTTAAAGGCAAGGAAATCGATTCCCTTGCCGATGACCACGGGGGCTTCCATCCCGGGCTTGTAGAGCAAAGCCACCGCAAAGTGGGTTGGATTGGTGACGACCACGTTCGCCTTCTTAATTTTCGAAAGCATTCGCTGCCTGGCCAGGCTGCGCTGGATGGATTTGATGCGGGACTTGATCTCCGGGTTTCCTTCGTTCTGCTTGTTCTCTTCCTTCACTTCCTGTTTGGTCATCCGGAGGTCCTTGTGGTGCTGCCATTTCTGATAATAGGAATCCAGAAGACTTATGGCGAACATGATTCCGCCGACGCGCACGAGGATCTTCATCGACAGACTGCCGCAGATGGAGAGCAAGTCGGATACGGTGCGGCTCGGGAGCGTCAGGAGTATGTGCCGCTCCGAATCGAAAACCGAATAGACGACGTAGGCCACGACGAGAAGCTTGAGAATGGATTTGACGAGTTCGATGAGCGAGCGAACGGACGTGAAACGCTTGAATCCCTGGATCGGATTGAGGTTGGAGAGGCTGATATGAAGGGCTTCAAGCGAAAACAGAAAACCTTTCGTCTGGATCAGGCTCACGGCCACGGCGGTCACCAGGACGGCGAGCAGGGTAGGGGCAAGCATGATGAACAGGTGTGAGACCACTCCAAGAAGCGTGACGCCGGCAAGAACGGAATCGCCGGTGCTGGTGAAACCTTGTTTCCAGTACTGCTCCAGCATTTCCTTGAAGTGGCTGTAGATCAGGCCGCCGCTCAGGTATGCCGCATATCCGCCAAGGAACAGGATGCAAACGGAGACCATTTCCCGGCTTTTGGGGATTTGCCCTCTTTTTCTGGCATCACCGAGTTTCTTGCCGGTTGGTTGTTCTGTTTTTTCCTGAGCTTCCGACATGGAAAATGCCTATCAACACGTCAAAATAACAGCTTCAGTCAATAATTTGTCCATATCGGCACTGTGAGCCGGCTTACGGACAAACGGTCCAGACGCCCGCGATGGTCTTCGTCACCGCCGCACGAGATTCTGCAGGAAATGGTACAGTTGGTTGTAATAGTCCTGCATGGCGTTGCCCCAGACGAGAACCGAGAAACTCATGAAGATCAGTCCGACAATAATGGTGATGGGAAAGCTGGTGGTGAGGATATTGATCTGGGGGGCGAACTTCGCAATCAGGCCCATTCCCACATAAGTGAGGAGAAGAACGACGAGTACGGGAGCGGAAATCTTGATGGCGATCACGAACAGCCTCGTGGAAAGGGCGATGATTTTCTGGAAGATTTCCGCGTCGAGCGCGAAAGATCCTATGGGAACGGAGCGGAAACTCTCCACGATGATCTTCAGAACGATATGGTGCCCGTTCAGGGTGAAGAAAAGCAGCATGGCCATGAGATGAAACCAGACGCTGAAGATCATGGAACTGCCCCCGCTCTGCGGGTCTGCCATCTGGGCGAATCCAAATCCCATTTCGGAAGTGACCAGATCGCCGGCGAGTTGAAAGGCGCTGAAGATGATGAGGATGGAAATTGAAAAAATCAGACCGAATATCATTTCCCCCACAATGACGGTGACGAGGGATATCGGTTCGAAGGCCAGGGGATTGACGATGTCGCGGAGATAGGGGTAAAGCATCGCCGTAAATGCGATGGTGAAGCATGCCTTGAGCTGATTGGGGATTTGAGGGCTGCTGAATACGGGCAGCATGAAGACAATAAAACTCAACCGCAGGAAGACGGCGGTAAACAAGGCGAAATCATAGATACCGAAACTTAGGTTCAACATCGCGTTGAAAACCTGGAAAGCGTTACCGGGTTACCTCGTGTAGACGGTCGTGTTGTGGAATTGGCCGGTTTCGTCGGGGTCCCGCGAGGCATTGCCGTATCGTCCTTCCCGGATGAAAAAAGATTCATGCCCCATCACATACCCGCTCCCCATGCAGGGGCGGTGACATCCCTTCGCCTCTCGGCTTCACCGTTCGGGGGCAGGGTCCCGCATGCCGGCACGAACGTTCAGCGGGTCCAATAGGGAATGTTCAGAATCACCTCACGCAAGAAATCTGCCATCTTTGTCAGCATCCAGGAGCCGAAGAGCAGGAGAGACAGGAAAGTTACGACGATCTTCGGTACAAAGGTGATGGTCATTTCCTGGATCTGGGTGACGGATTGAAAAACGCTGATGATCAGGCCGACCACAAGGCTTACCAGCAGAATCGGCAGGCTAACCACGAGCATGGTTTCCAGTGCCTGTCGGCCTATCCCGATTACGAATTCGAAAGTCATGCCGATCCTTTCACTGGAAGCTCTTGATGAGAGATCCGATCAGAAGGTTCCATCCATCCACCAGGACGAACAACATGAGCTTGAAGGGGAGCGAAATCATCGTCGGCGGCAGCATCATCATGCCCATGGAGAGAAGAATGCTGGATACGACCATATCGAGAACGATGAAAGGAATATAGATCAGGAATCCGATCTGAAAGGCGGTTCTGAGTTCGCTGATTACAAAAGCCGGTATGATGGTAGTGATGGAAAGCGCCTCGACGTTTTTGGGTTTGTCCTGCTGACTGAGCGAGACAAAAAGAGCGAGGTCGGTCTTCCTCGTATGTTTGAGCATGAAGTCTTTCAGGGGATTCATGCCTCTTTTTAAGAATTCTTCGCCCGATATCTGGTGATTCTGGTAGGGCACGATGGCTTCCTGGTTGATCCTCTGCCAGACGGGCTGCATGATGAAGAAGGTCAGAAAAAGGGCCAGGCCGACAATGATCTGGGTGGGAGGGGATTGCTGGGTGCCGAGCGCCTGGCGCAGAAAGGCGAATACGATGGCGAGCCGGGTGAATGAAGTCATCATGATGAAAATGGCCGGTGCGAGAGACAGGATGGTCAGCACGAAGATGATCTGCAGGACACCGGATATTTTCTGCGGGGACTGAGCGTCGTCCAGGTCGAGTTGAATGGAGGGAAGATTGACGGAGGCTGCCCAGCTCGAGGCGGCCGGAAGGAGAAAGAATCCGGCGAAAAGCCCAAGAGCGACTGTCAAAACGGCGAACAGCGTTCGTGCTTTAGCACTACGGCTGTGCTCACGCGGAAAATGGACCTCGGGCCGTGAAGCTGAGGAACACGATGCTGTGTGGGATTGCGGCATCCGGGTCCCGGCCCGGCGTTCCGTGTGGTATACGGCTTCGGACGGGCGGCCCGGTGCCGTCTCCATGGTGCGGGAAAGCCTGGAGGCGCATCGCGTCCGAAGCCGGGCCGCCTGCTGAAGAGAAACGCGTGATTTCATGGTTTGTCTTCTGTATTGAGAGGTTCGGCGGTTGTTTCCGACAGGCGGGCGAGGCAGTGCATTCCCTGGGGGGATATGCCCAAAAGCAGTGATTGTTCCTGGACTCTCACCACCAGCAGGTGGTGTTTGGGACCGAAGGGATGCTGCGCCTCGATGCGGATCATCGAATCCGGACCGGCCTTCCTGACCCAGTGCCCCCAGCGCCGTAATCCGTACAGGACGAGCGCCAGGAGTCCCAGTACCAGGCCCAGGCTGGCGACCATCTGCGCAAATTGGAAACCGAAATTCAGCGTGTCCTGCATTCGTACATTCCCGGTTGCATGGTTGTGACGATTCGAGCTGCATTCGACGATGCCGGGGCTGCCTCCGGCAGTCGGTCGTCAGGCGAGTTGCTTGACCCGTTCAATGGGAGAGATGATGTCGGTGATGCGCACGCCGAATTTCTCGTTGACCACTACTGCTTCTCCCCGGGCGATGAGCTTGTGGTTGATGAGAATTTCGAGCGGTTCGCCGGCGAGTTTGTTCAACTCGATGACGGAACCTTGTCCCAGTTGGAGGAGGTCGTTGATCAACATGCTTGTGCGCCCCAGTTCGACCGAGATCTCCAGCGGGATATCGAGGAGAAAGTCCAGGTCTCTTTTGGGGCCCTTGTTTACCGGCGCCTTGCTTTCCAGTGTGGGGAACTGCGCGCTATCCATACCCATAATCAAACCTTTCTTCGATTCATATCCGGCAGATGCATGCCGTGTTCCGGTTGAAGGGCGAAATTTTCCTACACATCCTCGGGCAGGACCGCCTCGACCACCTGGAATGCCCGATTGCCCTTGGCGACACCCGGCACGGCTCTGAACTTGGGAACACCTTCTATGCTCACGGTGAGCGGGTCGTTGACATCATGTTCCAGCATGAGGACGTCGCCGACTTCGAGGTTGAGAAGCTCCCTGCCCTTGATCGTGCTCTTTCCGAGTTCTACAAGCATCTGTACGGGTACCTCATGAAGGCGTTTTTTGAAACGGCTTGCCCATTCGACATCCACCTCGAGTTGATCGCTCTGGTAGCTGGCATACAACTTCGAGCGAATGGGTTCGATCGTGGAATAGGGCAGGCACAGAATCATCTTTCCGATCAGCCGGTCCAGTTCCATTTCGAAGTGGACCACGATGACCAGGTCGGTCGGCGGAACGATGGTCGCAAACTGCGGGTTGACCTCAGACCGTACGAACTGGAAATTGATCGGAGTGACCGGCCTCCATGCCTGGTCCAGGTCCTTCAGCGCGGTGCGCACGACCTTGGTGATGACGCGGTGCTCGATGGAGGTGAAATCCCTGCCTTCTATCTTGAAGCTGCTTCTTCCCGATCCGCCGAAGAAACAGTCCACGAGGTTGAATATGAGGCGGCTTTCGACGACCAGGAGAACATGCCCGCGCAGGGGATCGAGCTTCAGGATGTGAAGACTCGTGGGAACCGGCAGGGTTCGGATGAACTCGCCGAACTTGATCATCTCGGTCTGCGTGACGGTGATGTCGATAATCCGACGAAGAGAGCCCGACAGGGTCACACGGTGGAGCCGGGCGAAACGATCGTTGATGATTTCCAGCGTCGGCATGCGACCGCGTACGATCCTGTCCTGACTCGTCAGGTCATAGGGGCGTATGCCGTTGAGTTCGGTCCCTTCCGTTTTCTCCGTTTCAATTTCGCCGTCGGAGAGCCCGCGGAGAAGGGCATCCACCTCGTCCTGTGAAAGGATTTTTTCCATTATGGTCCGCTCTTTCGCCTACTGGATCAAAAACTCGGTGAAGTATACATCCTGCACCTGGCCCTGCTTCAAGATCCGGTTGAGCTGCGTCATGATCTCCTGCTTCAGATTGGCCTTGTCTTCCGGCCTCGAAATGTCCTCGACTTCCTTGCTGGAGAGAATGGTCAGGATGTTGTCCCTAAGTTCGAAGGTCCGGGTAGTGAATTCCGCGGTGCTTTGCGGTCCGCTCAACTTCAGTTTCATCGTGACCTTGAGGAATCTCTTCCCACCAGGGTCGCTCAGATTGACCAGGTAGGTCTCCATTTCCTGGATGACCGGCGGGGCTTCGGGCTTGCTCTCCGCATGGGAATCCTTCTTGATGAACATCTGGTAACCGAAAAAGCCTCCCCCGCCTAAGACAGCCAAGGCCACCACAATGATGATGATCAACTTGAGGGGTGAAGACTTCGGTTGAGGGGTTTCTTTGGTTTCTTCGGTTTCCTGAGCCATGATCCGTGTATCTCCTTCTTTTTCACTTCATCTGGTGAATGTTTTTTACAACTGATTGCGAACAACTATAGATATCGGCTCTCCCGTGCCTTCGGCGGTATGAAAGAATGCAGCTTCTGTTCGACAATCCTTGGGTTTTCGCCGCTGGTGATGGAGATGATGCCGCTCAGGACCATTTCCTTGATAAGGGTTTCCTCCTGGCTGCGTTTCCTCAGCTTTCCAGCCATCGGAAGGCATACGAGGTTGGCACCGACAACGCCGTAGAAGGTGGTGATCAGCGCCAGCGCCATGCTGGGGCCTATCGTGCTCGGGTCCTCCATGGTCTTCAGCATCTGGATCAGCCCGATCAGCGTTCCGATCAGTCCCATGGCGGGAAAAAATGTCGCCATCGTATTGAGTATCTCCGCGCCCACCCGGTGGCGTTCTTCCAGGTAGTCGATCTCGGTTTCGAGTATTTCACGGATGCCTTCCGGTTCCATGCCGTCGATGGCCAGTTGCAGGCCTTTTGTCAAAAACTTGTCTTCGACTTTCCACAATTCGGACTCGAGCGCCAGAATTCCTTCGCGTCGCGATCGATGGGAAAAGTCGACGAACAGCTCGACGACTTCGCGCGCATTCCACAATTTCGAGAAGAATACGTTCTTGAGCACCTTGAAGAGTCGAAGCAAGTCCCTGAGGGGATAATGGATCATGGTGGCGCCGATCGTACCGCCAAAAACAATCATGGCCGATGGGAGATCGATAAAGAGTCCTATGCCGCTTCCCATCGTGATGGACGCAATCACGAGTGAAAAAGCGCATACGATCCCGATGAGCGTAGCCAGATCCATGATGCCTCGAGTACCTTTCCGCCATCTTGTGGTTCGGTGCGGTTGCGGACGGCAGTCCCGACCGCAGGAATATCGCAGAAGGTATTGAGCAATGAATGTGCCAGCGAAACCGGGCGGGAATCGAGTGTGCAACCCGCCGCACCACGCATTGCGCTTCGATGTTCGAAAATCTCGCCCGCAGCAAAGGGACGCGCCGTATGGAACGGGATAAAGAGGCGCTGGGGCGGGGCGTTGAGGAGGGATGAGTTGAGAAGGTGACGTCAAACGGATGGGGAATCGGTCAACATTTTGACGGATTACAGCGGTGGTTGGTTGTTCCGGGAAGACACGGGAGACCGCCGGGTGGGAGGGGATGTTCGCGGAGAGGAGTGTCGGATGGGAGGAGATGGTCCGAAGAACATTTTCGACGCCGGGCGATGGATGGGGAACGGAAAAATTTGCTCGTTTGCAGCAATTTTTTCCTTGAGGAGTCGAGGCGAGCGGAGATGGGTGCTTTGGTAACTTGCTGAAAATAAATCATAAAAAGAAATTTTTAATGTTGGCCTCAAAGTTGCTCATTGGCATCTGGGCAAGAGAAGGCCCGGAGTATCCGGGCGGGAGCAGATGAAGGATTCAGGAAAAACATTGCCGGGAGGCATACGATGTCTACTTCAGTAAGCGGATTGCTGACAAGCGGTACGAACATTTCGTCGAGTGCCGCCTCGACTGTTACCAACAAGAACAGCTTGTCGAATATGGATTCTTTCCTCACACTCTTCTGTACTCAATTGCAGTACCAGGATCCGAACAATCCGATGCAATCATATGAATTGTCGTCGCAGCTCGCGCAATTCTCCTCCGTTGAGCAGCTTTCTGCGATCAATTCAAACATGGCGGCACTGCAAGACTATGTGGCGTCGTTGAACAACTCCCAACTGCTCGATCTCGTCGGCAAGAAGATTGTGGCCGAGAACGGAGCACTGCCGGTGAGCGGCGGCGAGACCAGCAACGTCAGCTATACGCTCCCGACGGCCAGCGACGGCGCCTCCAAACAGTATTCGGTGAGCGTCCAGATTGCGGATTCTTCAGGCAAGGCGGTAAGAAATATCGATATTGGAACACAGTCGTCAGGCGACTTCAGCTACAAGTGGGACGGCAAGAACGATTCCGGCGGCACCGTCGAGGATGGGAGCTATACCTGTACGATTTCTGCCACGGACAGCAATGGGAACGTCGATTCCATCGGCGGCAGGATCGAGGGGACGGTCGGCTCGATAGCCCTCAAGAACGGTGTTGCCTACCTGGTGCTGGAAGGTTCGAGCGGAGTACAGATTCCCGTGAGTGAAGTGACGCAGGTGAAATCCGTGGGAACTGCATCATAGGCGGCAGCCCGACGGTCGGCATGACGTCGGTGGGCTGGAAGAGATTATATTCAACTTTATGAGATGGTCGCGGAAATCCCGTTTGCGAAAGGAGAAGGATCATGTCTATCAGTTCAGCCATGTATATAGGTGTCAGCGGCATGAACAGCTTCAGCAAGGCCATTGGAGTCGTGAGCGACAACATCGCCAATG